>PFJY01000152.1 GCA_002784065.1 Hydrogenophilales bacterium CG_4_10_14_3_um_filter_58_23 | reverse complement strand
GCCACCAACACGGTTTGCGAAAAGAGCCAATATTATTCCTATCTGACCGTCATCACAGTTCGAAAAACTGCCCCAGCGTGGGCATTTCCACCTGCGTGTTTTCGAGTAGCGCCCCGAATTGTCGCATGACTTCTTCTTCGCCATGAACCAGAAAAGTTCGCGCTGCGCCCACCCGACGATGCCAGGCGAGCAATTCATCGCGATCGGCGTGGGCGGAAAATCCGTTGATGGTGTGGATGCGCGCCTTGACCGGAATTTCTTCGCCGAACAGGTGGACGGTTTTCGCGCCGTCGATGATCTGCCGTGCGAGTGTGCCTTTGGCCGCAAAGCCGACGAAGATCACGCTGGAATTCTGCCGCCACAGATTGTGCTTGAGGTGGTGGCGTATTCGCCCGCCGGTCGCCATGCCCGACCCGGCGAGAATAACGGCGCCGCCGCTGATACGATTGAGATCCATCGAGTCGGCGGTTTCACGGGTGAAATGGATGCCCGGCAGCATGAAGGGGTCGCGCCCGTGTCCAAATTTGGCAAAGGCTTCGGGATCGAAGCATTCCGGGTGGCGGCGGAAAATCTCGGTGGCTGAGATCGCCATGGGCGAATCCAGAAACACCTGCATGCTTTTGCTCAGGCGACCGCTTTCCACCGCCTCGCGCAGGTAATAAAGCAGTTCCTGCGCGCGCTCCAGCGCGAAGGTGGGGATGATGACATTGCCGCCGCGCCGGAAGGTGTCCTCGATGGCTTGGTAGAACTCTTCAATCGACGGTTGCAACGGCTTGTGCAGGCGGTCGCCGTAGGTGGTTTCCATCACCACGGCATCCACCTCGGGGGGCGGCACCGGGTCGCGCAACAGCGGTCGACCGCTGTTGCCGAGGTCGCCGGAGAACGCCACGCTGCGGCTGCGACCGTCTTCTTCCAGGTGCAGATGAACGCTGGCCGAGCCGAGGATATGCCCGGCATCGAGGAAAGAAACACGTATACCCGGCGCCAGCTCAATGAACTTGTCGTAAGCCGCAATACGGCCAAAATAGTCCAGCGTATTCAGCGCGTCCAGCGTAGTGTAGAGCGGCTGCGGCACTTCCGCGCTGCCGCGCCGTGCGGTCTTGCGCGCCTGCCAGTTGGCCTCTTCTTCCTGCAGGTGCGCCGAGTCGAGCATGACCACGCGCGCCAGCTCGCGGGTCGCGGCGGTGGCGATGATTTCGCCGCGAAAGCCACGCTTGACCAGGAGTGGCAACCGGCCGCAATGATCCAGGTGCGCGTGGGTCAGCAGCACGTAATCGATGGCCGCAGCGTCGAAGCCGAAAGGCGCGGCGTTTTCTTCGCCAAGTTCATGCCCGCCCTGATACAGGCCGCAGTCGATCAACACGCGCTTGCCAGCGCACTCCAGCAGATGGCAGGAACCAGTGACGCCGCGATCGGCGCCGTGAAAGGAAATTTTCATGATTTTTCTCCAAAGCGGTGATGCTTTCCAGTTAGATGGCTTTATCCGCAAACACTTCATCAGCGGGTCGGAAGTGTCCTTGTTTAATCTCGCGGTTGCCCAAAGCCAAGTATCTTGAGAAGCGCCAGGGGTTCTTCGTGCTCCTCATATGAGCGAACATCCATCACAACAAGTTTGGCTTCCCCATTCTGAGTAACTTGGGCTGAAAACTTCATGGCTCGGCCCTTGGGTGGACAGCTGCTAACAGGACTAATTGTAGGCCGAATTCGAGCCGCATCCCGGACTTTTCCACCGGGTAGCCAGACAGAGAGACCACTGATGGCGGGCATCTGACAATCTCGGGTTCCGGCTTGGGTTTTTATTGATAGCGCAACGCTTCGATCGGTTCCAGACGAGCGGCCTTTCTGGCCGGATAAAAGCCAAAAAACACCCCCACCGCAGCCGCCACCATGAACGCCATGATGACGGAGCTCATGGTGATCACCACGGCGGTCCCGGTGATCTGGTTCACCAGCACAGCGCCGCCGATGCCGAGGCCCACGCCCACCAGGCAGCCAGCGATGGAAATGATGATAGCTTCGAGCAGGAACTGTAGCAGGATGTCGCGGCTCCGGGCGCCGATGGCGATGCGGATGCCGATTTCCCGTGTGCGTTCTGTGACCGAGACCAGCATGATGTTCATGATGCCGATGCCGCCCACCAGCAGGGAGATGGAAGCGATGGCGCCGAGCATGAGGGACATGACGCGGGTGGTTTCGGCGGCGGTATTCGCCAAGGCAGTGAGGTTGCGCACCGTAAAGTCGTTCTCGGCCCCCTCCTTGACGCGGTGGCGCTGGCGCAACAACTGGGTGATGGCACGCTCGGCCACCGGCATGGCCTCCGCCGAAACCGCTTGAGCCATCATATAGCGCACCGTCCCCTGGAACTGGGTGCCGAACAGCTTGCGCTGCGCGGTGGTGACAGGAATCAGCACGGTGTCGTCCTGGTCGCGCCCGTCCAGGCTTTGTCCCTTCATGGCCAGCACGCCCACCACCTGGTAGGGGCTCTGCTTGATGCGGATGGTTTTGCCGACCGGGTCCTCGTCGCCGAACAGATTTTTTACCACCGTCTGCCCCAGCAGGGCGACGCGGGTGGCGGAGCGCACATCCGAGTCGGTGAAGGGGTAGCCTGCGGCCAGCTCCCAGTCGCGCACTTCGAGATAGCTGGGCAGGGTGCCGACCACCTGGGTACTCCAGTTATTGGATCCGTACACCAGTTGCGCCGTGCCGGGCGCGTTGGGTGCGACTGCCGCGACGCTGGGCAGTTCGGCGATGGCCTGGGCATCCGCGACGGTGAGCGTGGGGGCCGCGCCCGAGCCCATGCGTATGCCGCCGGAAGTCGAGGAGCCGGAAAGGACGATGAAAAGATTGCTTCCCATGGAGGCGATGGACTGGTCCACCAGATACTGCGCGCCTTGGCCAATGGCCAGCATGAGGATCACGGCGCCGACCCCGATCATCATTCCCAGCATGGTGAGAAAGGTGCGCAGCCGGTTCGCGCCCATGGCAATCCAGGCTTCGCTCAGCATCGCGCCGATCATCTTGGGTTCCTCGGAGATGCTGCTGTGGGAGCGGCGTCCTCGCCGCGAACCGATGTGCCGTCACCCTTTCGCGGCGAGGACGCCGCTCCCACAGATCCGTGCATTTCGTGATCGACCGCGCCGTCATGGGCCAGGTGTCCATCTATGAAGCGCACCAGGCGGCTGGCATAGGAAGCGATATCGGCTTCGTGCGTCACCAGGATCACGGTGATGCCTTCATCCCGGTTGAGTGCGGTGAACAGGCTCATGATTTCCTGGCTGGTCCGGGTGTCCAGGTTGCCGGTCGGTTCGTCGGCCAGGATCAGCCGTGGGCGGTTGATCAGGGCGCGGGCGATGGCCACCCGCTGCTGTTGGCCGCCGGAAATCTGGTTGGGGCGGGAAGCGCCGTACTTGCCCAGGCCGACCTTGTCGAGCATTTCCTGCGCCCGCCTGACCCGGTCTGCCTTGCCCACCCCGGCGTAAACCAGGGGCAGCGCCACGTTGTCGATCAGGTTGGCGCGGGGAAGCAGGTTGAATCCCTGGAACACGAAGCCGATCACCGCGTTCCTTAGCTGCGCGAGCTGATCCCTGTCGAGCGTCCGCACGTCGGTTCCATTGAGGGAATAAGCGCCTCCGGAGGGAACGTCGAGGCAACCGAGGAGGTTCATGAAGGTGGATTTGCCCGACCCGGAAGGCCCCATGATGGCGACGAACTCCCCCGGGTAAATGGCGAGACTGATATCTTGCAGCGCCGGAACGGACCCGGCGGCGGTCAGGTAATCCTTGCCCAAGCCGCTGATGCGGATGATCGGTTCGCCCTCCATCAGAACATTCTCATCTTCATGGTACCCGGCGACTGTCCAGCACCCTGGGATGAAATAACTTCCTCGGTCACCACCTGATCGCCTGCCTTCAAATCCCCGGACACGACTTCCGTAAACTTGTTGTCGGTGATTCCGGTGCCTATCCTGACCGGTTTGAGTTTGTCGTTTGCCAGAACATACACGGTACCACCCAGCGCTTTTTTGCGCTCCTCTTTACTTCTTGGCTTGCCGTTTTTGGGTGCGGCATCGACGGGTTTGAAGCGCAGTGCCGTGTTGGGCACCAGCAACACGTTCTTGCGCTGGGCGATGGTGATGTTGACGTAGGCCGTCATTCCCGGCATCAGTATCTGCTCGGGGTTGTCAACCGCCACCACCACATCGTAGGTCACCACGTTCTGCAAGGTGGTGGGGTTGAGCCGGCGCTGCTTGACCACGCCGTGGAAGGTGCGGTTGGGGAAGGCATCCACGGTGAAACGTACCGCCTGCCCGACCCGGATGTTGCCCACGTCGGCCTCGGCAAAACTGGAATCGATCTGCATTTTGGAGAGATCCTGGGCGATCGTGAACAGGGTCGGCGTCTGGAAGCTGGCGGCCACGGTCTGGCCGATGTCGATCACGCGCGATACCACCACGCCTGAAACCGGCGAGCGGATGACGGAGTAGCCGAGGTTGGTGCGGTCCTTCCGCAGTTGCGCCCGTGCCAGGGCGAGCTGGGCGTGGGCCGATTTCAAGGCCTGTACCGTCTGATCCAGCTCCTGCCGGGAGACGTATTCCTGTCTGAACAGTTCGCGCATTCTCATCTCGTTGGCAAGAGCCAGCTCCAGGGATGCCTGGGCGTTGCTCACGTTGGCCTCGCTGCTGCCCACCTGTGCCTGGAACAGGGCGGGATCGAGCTCCGCCAGCATTTGTCCCGCACTGACCCGGTCATTGAAATCCACATGCAGCTTTTTCACTGTCCCCGAGACCTGGGTGCCGACATTCACCAGCACCACCGGATTGAGCGTGCCGTTGGCGGAAACCGTCTGGGTAACCTCCCCCGTCTCCAGTGCCTGGGTTTTGTAACGCTCTTCGAGAGACGGGGCATGTGATTTCTGCCAGTAAAAATAGCCTCCTGCGCCGAGGGCGATCAGCAGCACGATGAGGGTGAATTTGTTCCACAGCAGGGAGCGTAGGTTCATGGCGAGTCTGATCGGTTAAGGGTTGGTCGGTTAAGGGTTGGCCTGTTGCGGCGCGGACGCTGCAATGGCGGGAAAGTCCAGTTTGCCCATGGCCTGGGCCAGCGCCGCCTTGGCGATGTGCCAGTTGTAAATGGCCTGGATGTTCTGCATCCGGGCGCTGGCGAGCGCTGTCTGGGCGATCAGGAGATCGAGGATGTTCCCCACGCCCGCCTTGTAGCGCCCGAGCGCGACACGTTCCGACTGGGCTGCGCCAGACACCAGATCGGCGCTGCTTGTTACCGCCTGGGTTCCGGTGACGACGCCCTGGTAGGCTTTCCACACGTCCAGGGCAACCTGCTGGCTGATTTTTTCGCGCTGGGCGAGGCGGGTTTCGATCTGCTCCTGGGCGGCACGGATGCGGTAAGTCGTATTGTAGCCGGTGAAGAGCGGGAAATTGACCGACACGCCCAGCGCCGAATCGTTGGCCGGGGCGGAAAGGCCGGAATCGCTATGGGATAAGTTCGTCGACAGGGAAACGGTCGGCATTCCGGCAGAATTCACCGCTTCGGCATTGGCCCTGGCGGCGTTGACCTGGGCCTCCGCGGCCGCCAGGTCGGGGCGCAAGCGCCGCGCCTCTTCGATCAGTCCTGCGATATCGCGTTCGAACTGCGCGTCCGCCACCTGAAGGGAAGGCGGCGAGATTGCAAAAGTGCGGTTGGCGTCCGCCCCCATGCTGTTTGCCAGCACACCCTGGGCGTTTCTGGCGTCCCCCTCGGCCTGGATCCGGTTCAGCATGGCTTGCGAATAGGCCGTCCGGGCTTGCAGCTTGTCGGCCGGCGTGCCGCTGCCGACGTTGTAACGGGCGGTGGCGGCATTGAGACTTTCGAGGGCGGATTTTTCCGCTTCCTTCACGGAGGCAACGGCGGCCTGGGTGGCAAAAAGCTGATAATAGGCCTGCACTGCGGACAGGAACACCGACTGGATGGTGGCGTCCTGGGTCGAGTTCAGCGCGGCGAGAACCTGTCTGGCGTTCTCCAGGGCGGCGTCGCGCGCGCCGAAATCAACCAACAGGTAGCTCAAAGAGGCGCTGACGCTTTGCTGGTTATAGGTTGCCGTGCCGAATGCTCCCGAATTGCCGCCATCGGTGCGGTTTCTCGTTACCGCGCCGCCGATGCTGATCGATGGCAGATAGGCGGATTCGCCGATGCCCACCTGGGCCGCCTGGGCTCTCGCGTTCGCCCAGGCCTCGCGGGTTTGCGGGTTGTTGCACAGCGCCCGTTCCACCACATCGGTCAGCGAAAGCGGAGTTTGGGAGGGTTGGACGTTCTCGCAGGGGATGGCGGACTGGGGATGCCGAACACTCCCCGCCATGGAGCTTGCGGCCAGTCCCTGTGTCGAAAAAGGGTCGGTTTGCCCCGCCACGGCAGGAATTGCCACCCCGGCCAGGAAACCGGCAACGATGACGGTTGCCGCATCACGCAACCGGGGATGGTGATTCACTGGCGCAAAAACCGCTTTAGATTTTTTCATGGGTAAGTCATGTAGTCAGTCAACTTGAAACAGCGGTATATGTGGGAGCGACCTCCTGGTCGCGAACTACCGAATTCGCGACCAGGAGGTCGCTCCCACATACCGCATGTTGGACGAAGCCGCTATCGCGGAGAAATATTTCCCGCCAATCTGATTTATTGACATAATTCCTCCTCGACCCGCAAGGGATT
>PFJY01000012.1 GCA_002784065.1 Hydrogenophilales bacterium CG_4_10_14_3_um_filter_58_23 | reverse complement strand
ACGAGCTAAGCCCGAAAGCAGCGTTAGAGTTGATTTACCGACTAAAAAAGATGCTTTGACCACTTATCAATGGTGGTGGCCGTGCTCACCATGCACATGACCATGGACGAGTTCCTCGGCAGTGGCGGGACGGATGCCCTCAACGGTGCCTTTGAACAGCAGGGTCTGCCCGGCCAGGGGATGGTTGCCATCGATCACCACGCTTTCTGCGGTGATCTCTGTCACCGTGAAGACCAGATCCTCATCCGAACCTTCTGCACCAGCCTGAAACTGCATGCCGACCTCAATCCCGTCCATCGGGAAAGCATCACGTGGTTCGGCCCGCACCAGTTCGTCCTCATATTCACCGAAGGCGTTATCCGGATCCAGCGTCACTGCAACGGTGCCGCCCTCGGCGAGACCTTCCAACGCTTCCTCTACGGTAGGAAAAATCCCGTCATAGCCACCATGCAGGTAGCTGATGGGTTGATCACTTTTTTCCAGAAGCTTGCCGGTGCTGTCGCTCAATTCGAAACTGAGAGTCACCACCGAGTTTTTTGAAACCCGCATAAAATTACTCCATCACTTTGATTAAATTGATTACCTGAAAAACAACAAATTCTTCACATCGCATCCATATTTTAAACGATTTAGCCCGAGTTGGAAGAGACATGGCATAATTAAACCGAGATTACTGGGGCGACACCATGGCAGAAAACCCGGGGAAACCCGTCTTGCTGCATAAGCAATTAAATAGCACGGCAGACTATACGGAGGCAATCGATATCCTGATCGAGCTCGCCCGGCACCGCTTGCGCATTTTCGATTACAACCTGGAAGATGGCGGTTACGCCACGTTGCGCCGCTACGAACTACTACGCACCTTTCTGCTGGCAAGCCGCAGCAATCGTCTGGAAATTGTGCTGCATGACATCGACTATCTGGCCCGCTTCTGCCCACGCATACTCAGCCTGCTCAGACAATTCAGCCACGCCATTACGATCCAGGAAACCACTCCGCAGGCAAAAGACATCTACGATCCCTTTGCCATCGCCGACGAAACCTGCTTCTTGCATCGCTTCCATTATGACAGCCCACGCGCATTGCTTGCGCTCCACGATGTTGAAGGCAGCCACTTGCTTATCAAGCGTTTTGAGGAAATCCGGGCAGCATCGGCACCGGCAATTACCGCAACGACACTGGGACTATGAACTGCATTGATAATGTCATGCACAAGTCTTGCAAGAGTGCCGAACCGCCAGGAAACAACCAGCAAAATTAATTATTCGCAACAATACATAACAAGACACTAGAATTATTTATGAAACCTGCTAAAATCACGCAGTCGGTTAGACATCGTTGATGTGGAAGCCGATTTGCATCAATGGTACTTAAATAGTATAAACAAATAGCATTTAGTCAAATCTAAAAACCCAAGTTTTTATAAGGAAACAATAGAATGAAACATTCCATCCTGCTCGCCGCCCTGCTGGCCCTGACCTTGACCGCTTGCGGCAAAAAAGAAGAAGCTCCTGTTGCTCCTGCTGTTGAAGCTCCTGCTCCTGCTGCTCCTGCTGTTGAAGCTCCTGCTCCTGCTGCTCCTGCTGACGCTGCTGCCCCAGCCGCTGCTCCTGCTGACGCTGCTGCCCCAGCCGCTGCTCCTGCTGACGCTGCTGCCCCAGCTCCGGCTCCTGCTAAGTAAGCTTCACGGTTCAGCAAAAAAAGCCGGCCCACGGGCCGGCTTTTTTCTTGTACTATCTGGGTACATGCCTGACCTACCGCTAAAGAATCTGGCGCCAACCAAACCCATTCCGTTGATCGGCCACCCCGATCCATTCCGGGTCACAATTTAAAACACCACTCAGCGCGGCCCGGGCAAGCTCAGGCGTATTATTCTTTTCGCTAAGATGCGCCGCAATCAAGTGCTGCAACTTGCTGTTGTCCAGGCTCGCCAGCAACCTGGCCGCCATGCCGTTATCCAGATGGCCGAAACGGCCCGCAACCCGTTGCTTCAGCATAGGCGGATAAGGTCCGTCGCGCAGCATGTCAGGATCATGATTGCATTCCAGCACCAAAGCATCGCAGCCACTCAGAATGGCTTCGATGTGTGGCGTGGATACGCCGGTGTCGGTCAGCACACCCAATCTCCGGCTGCCGCTGCTAAAGGCATACTGCACCGGCTCGCGAGCGTCATGAGGAACGGGGAAAGGCTGCACCTCGATCTCGTCTGCCTGAAACGCACTGTGGCCATCAATCAGACGAATATCGGGCAGCGTTTGCGCGAGGGCATGGTGGGTGAAAGTGCCGTGAGTCAGCCACACCGGCAACGCAAACCGGCGCGCGAATTTGACTGCGCCGCCGATATGATCGGTATGTTCGTGAGTGATGAGGATACCGGCAAGGTCTTCCGGCTGTAAGTCGAGGCGCAATAACCGGGCAACCGTTTCCCGGAGGCCGAAACCGCAGTCGAGAAGCAATCGGGTTTGCTTGACCTCAACCACCAGCGCATTGCCCCGACTGCCACTACCCAGAGAAGCGAAACGCATTGACGCGCCTCGCCGTATTATTTCAACTGTTCAAACAACAAGTTAAGAATCCTGGTTGCCGTTTCTGATTTTTCGACCACGCCGTCCTTGTTCAAAACATTGACCGCGCTGCCCCCGCTCGTGGCCATAACCTGAATACGGTACTGCTCCAGTTTGTCCTTGCTTTTGTCATCGCCTTTCCAGAAGGCCAGCTTGGACATAAAACCTTTTTCTTCCTTCTTGCCATCCATATCGGGGTCAACATAGCGAACGTAATAGAGTCCCTTGGAGCGGTCGCGGTCTACCACGGTAAAGCCAACCCGGTCGAGGGCGAGCCCGACGCGACGCCAGGCGCGGTCGAAGCCATCGTCCAGCGCCAGGCTGCCCGATCCCTCCCGGGTGCGCGTCACCTTGGCCCGTTCGTGCTTGCCATCCGCCGCCATCAGGGACTGGGAGTGCGTTTCTTCGACCCCAAAGCGCACCATCAAGCGGCGCAACATGTCGGCCTCGATCTCTGGATCAGCCGGGCGCGGCTGCCACACTGTCCGGTTGCCGCCATCGCCCCCTTCGATCACTTCATACATGCCACGGTGGCTGACATAGATTTCTGTCGTGCCCGGCTCCGCTCCACGTTCCAGCCGGGTGCGGAATTTATCTCGTTCGGCGGTGGAATAAAGCCCATCCATGACTTTACTCAACACGTTGCGAATCGCATCCTGAGGAATCTTGGCGCGATTTTCCGCCCAGTCGGTTTCCATTACGCCGGATTCCGGCACTTCTATCTTGATGAGGAAGCCATTTTCCTGCCAGAACTCCTTGACCACCGGCCAAATCTGCTCCGGCATCGCCTTCACCACCAGCCAGCGCTGTGAGCCGGCACGTTCCACCCTGACCTTGTCCTGAGAGGGTAGCAGATTGGATACCGCCATCGCAGTCTGGGGCTGACCCTCCCTTTCCTTGTTGTAAACCGAGAGGGTGGCGCTGCCCTGCGGGCTGACATCGGGCACCGCGAAGCGGTTGTCCACCGTCGGTGAAGTCAGGTCGGGAGGAATTTCCAGTGGCGGCAGCTTGCCTGCTGACTTGTAGTCAATTTTCTTGCCTTCCAGCAAGGACGTCGAACCGCAACCCGCCATTAGCGCAACCGCTATTATCACCACAAATGAAGGTAAGAACCTATTATTCATAAACACCTTATATAGTTAGTTCATTACGCCGGCTTGGCGCATCGCCTGTTTCAAAACATCGTGATGAATAGCGGAGAGCGAGGTCAACGGCAGGCGGATACCCCCGACTATCAACCCCATCTGCGCCACCACCCATTTCACCGGAATCGGATTGGCTTCGACAAACAGCTTTTGATGCAAGCCCAATAATTTGTTATTGATGGCGCGCGCCGCAGCCAGATCGCCCCTGAACGCCGCCTCACACATTTCATGCATCAAGCGCGGTGCCACGTTGCTGGTCACCGAGATGACGCCATGGCCGCCGAGCAGCATCAAAGCCAGGCAACTGCCATCATCGCCACTGTATACGGCAAAGCCCTGCGGCGCACGCAGCAACAGGTCGCTGCCGCGTTCAATTTTGCCAGTTGCATCCTTGATGCCGACGATATTGGGAATCTGCGCCAACCGCAACACCGTGTCGTTCAGCAGGTCGCAAGCGGTGCGGCCTGGCACGTTATAAAGAATCTGCGGGATGTCCACCGCCTCGGCAATCGCCTTGAAGTGACGGTACAATCCTTCCTGAGTGGGCTTATTGTAGTATGGCGTAACCAACAAACTGTAGTCCGCGCCTGCCGCCTTGGCGCATGTCGTCAGCTCGATCGCTTCGCTGGTTGAGTTGGCGCCGGTTCCAGCAATCACCGGAATGCGCCCAGCCACCTGATCCACCACGGTGCGGATCAACAGGCAATGCTCATCGAAATTCACCGTCGGGGATTCGCCCGTCGTGCCGACGACGACGATGCCGTCGGTCCCTTCTGCCAGGTGAAAATCCACCAGCGCACGCAAACGAACCATATCCAGACTGCCATCGTCGTGCATCGGCGTAACGATCGCGACCAAACTGCCTTTAAGCATGAATTTTTTCCACAAAAAAACTGTAGTCTACCCGAATATCGGGTTACGCGAAATGCTCAATCCGCTTCGCGTTCAATCGAGCAGCACTGCTTCTCGACGGCGCCGCCATCGGCAAGCATAACCTGCCCGGTCACCGGGTTGGGACGAAAAACGGTGCAGCCCTTCAGACCCATGTCATAGGCCTTTTCATAAATCGAGCAAAATGAGTCGAAGTCGAAGTCAATCGGCACGTTGATGGTTTTGGAAATAGCGTTGTCGACATGAGCTTGAAGAACAGCCTGCATCTGGATGTGCGCCTCCGGAGCAATTTCACCGACACGAACGAAGGCTGCGGGCAACGGGGCCTTATCGCCATGTTGCAGGCGAAACTGACGGTAAGCATAATCTTCCACTCGCACCTCACTAAAGCCGCCATCTGCCTCGCGGATGCGCCGCATGTATGCCCAATCGAAAATCGGCTCGAGTCCGCTGGAAACATTGTTCGCCAGCAAGCTGATGGTTCCGGTCGGCGCGATAGCGGTCAGATGGCTGTTGCGCAAGCCGTGACGCTTGATCCCCTGCACGATGTCCTCGGGCAGGGAGCGAATGAATTCGCCCGCCAGGTACGGATCGGCATGGAACGCCGGAAACACGCCTTTCTCACGCGCCAGTTCGATAGATGCCCGGTACGCACTATGGCAGATCGTTTGCATCACCTTCTCGCCCAGCGCAAAAGATTCAGGACTGCCATAGCGGATTCCGAGCATCGCCAAGGCATCGGCCAGACCGGTAAGGCCGAGCCCGACCCGCCGCGATGCGCGCGCGGTGTCCGCCTGCTTTTGCAGCGGAAAATGTGAAAGGTCGTAAACATTGTCGAGCAGACGCACCGCCGTCGCCGCAGTCGCTGCAATTCCTTCCAGATCCAGATCGCCATCAACCCTGAAGGGACGCCGGACGAATTGGGTCAGGTTGATCGCGCCCAGATTGCAGGCGCCATAGTGCGGCAGGGGGATTTCGCCGCAGGGATTGGTGGCGCTGATCTGTTCGCAGTACCACAGGTTGTTCATGCGGTTGACACGGTCGATAAAGATCACGCCGGGCTCAGCGTAATCATGGGCTGCCCGCATGATCTTGTCCCACAGCGCCCGCGCCCCGACATGACGCAGCACCCTGCAACGGCGCGGCGTGCTGCTGCCTGACCACGTCCGTTCCACCACCTCTCCGGTCGATTCACCCCCGGAGAGCGGAAACACCAGCGGCCAGTCGGCGTCCGCCCGCACTGCGCGCATGAAATCATCTGTCACCAGCACCGATAAATTAAAATGCCGCAGCGCTCCGGGATCGCGTTTGGCCGCGATAAAAATCTCGATATCCGGGTGGTCGCAGCGCAGCGTCGCCATCATCGCTCCGCGGCGCGCACCGGTGGAAAGAATGGTGGCGCACATGCTATCCCAGATGTGCATGAACGAGACCGGCCCGGAAGCGATTACGCCGACACCACGGACCGGTTCGCCGCTCGGTCGCAGGGTGGAGAAATCATAGCCCACTCCGCCGCCCTGCTGCATGGTCAGCGCACCTTCCTTGAGCGCCTCGAAAATACCGTCGAGCGCATCCTCTACTTCACCCATGACGAAACAGTTGAACAGCGTGACCCGGTGAGCGGTGCCTGCTCCCGCGAGAATGCGCCCTCCCGGCAGAAAGCGGAACCCCTCCAGAATTGGGTAAAACCGCCGCTCCCAGACTTCCTTATCCTGTCGCTCTATCCCGGCAAGCGCACGGGCAACGCGATGCCACGTATCCTCAACGGTCAGGTCGATGATCTTGCCCGACTCGCGGTAACGATAGCGGATATCCCAGATGCGAGATGAGATATCGAAGATGAAGGGTCCATCACTCATCGAGGACTCCCAAAATGATAAAGGCGAGAGCCGCACTAGCGGTTCTCGCCGATTTTAAAGGACTCAACGACCGCAAACTATCCCTGGGAAGCGTACATCCGCACCAGAAAAGCCTCGGCATCCATAGCCGCCACATCCACCGACATACCGCCCGCGCGCTGGGACTGATAATGGATCAAAATGGGTATCCCCTTGACGCACGTTGCACCTGTGATCCGAAATACCGGGCGCGCTTCCAGAGCCGCGAAGAGCCATTTAGCTGGG
>PFJY01000177.1 GCA_002784065.1 Hydrogenophilales bacterium CG_4_10_14_3_um_filter_58_23 | reverse complement strand
ACTTCCGGGTGCATGGGACAGGTGTACTCGGTTTTTGCGGCAGGTGCAGGCACACCCATCGGTTCGAGCACCATGCCGCACTTGGGGCAGACGCCCGGCCCCTGCTGTCGCACTTCGGGATGCATGGGACAGGTATAAGTACCCATAGCGGTCGTTGCGGCGGGCGGTGCCTTATCCTGTTTCAAATATTGATGCGGATGGTCCCGGAATTGATGCAGACAATGTTCGCTACAGAAATGGTAGGTGACCCCCTCGAAGGCGTGCTGCAAGGGCGAGTCCGCAGCCACTTCCATGCCGCACACGGGGTCTGTTTCGGTCTTTGCGAGGTAGCTCCCGGGTGACGCACGGAACTTGCCCGCACAACGCTCACTGCAAAACAGATACGTTTTGCCCAAATGGACGTGGCGGTACTGGGTGTCCTCGGACACCGTCATTCCACAAACGGGATCGGTTGCCATGGGGTTCTCCTTTATCTCGGCAAAAAACTTTTGCAAACAGGGTGGCTAGTGGCGACTCCCCTAGCCATTCCTCAAGGCCCCGGATCCGGTGTGTCGTTTCCCCGCCAAGGCGAAGGGGGCCGGTTGCAGCACGCTCCGCCCCGGGAGAGCGCATTCGATCTGGAATTTGTATCCACAAACCGGTACCAAGCCGACCTGAAGCGCCACCAGAGGCTCGTGGGCCGCTGCAGCCCAGCCTCGTCAAGCAGCCGTTCGATGTCACGGAAATTGGCGCCGGACGCGTCATAGCTCACGTGCAGACGCCGCCCATCGACACCAACGTCGCTGAGCCACCCGGTCGCCCGTAGCGCCTGCACAGCCTGCTCCAGCTTTTCAGGCCGGACATCGGCCAAAGGAATCGCGCGCCTCACTTGAAAAGCCGTGGTATCGCGTTCAGGTTTCGATGGTTCCATGCTACCTTTTCCTTTCAGCCGCCTTCGAGGTCGCGCATTTTTCGCTGGAATTCCTCCTGATCGATCTCGCCCCGCGCGTAGCGCTCCCTGATGATGTCAAGAGCGGTCTTTTCTGTTTTTTCCTCTCGGGGCGCGTCGTGTCTGGTCTTGCCGAAAAGGTACTTGACCAGGGCGAACAACAGCAGGATGGGAATCAGCCAGACCAGCATCATCCACAGCCAACCGACCATCATCCAGCCGCCGCTCCCGCCCATCATCCATCCCCCATGATCCCACCCAACCATTCGATGCTCCTTTCCAGAAATATTTCTACAGCGCACCCGCGCAGCATAACTCGCAAAACGCGGACGTTGAGGTAATGAAACCGACTTTGATTATAGGCATTTTTCCTCGATTGCAAGTTCCCCTCCATGCGTCCCATACAGGAAGTTTGCCGTTCAAGTTAACGCCTTCTGAAAAGCGTCCATTCCTTGACCAAGGCATAAATTGCCGGGATGACGATCAATGTCAGGATCGTCGAGGAGATCATGCCGCCCACCATCGGCGCGGCGATGCGGCTCATCACCTCGGAGCCGGTGCCGCTGCTCCACAGGATAGGCAGCAGGCTGGCCATGATCGCCACCACCGTCATCATCTTCGGCCGCACCCGCTCCACCGCGCCTTCCATCACCGCGGCGTAGAGATCGGTCGGGGCCAGAGACTTGCCTTCCACCTCGCGCCGGGCCTTGATTTCATTCAGCGCGTGGTCGAGGTAGATCAGCATCACCACGCCGGTTTCCGCCGCCACGCCGGCCAGCGCGATGAAGCCCACCGCGACGGCCACCGAGAGGTTGTAGCCGAGCACCCACATCAGCCAGATGCCGCCGACCAGGGCGAAGGGCACCGACAGCATGACGATGAACGTCTCGGTCAGGCGCCGGAAATTGAGGTAGAGCAGCAGGAAGATGGTGAGCAGGGTCACCGGAATGACGACTTTCATCTTCTGGATGGCCCGCTCCATGTATTCGAACTGGCCGCTCCAGGTGATGTAGTAGCCCGCCGGGAATTTCACCTGATCGGCCACTGCCTTGCGCGCGTCGGCCACGTAGGAGCCGATGTCCCGGTCGCGGATGTCGACGAAGATGTAGGCGGAGAGGAGCGCGTTCTCGGTGCGGATGCCCGGGGTGCCCTTGGCGATCTCCACTTTGGCGACCTGGCCGAGCGGAATCATCGCGCCGTTCATGGTCGGCACCAGCACCTCGCGGGCGATCTGTTGCGGGTTGGAGCGGAGTTCGCGCGGGTAGCGAACCTGCACGCCGAAGCGCTCGCGTCCTTCCACCGTGGTTGTCACCGTCTCGCCGCCCAGCGCGGTGCCGATGACCTCCTGCAGGTCGCCGACCGCCAGGCCGTAACGGGCCAGTTGCTCGCGATCCGGTTCGATGTTGAGGTAATAGCCGCCAGTGATGCGTTCGGCGAAGGCCGAGGTCGTTCCCGGCACGGTTTTCACCACGGCTTCGATTTGCTTGGCCAGCTTTTCCATCTCGCCCAGGTCCTTGCCGAAGACCTTGATGCCGATCGGGGTGCGGATGCCGGTGGAGAGCATGTCGATGCGCGCCTTGATGGGCATGGTCCAGGAATTGGCGACGCCGGGGAATTGCAGCGCCTTGTCCAGCTCGGCGATCAGCTTGTCTATCGTCATGCCGGGCCGCCATTCCGACTCCGGCTTGAGGTTGATCACGGTCTCGAACATTTCCGTCGGCGCCGGGTCGGTGGCGGTGTTGGCGCGGCCCGCCTTGCCGTAGACAGAGACCACTTCGGGAAAGCTCTTGATGATCTTGTCTTGCGTCTGGAGCAGTTCCGCCGCCTTGGTGATCGACATGCCGGGGAGTGAAGCCGGCATGTAAAACAGCGTGCCCTCGTTCAGCGTCGGCATGAACTCGCTGCCCAGCTTCGAGGCGGGGTAAATCGACACACCGAGCGCGGCCACGGCAGCGACGATGGTCACTTTTTTCCAGCGCATCACCCAGGCGATGACCGGACGATAAATCCAGATCAGAAAGCGGTTCACCGGGTTCTTCGCTTCCGGCATGATCTTGCCGCGTATGAACAGCATCATCAGCACCGGCACCAGCGTGACCGACAGCAGGGCGGCGCCGGCCATGGAGAAGGTCTTGGTGTAGGCAAGCGGGGAGAACAGCCGCCCCTCCTGCGCTTCGAGGGTGAACACCGGCAGGAACGACACCGTGATGATGAGCAGCGAGAAGAACAGCGCCGGCCCGACCTCCTTGCACGCCGCGATCATCGCATCGGCGCGCTCCTGGACGGAGTGGCCTTCCTTCAGCCGCTCCAGATGCTTGTGGGCGTTCTCGATCATCACGATCGCCGCATCCACCATCGCCCCGATGGCGATGGCGACGCCGCCGAGGCTCATCAGGTTGGAGTTCATGCCCAGAGCGCGCATGGCGATGAAGGCGATCAGCACCCCCACCGGCAGCATGATGATGGCGACCAGGGCGCTGCGCACATGCAGCAGAAACACGATGCAGACCAGGGCAACGATGATACTTTCCTCGATCAGCGTGCCCTTCAGGTTCTCGATGGCGCGATGGATCAGATCGGATCGGTCATAGACCGCCTTGATGCTGACCCCCTCCGGCAGGCCGGCGGAAATTTCGCCCACCTTGGCCTTGAGATTGTCGATGACTTCCAGCGCGTTCACGCCGAAGCGCGCCATGGCGATGCCGGACACCACTTCGCCCTCGCCGTCGAGCTCGGTCAGGCCGCGCCGCTCATCCGGCCCCAGTTCGACCCGTGCGATGTCGCGGATCAGCACGGGCGTGCCTCTGTCGCTCTTCACCACCAGCGCTTCAATGTCGCCCTTGCCGCGCAGATAACCCATGCCGCGCACCATGTATTCGGTTTCGGCCATTTCCACCACCCGCCCGCCGACATCGCGGTTGGAGTCGCGGATGACCTGGGAGACCTTGGACAGCGGAATCCCGTAGGCGCGCAGCTTCACCGGGTCCACCGTCACCTGATAGGTCTGGACGAAGCCGCCGATGGAAGCGACTTCAGCCACGCCCTGCGCCTTGGTCAGCTGATAGCGCACATACCAGTCCTGGATCGTGCGCAGTTCCGCCAATGTTTTGTTCTTGGCCAGCAAGACATACTGATACACCCAGCCGACCCCGGTGGCGTCCGGGCCCAATGCCGGGGAAACCCCCTTGGGCAGGCGGCTGGAGGCGAAGTTGAGGTATTCCAGCACCCGCGAGCGGGCCCAGTAGATGTCGGTGCCATCCTCGAAGATCACATAGACGAAGGACGCGCCGAAGAAGGAGAAGCCCCTCACCACCTTGGACTTGGGCACGGCGAGCATGGACGTGGTGAGCGGATAGGTGACCTGGTCTTCGACCACCTGCGGCGCCTGGCCGGGATACTCGGTGTAGACGATGACCTGCACGTCCGAAAGATCGGGCAGGGCATCGAGCGGGGTCTTCATGACGGCGTAGATGCCGCCGATGACGACGAAGAGGGTGGCGAGCAACACAAGAAAGAGGTTGCGCGCCGACCATTCGATGATTTTGGCCAGCATGGCGTCTCTCCGTTAGTGTCCGGCGTGGGAATTGGCGGATGCGGGCGCCGTCTGGCTGGGCGTGTGTCCTGTTGCAGCCGGGTTGGCGACTGGCGAGGCAGCGTCCGTTTTTGCTGCGTTGCCGTGCTCGTCATGACCGCCCAAGCCACCGATGGCGGCCCTGAGATTGCTCTCGGCATCGATCAGAAAGTTGGCCGCGACCACCACCTGTTCGCCTTCCTTGACCCCCTCGAGAACCTCGATGTAGCTGTCGCTGCGAGCGCCGAGTTTGACCTCCCGTGGCTCGAAGCGGCCTTCTTTGACTTGCACGAGAACGATGCGCCGCGTACCGCTGTCGATCACCGCCGAATCCGGGACGGTCAGCACCTGCCCCCGGTCGCCGACCGGCAGTTCGACCTGGGCAAACATGGCCGGTTTGAGCCGCAGCCCCGGATTGGCGAGCTCGAGGCGAACCGGCACGGTGCGGGTTTCGGCATTGAGGGTGGGATAGACGTAGGTGATCGTGCCTTCAAAGACCTTGTCCGGGTAGGCGCTGATCTTCACCCGAGCTTTCGCGCCGACTTTGACGAGGCCGATGTCCTGCTCGAAGACGTCGGCGATCACCCAGACAGAAGACAGATCGGCGACCTGATACAGCGCCTCGCCGGGCATGAAGCGCATCCCCTGAACCGCTTTCTTTTCGGTAACGATGCCGGAAACCGGCGAGCGGAAAGTGAGGGTATGTTTCGTCTCGCCGGACTTCGCCAAAGCCTTCAGCTGTTCTTCGGAGATGTCCCAGTTTTTCAGGCGCATCAGGGCCGATTCGGCGAGTTGCTTCATGCCGCCCTGGGCTTCGCTATCCGCCCCCTTCATGGCTTGCACGCCCCGAGCGGCGATGGCGTATTCGCGTTGGGCCGAAACCAGTTCCGGGCTGTAGACTTCGAACAGCGGCTGGCCCTTGCTGACCGGCTGGCCGGTGACATTCACGTGCAGGCGTTCGACATAACCTTCGAACCTGGGCGAGATCGCGTAGATGCGCCGCTCGTCCGGCTCAACGCGACCGGCGGCGCGGATGATCTTGTCCAGAGCTCGCAGGCTGGCCGTTTCGGTCCTGACACCCAGCTTCTGGATTTTCTCGGTGCTGATCTTGATCTGGTTGGCGCTCGCGGGCTCGCCGCCCGCAGCCTCGTCCCCGCCTTCATAGACCGGAATGTAGTCCATGCCCATCGGATCCTTCTTCGGTGTTTGCGAGGTATCCGGCAGCCCCATTGGGTTGCGGTAGAAGAGGATTTTGGGTTCTTTCTTCGTCGTCTCGGCGGTGGTGGTGGCGACCTGAGCCATCGGGCTTTTTTCGTTGACGATGGTTCCCCTGGAGCCAAGCCAATACCCGGCCCCCAGCGCCCCCGCTACGGCGGCCACGGTCAATGCGATTGCGGCTCCCTTGTTCATAGGTCTTCTCCCAACAGCCGTTCAATGTCGGCCAGACGCAGTTGCGCATCCGTCTGTGCCTTGAGTTCGTCCAGCCTGGCCTTGCGGATCTGGCGCTGGGCGTCGAGCAGGGTGGCGAAATCCACCTTGCCGGTTTCATAGCCGGCCAGCGCCGATTTGAAGGTCAGCTCGGCCTGCGGCAGGAGGCTGTCCCGCGCCAGGGTTTCGACCCGGCGCGACGCTTCGAGCGCCGAAAGATTCTCGGCAAGCTCCGCGAGCAACTGGTTTTGCGTTGCTTCCTTGCGCGATTGGGCCGCCGCCAGCATGGCCTGTGCCTCGCGCTCCTGGGAGCGGCGGCTTTCCTGCTGCAGGGGGATGTTCAGCTCGATCATCAGTTCCCATTCGTTGAACCGGCTGCCGGTCTGGATCGGCGACAGCCCCAGGTTGAAATCGGGATAGCGGTTCTTATTAACCAGCTCGCGGTTTTTTTCGGCGGCGGCGACGCGCGCCGATTCCGCGAAAAGCTGGGGATTGCGGGCGCGCAAACGCTCTTCCAGGGCAACGAAATCGAGTCTTGCCGGCGCCGGAATCGGACGCAGCCGTTCGGGTTTGGCCAAGTGGGTCATGGCTGGCCGCAGCAGCAGGGCGTTGAGCTTGACCATGGCATGGTGGCGTTCGGTTTCGAGCGCCACCAGTTCGCTGCGCATACCGGTTTGCTCGACTTGGGCTCGGATCGCGTCCTGCTGAGGCACCAGGCCGTTAGCATAGCGGGCCAAGGTGATTTTTTCCAGATTTCTCGTCAAGCCCAGATTTTCCCGCGTCAGCATCTCGGCGCGGCTAGCCGAGTAATACTGCGCATAGGCCGTCTTGATGCGCGCCGACAATTCGGCCCACGTCGCCTCGGCGAGGCCCTTGGCCTGATTGGCTCCAGCCTCGGCCACTTCGCGCTTGAGATCGCGTTTACCCCAGAACGGCACGGGCTGAATCAGGGTGTATTTAGTGCTGCCGATCCGGCCGGGCAGCAGGTTGGGGCCGGCATCCGTGCCCTGGTTGGTGATGTCGCGCAACTCGGTGCGAAGGGTCGGGTCGGGCAGGGCGCCGGCGGGATATATCCGCTCAGTTGCGGCTTCGGCCTCGTGACGCATGGCGGCGAATTCGGGGTTCTGGCTGCGCGCCAGTTCCAGCAGGCTTTCCAAACTGGCGCCGGGCGGGGCCGCTGCGGGTTCGGCCAGCGCCGACGCGCTAGCCAGTGCCAAAACGAGCGCGAACGTATGCAGCTTTCCAAGCTTGATTGGATAGCGATGAGGTTTCATTTGCCTCTGTCCTTTAGAAAAAGAAAATCGATATCAGCCACGGGAAGCCCTGCGGCTTCCCGTCAGCCCGCTTATTTAGCGGGCTCGATGTGCGAAATCACGTAACCGGTTTTCGCTTCCTTGGCGAGACCGAAAGTGATCGCCTGGCCGACTTTGATGCCCGATAGCAGCTTTTTGTTGGCCACTTTGAAGTCCATCGTCATGGCGGGCCATTGGATGGCGGGGATGGCCTCGTGAGAGATGTTCACGGTAGCCGTCGCGGCGTCGATTTTATTGACAGTGCCTTTTCCGCTCGCCGCATCTGCGGCCTGGACGGTGGAAACTGCCGCCACCATGCTGACGGCAGCGAAGAGGGCGATCAATGCTTTTTTCATGATTTACTCCTACAAATTAAAGTCGTGCATTTGCGGGCCATGGGCAAATTACCCCATAGCCTTGCATTCAAGTAAAAGTTTGGCAGAATTCAGGAAAAAAGCGCGAGAGGGGGTCGTTGCGGTTGTTCGGGAAAGAACAGTGGGTAGTGAGTTTCAAAAGTGAATTTGAAAGAGAAGCTGGCGTTATCGCTAAAGCGGGTGGGAGTGAACAGTAGTGCGGGCGCGCCGCCCAGGTGGCAATAGCCGCAATCGTCACACTGCGTTTGTGGTGTGGCGGAGGAGGTATCCTGATATTGGCCGCAATCATGGCCAACATGATGGTCTTGCATTCCGGCCTGCATGGCTGGCGGCGGGGTGTGGTCGTGACGGCAGAATGACATCCCGGCCGCGGCGAACCCCTGCAGTGGGAGCCACAGCAGCAGAAAGCCAAGGATGAAATTGCGCAGGCAGTGCCTCATGATTTTTTGGGTATTGATTTTCTTATGCATTTATATGCCTGATTAGTTACATTCCTCAGCCAGTTCATCATTTGGGCATTTTGCTACCCTAAAAGGGCCGATCAAGATGGACAAGCCATCGTTTTTAGCTGGATTTCGCCTCAAAAGCTGGTC
>PFJY01000097.1 GCA_002784065.1 Hydrogenophilales bacterium CG_4_10_14_3_um_filter_58_23 | reverse complement strand
CCTCGTTCGCGCTGCGGCGTCGACAACCCCATGCCCTGAAACTGCCATTCGGGCGGCTGAGGCATGTAACTAATCAGGTAAAAAAATGCGCCAGAACAACCCAACCCATTGATGAATAGATACAACGCAAACATGCCCGAAAAATCCTCATGGAATCGACTTGCAAGACTTATCCCACTTTATTTATAGATGCTCTATATTTAGCGATTAAGCTTGCACCATGAAATCTGGCCGGCTATGAATATCGTGTATATTTAGTATCAATTCGGTAGCAACGCCAAACCAAGCACCCAGAGTACCCCAATTATCCTATTCGGCTTACCCGCGGAACAACCCATGCAGGCAAAGCAAACCGAACAAAAGTTAACCGGAGAAATTTATCGAAATTTCTTATATAACAATAAAAAGAATGGATAACACCCTTTTTGCATCCATGCTATTCTTCGACGACTTAAGAATTGTTGCCCACTTAAATGGAGAATATAAATCATGTCTAAACTAGTAAGGCCGCATGGCGGAGGAGAGCTCAAACCATTGCTGTTATCCGGCGAGGCTTTGAAAAAGGAACTGGCGCGCGCCCAAGCAATGCCGAAGGTGCGTTTGAGCTCGCGCGAGGCTGGCGACCTTATTATGTTAGGTATCGGCGGCTTCACTCCTCTCGACGGCTTTATGACACACGCCGACTGGCAGGGCGTATGTGATGGCTACAAAATGGCCAATGGCCTGTTCTGGCCCATTCCCGTCACTTTGTCGACCGACGACGAAAGCATCAAGGACGGCGACGATATCGCCCTAGTGGACGGCGAATCCGGCGAGATCATGGGCACCATGAAGGTGACCGAGAAATACTCGATCGACAAGGCTCACGAGTGCATGGAGGTCTACAAGACCACCGACATGGAGCATCCCGGCGTCAAGATGGTGATGGCCCAGGGCAAATACAACCTGGCCGGCCCGGTCAAGGTGTTGTCCACCGGCGGCTTCAAGGAAAAATACGGCGACCAGTTCATGACTCCCGCCGAGACCCGCGCCAAGTTCGAGGAACTAGGCTGGTCCAAGATTGCCGCCTTCCAGACCCGCAACCCGATGCACCGTTCCCACGAATATCTGGCCAAAATCGCCATCGAAACCATGGATGGCGTGCTGGTTCACTCCCTCCTGGGTGCATTGAAGCCAGGCGATATCCCCGCCGATGTACGCTCCGAAGCAATCAGCGTCCTGGTCGACAATTACTTTGCGCCCAACACCGTAATCCAGGCCGGCTATCCGCTGGACATGCGCTATGCGGGTCCACGCGAAGCCCTGCTACACGCCCTGTTCCGCCAGAACTATGGCTGCTCGCACCTGATCGTCGGCCGCGACCACGCTGGCGTGGGTGATTACTACGGCCCCTTCGACGCCCAGAAAATCTTCGACGAGATTCCGAAAGATGCGCTCGAAACCAAGAACATGAACATCGACTGGACGTTCTGGTGCAACAAGTGCGGCGGCATGGCCTCGCAGCGCACCTGTCCACACACCAAAGATGACCGCATCCTGCTATCCGGCACCAAGGTGCGCGCCATGCTTTCCGAAGGCCAAGACCTGCCCGTCGAATTCAGCCGTCCCGAAGTCGCCAAAGTCCTGCAAAAGTACTACGCTGGGCTGACTAAAGAACAGAACGTCAAGGTTGAGCTGAAAGGGCATTCCGCAAAATAGTTTTTAAGGTTGGCCGGTTACTTAAGTAACCGGCCTTTGTTAATAGTAGTACTGTGATAAAACGAGGAGTAGAAGCAATGCCAACATTTGTACGTACAGAAAAATGTGATGGCTGCAAAGGTCAGGACAAAACTGCCTGCATGTATATTTGCCCCCACGACCTGATGAAGCTGGACAAAGATGGTTCCGAAACCGGTCACGCCATGAAGGCGTTCAACCAGGAGCCGGAGCAGTGCTGGGAGTGCTACTCCTGCGTCAAGATTTGCCCGCAAAATGCGATTGAAGCCCGTCACTATGCCGACATCGTCCCGCTGGGCGGCTCCGTGCAACCTCTGCGCGGCACTGACTCGATCATGTGGACCATCAAATTCCGTAATGGCAGCATGAAACGTTTCAAGTTCCCGATCCGCACCACTCCGGAAGGCTCCATCAACCCTTACGGCGGCAAGCCTGCTGCAAGCATGGCCAACATCGCCAAACCTGGCTTCTTCAACCAGGAAAATGGTTTCCGCGCCGGCAACCCCGCCGAACTGATCCGCAAGTAAGATCAGTGAACGGTTATTGATAAAAACTAACATTGAAAGGTAAATGCAATGTCTGGAACTTTTGGAAATCCTGAAGTAATCCAAGAAGAAGTTGACATTCTTCTGATTGGTGGCGGTATGGCCTGCTGCGGCGCCGCCTACGAAATCATGCGCTGGGCTGACGCCGCCAAGGCCGAGTCCGGCGTAGACCTGAAAATCAAGCTGGTCGACAAAGCCGCCATGGACCGCTCCGGCGCTGTGGCGCAAGGTCTGTCCGCGATCAACACCTACATCGGCGATACGCAGGATCCTGCGGATTACGCTCGCATGGTGTCCAACGACCTGATGGGCATCACCCGCGACGACCTGTCCTACGATCTGGGCCGCGTTGTCGATGAGTCCGTCCACCTGTTCGAAGAATGGGGTCTGCCGATCTGGAAACTGGACGAGAATGGCGAGCGCCATGACGGTTCCGTTGAAATGCCCAAGCTGAAAGACGGCGGCAAGCCTGTACGTTCAGGCAAATGGCAGATCATGATCAACGGCGAATCCTACAAGTGGATCGTTGCCGAAGCCGCCAAAAAAGCGCTGGGCATGGATCGTGTTCAGGAACGTATCTTCATCGTCAAACTGGTGAACGACAAGAACGATCCTAAGCGTATCGCTGGCGCGGTTGGTTTCTCCGTGCGTGACCACAAAGTGATTGTGTATAAGTTCAAGGCCTGCCTGCTGGCTGCCGGTGGTTGCGTGAACATCTTCCGCCCCCGTTCCGTGGGTGAGGGCCAAGGCCGTGCCTGGTACCCAGTCTGGAACGCTGGTTCCACCTACTCCATGGCTGCCGAAGCTGGCGCAGAACTGACCATGATGGAAAACCGTTTCGTGCCTGCCCGTTTCAAGGACGGATATGGCCCGGTCGGCGCCTGGTTCCTGCTGTTCAAAGCTCAAGCAATCAACGGCAATGGCGAAATATACATGGCTCGGAACAAGGAGATGCTGAACGACTACCCGCCCTATGGTCAAGCTGCCGTTCCTGCCTCCTGCCTGCGCAATCACCTGATGCTGCATGAGATGAAGGAAGGCCGCGGCCCGATTTACATGGATACCGTGAGCGCTCTCGCAAAAATGCGCGAGACCTTGTCCCCACGCGAAGTGAAGCATCTGGAAGCAGAAGCCTGGGAAGATTTCCTCGATATGAGCATTGGCCAGTGCGGCGTCTGGGTGGGTGAGAACATCGAACCGGAGAAGAAGAATTCCGAATTGATGCCTACCGAACCCTACCTGCTCGGTTCCCACTCCGGTTGCTGCGGTATCTGGGTGTCCGGCCCGACCGATGTAGGCGCGCCGACTACCGAAGGCCATGCCGACGCAAGCAAGATTCCGGCTCACCTGCCGAGCGGCTGGAACTGGGGCTACCGCTCCATGACCACCATCAAGGGTCTGTTCACCGCCGGCGACGGCGTGGGCGCATCCGGCCACAAGTTCTCCTCCGGCTCCCATGCCGAGGGCCGCTTAGCCGCAAAAGCGATGGTTCAGTTCTGCGTCGACAACAAGGACTGGAAACCTGAACTGGATACTTCGGTCGATGACCTGGTCGCGCAAATTTACCAGCCGGTACGTAACTTCCTGGAATTCAAGGACTACTCGACCGCTATCGACGTGAACCCCAACTACATCACGCCGAAGATGCTCCAGTTCCGCCTGCAAAAAATCATGGACGAGTACGTTGCTGGCGTTGCCACCTACTACACGACCAGTGACAAGATGCTCGCCGTTGCCGAAGAAAAGCTGGAAATGCTGAAGGAAGATGCCAAGAAGATGCGTGCGAAAGACCTGCACGAGCTGCTGCGTGCATGGGAAAACTACCATCGCATCCTGACGGCTGAAGCCCACATGAAACACATCCAGTTCCGCGAAGAATCCCGTTACCCGGGTTTCTACTACCGCATGGACAAGAACTTTGTCGATGAGGAAAACTGGAAGTGCTTCGTTAACTCGATCTATGACAAGACCACCCACAAGTGGACCGTGTTCAAGCGCGCCCACATGGATCTGGTCGACAAGTCAAAGCTGTTCAAGCCTGCCGCTCACTAAGGTAGTTGCGAATAGTTGTAGCAAGCTAAAACCGGGCGCCTCGCGGCGCCCGGTTTTTCATTCTGTAAGACCGTTTTGGTATCATGGACGGCAAGATACTCAGTTTCATGCAACTCTGCACATATAGCAGAACCAAAGTTACTTGGTTCTTTGCAGCACACAATGAGGTAAGAATGATGGAAAATATTATCAACGACTCCCCTTTTGTCCCAAGCCCGGTGATACCTACCTCGTATGATGGATCGAAAGTAATCCAGTTTCGTTGCCATAAGGAAATCGCCTGCTTCAACGCCTGCTGCAAGAATATCGACATCACACTCACCCCCTACGACATCCTGCGCCTGAAACGCCGGCTGTGCCTGACTTCCGGGGAATTCCTGCTGGGTTTCACCGAACCCTACGAAATGGATAAGGACAGCATCGCTGGCGTCAAATTCAAGCCCGTAGAAGGGGGAACAGCCTGCCAGTTCATGACCGACGAGGGATGCGATGTCTATGAAGACCGCCCCACCGCCTGTCGCTACTACCCTGTAGCACTGGTCTCGATGCGTAAGCAGAACGAGTACACCGACACCCACTCCTATGCCTTGGTTGAAGAAGCGCACTGCCTGGGACATAAGGAAAACCGCTCCCTGACCATCGACGAATACCGCCACGAGCAAGGCCTGGAAGACTATGACGAACTGGGCCGCGGTTGGCGCCAGTTGATCCTGAAGAAGAAATCTTCCGGCCCGACTGTTGGGACGCCATCAAGGCGCAGCCTGCAACTGTTCTTCATGGCCTGCTACGATCTCGATCGTTTCCGCGACTTCGTCTTCAGCGATGCGTTCAATGAAGTGTACGATCTGCCGGATGATCTCAAGAAGACGATTGCCGAGAACGAAATTGAACTCATGCAGTTCGGCTTCCGTTTTCTCAGACAGGTCATGTTCAGCGAAGAAAGCATCGCCGTGAAAGCCGATGCCTTTGATAAACGCTTGGCGAAGAAACAGGCGCGTGAGGCAGTGGGCCTGACATCCAGCGAACCGGCGCCTGTTCCCGATTCACCCTACGACCGCCCCGAGTGCGATTGTGACTGAGGCTTTCCAGTGCAAGCTCGCGCCCTGACCTCTGAGGAATATTTCGTCGAATCGGAGCCCTATTACGAGGCCACCGGCGACGAAATCGCCATTTTCGAGGCGGCCTACCAAAATAAGCTGCCCGTATTACTCAAGGGACCTACCGGTTGCGGAAAAACCCGTTTCATGGAATACATGGCATGGAGGCTGAAACGACCCCTGATCACGGTTTCCTGCCATGATGACCTGACCGCCTCCGACTTGGTCGGGCGCTTCCTGATCAAGGGTGGAGAAACCGTATGGGTGGACGGTCCGCTCGCCCGCGCCGTGCGTGCCGGGGCAATCTGCTATCTGGATGAAATCGTGGAAGCGCGGAAGGATGCCATCGTGGTGATTCACCCCCTCGCCGATGACCGCCGCGTACTGCCGATGGAAAAACTGGGCACCCTGCTGCATGCCGACAAAGACTTCTGCCTGGCGATTTCCTACAACCCTGGCTACCAGAGCGTACTCAAGGATCTCAAGCAAAGCACCCGACAACGTTTTGTTGCCCTGGAATTCGATTACCCCAGTGTGGACCTGGAGCGCAAGATTGTTGCCAAGGAATCCGGCGTGGATACCGCACTGGCTGAAAAACTGGTCAAATTCGCTCATATGACCCGTAATCTCAAAGGCAGCGGCCTGGATGAAGGCGCCAGCACCCGCCTTCTGGTGCATGCAGGCAAGCTCATCGTTTCCGGCGTGGAACCGGTTGCCGCCTGCCGCAGTGCCATTGCCCAAGCGATTACCGACGATGCGGAAATGCTGGCGGCAGTTCGAGAACTTTCTTCCTCGCTTTTCTAGCACATGGCGCATGCACCCGCAGCGCATTCTCGCAACAATGCGCCGTTATCGGCCGAACAGATCAGACCGGCGCTGGAACAGTGGCTGGAGGTGGAATTCACCTTTATCCAAGTAGATGATCTGGCCGCCTCGATGGCCACCCTGCCTCGTGAAGATCAGGACTTCCTACTCGGCTGGGTAAGGCGCATCGCCACCACCAACATCCAGATCGCCCACCAGTTCGCCCTCCGCGCCATTAGCCAACTCGCCCACATGGATCGGCGCATGATCGAAGCCTGGGCACTGCATGCCATGGACACCTTTGACCGCGCCGGATCACGCCCCGCCTTCAAGGTGATCAACGAGCTGGACAACTTCGCCCGACTCAGTCACGAACATGCTGCGGGCGCGCTATTCGAGGAGGTTGGCGGTATCCTGCTGACTTTCGTGCGCGGACTTTCGGGGCGCCATCTCAAGCTGGAACAAGGCGAAGCGACTTATACCGACAGCGAGACCCTGTTTCTGCCCGCCGTGGTTGCCCGGATGCGGGAGGCAGCGGACAACTTCAAGCTATGCAAAGCCATGGTAGTATTTTCCAATTCAGGTATGAGCCTGAAGCGGTGTCGATCCGGGTGATTCAATTGTTCAGATTGACCGGGTTAAAAAAAGAAAAATTTA
>PFJY01000054.1 GCA_002784065.1 Hydrogenophilales bacterium CG_4_10_14_3_um_filter_58_23 | reverse complement strand
AGGGACACCTTGCGACTGCCTGGAAACATAGATGGTTATTGGTGTTGTGCCGGGTCGGTTGCCGATAACAACACGGTTTGCGAAAAGAGCCTTGATTATCCTATAGTTGAGTTATGCAGTCAACTACTCGGAACCGGGAGGACTTCCACCGGTTGCTCGGCGGCACCTTCCTGATGCACCAACTTTCCTTCTACAATCGCCCCGACATGCATCTCCAGGGTCTTGTAGAATACATCACCTGTGACACGGGATTTCGATTGCAGTTCCACGTATTCTTGCGCCTGCACAGGGCCCACCACGGTACCATTAATCACCACATGCGACACACGAATCACCCCCTCGATTCGAGACTGCTCGCTCAGCACCAGGGTGCTGGGCTGGTCACCTGTCTCACTGACATTCCCCTTGATGGCCCCGTCCACCCGCAAGCCGCCACTGAAAAATAGGTTGCCCTCTATTTTCGTGCCGACACCGATCAGTGAATCGATTTTATTTTGCGGTTTACTGCGTTTGTTTTTTCCGAAAAACATCAGCGATCCTCATGATAAATTAACAATTTGCATCAGCTTTGGCTGAACTGCGCCGTTTTCGAACACCCGTATCTGGACTTTCCTCACCTGCGCCTTGGGTTCGGTATGAAAAACCCCCTCCAGACGCTGGTAATACTTGAAGTTCAAATTATAGGCATGAGCCTCCGCTTCCTTCGCGGAAGGAAGCGTCATGACCAGTTTTTCCCCACCTTGGGTCAAACTGACAAGAAACTGCACTTTGCCCTGAAATTCGTGCTCCCGCTGTCCACCCTGCAACAGCAACAACCGATACCGATACTCGCCCGGCATGGTGTTTTCAACCTTGAAACGGTAGATGCTGAGATCGGCGTCGCTCTTGTCGGAGGACATCTGCTTGCGGAAAAAAGTCAAATCTTCCTTCAAGTGAGCGTTCTCATCCTGCAACGTCTTGACGGTTTTGGCAAGATCATTCTGTGTAGCCTGCTCGATCTGTCCCTTGCGTTCGCTTTGCGCCCCATCTGAACGCAAGCTGGCGTTTTCCCGCTCCAGCGATCCCAACCTCTCCCGCAAACGCTGCAACTCGTCCGCTGTCGCACCGCGATGCAGACCCGCAAAGCGCATCCCGGCGTCGTAAAAAAACCAGGACAACGCAATTCCGCCGGCCAGCAGAACCCCCATCAGCAGCAAGCGCCAGTGCCACGCCACATGCCGGCGCACCGCAAGGGGTGAAGCGGCGATGCTAAAGCGGCGTTTCAGTACCCGGCGCAGCCTCATGGCAACAGCGGAATCTGCTCCAAGCCCCTATTTTCAGGCAAATCAAACAGCAGGTTCATATTTTGCACGGCCTGTCCGGCCGCCCCTTTTGCCAGGTTGTCGATGACGGACAGCACCACGGCGACATCACCGCCCTGCGGTCGATGCACGGCAATGCGGCAGAAGTTGCTGCCACGTACCGAGCGTGTCTCAGGATGCGCCCCGGCGGGGAGCACATCGACGAAATGTTCATTGGCATAGCGCTTTTCATAAAGCGCCTGCAAATCCAAGTCAGCGGTCAGGCGCACATACAGCGTGGCGTGGATACCGCGAATCAGCGGCGTCAGATGAGGCACGAAAGTCAGTTGTACCGGCTTGCCCGCCACGAGAGAAAGACCCTGACGAATCTCCGGCAAATGGCGATGCCCCGCCACGGCATAAGCCTTGAAATTATCAGAGGTCTCGCTGAACAGAGCCGCCACCTCAGCCTTGCGACCCGCACCGGACACCCCTGACTTGCAATCGGCCACCAGATGGCTCAAGTCCGCCACGCCCGCCTCGATCAGGGGGAGAAAACCAAGCTGCGCTGCAGTCGGATAGCAACCGGGGTTGGCGATCAGACGCGCCTTCCTGATTTGTTCGCGGTTGAGCTCGGGCAGGCCATACACGGCTTCGGCAATCAGGTCGGGACAGGCATGTGCCATACCGTACCACTTTTCCCACAACGCCACATCCTTGATGCGAAAATCCGCCGCCAGATCGATGACGCGCACACCGGCGTCGAGCAATTCGCGCGCCTCCTGCATGGCGATGCCATTGGGCGTGGCAAAAAACACCACATCGCAGGACGAAAGCGGTGCATCGGCTGGATCGACAAATTTCAGCCCCACCCTGCCTCGCAGGTTGGGAAACATGTCGCTCACCGCCATTCCCGCTTCCTTGCGCGAGGTAATCGCCGCCAACTCGACGTCCTGATGCTGCGCCAGCAGGCGCAACAACTCCACCCCGGTATATCCCGTGCCCCCAACGATCCCGACTTTGACCATATTGTTTCAGACCTCGATATCGAATTTGTTGATGATAATAACCCTGCCGCCAATAGGCAACAAAAAAGCCGCCCAAGGGCGGCTTTTTTGCACATGCAGCAGCGATTAACGCTTGGAGAACTGCTTGGCGCGGCGAGCTTTGCGCAAACCGACTTTTTTCCGTTCAACTTCGCGCGCATCACGAGTCACCAGACCTGCAGCGCTCAGGGTGGGTTTCAGCGCCGCGTCGTAATCGATCAGAGCACGGGTGATACCGTGACGAACCGCGCCCGCTTGGCCGGATTCACCGCCGCCATAGACATTGATCATAATGTCGAACGTGCCTTGATGGCTGGTCAACTCCAGCGGCTGACGCACAACCATGCGACCGGTTTCGCGCGAAAAGAAAACATCCACAGGCTTGTCGTTGACGACGATGTCGCCTTTGCCCGGCTTCAGAAACACGCGAGCAACAGAAGACTTGCGCCGCCCCGTGCCATAGTAGTAAGTGCCAATCATGATAATTCCTTAAATTTCGAGTACTTTGGGTTGCTGCGCGCTATGCATGTGCTGCGCACCTTTGTAAACTTTCAGCTTACGGAACATGGCGAAACCCAGCGGGCCCTTCGGCAACATGCCCTTGACCGCTTGTTCCAATGGACGGCCCGGGAAACGGGCCTGCATCTTGGCGAAAGTGGTGCTGATAATGCCGCCAGGATAGCCGGTATGGCGATGGTACACCTTACCTTCAGCCTTGTTACCGGTGACGCGGAGCTTGTCTACGTTAATCACCACGATGTAATCGCCGGTATCCACGTGCGGCGTATACTCAGGCTTGTGCTTGCCGCGAAGACGCGATGCGATCTCGCTGGCCAGACGGCCCAAAACTTTGTCGGTGGCATCCACCACGTACCAATCACGTTTTACTTCGTGATCTTTTGCAGAAAAGGTTTTCATGCAGAAATTCCGGTTGCTGTATCAGAGAAAGACGCGCATTTTATGTCAAGACCGCAGCCGCTGTCAAACGTAAATTCATTATCGCAGTGCTATACTTTCGCGACTGTATAACTGACAGAAGAGGAAATCTCATGCAGGCACGGGTTAAATGGGTGGAAGACGCCAGCTTTCTCGGTATTACCGACAGCAACCACGCCGTTCTGATGGACGGCCCGCCTGACGCCGGTGGTCGCAACCTCGGGCCGCGTCCGATGGAAATGCTGCTGCTCGGCGCCGGTGGATGCACCGCTTTCGATGTCGTGGCGATCCTAAAAAAAAGCCGCCAAGCTGTCAGCGGTTGCGAAGTTTCCATCCAGGCCGAGCGCGCCGACAAGGAACCCAAGGTATTCACCAGAATGCATTTCCATTTCACGGTGCGCGGCAAGGGGGTCAAACCGGAGCAGGTGGAAAAAGCCATCAAGCTGTCGGCGGAGAAATACTGCTCGGCGTCGATCATGCTCGGCAAGACCGCCGAGATGACGCACGATTTCGAGATCGTGGAAGAGTAAAAATCCTTCACCGCAGAGGCGCGGAGAAATTCGATCTTCTCCGCGCCTCTGCGCCTCTGCGGTTAATCTTTAAATCCGGAAAGTAGTTGCAGTCATCATCTTGGCGGAAAGCTTCATCGCCAGCCTGACCGGCGCGGGCAACTCCGCTCCGCCATGCTCCAGGGCCGTGGTGGCGTGCCTGGACTCATCCTCTTTCATCTGTTCGACAACCGCGTGGCTTTTTTCGTCACGCTCCGGCAGGCGCTGCATGTGGCACTCCAGATGGCGAACCACCTGCCGCTCCGTTTCGGCCAGAAAGCCCAGATTCCATTTATCCCCCAACGCGCCGGCCAATGCGCCGATTGCCAGTGAACCGGCATACCAGGCGGGGTTAAGCAGGCTTTTGCGTCCGCCTAGATCATGGATCCGGCTTTCGCACCAGTTCAGGTGCTCGTTTTCCTCGTTGGCCGCCTGTTTCAGCGCTTGCTGAATTTCGGGCTTGCGCGCCGTCAGCGCCTGCCCCTGATAAAGCGCCTGCGCGCAGATCTCGCCGCTGTGGTTCACTCGCATCAACGCCGCCGCCAGGCGTTTCTCTTCCTCGCCCATTTCGGCTTCGGCCAGGTTCTTTCCCGGCAACGGGCGTATGGTTCGCGCCGGGACAAGCAAGGTGCGCAAGCCTTTATCGAATTCCACGATCAAGTCATCGATTGTTATCATTTTCAAACCCCATTTGTCGGGCCAGCAAAGTGATGGGATGAACCACCTCGATTTCGATTCCCGCCGCCTTCAGGCCTACTGCCAGATGCATGGCGCAACCGATGTTGGAAGTGGCCAAAATCCGTGCACCGCTGGCCTTTACTGCCTCTATTTTATCAGCCAGCAAGCTTGCCGCCATCTCCGGCTGAGTCAGAAAATAAGTCCCTGCCGCGCCGCAGCATTGGTCGTTCCCCACCAAGGGTACGATGCTTGCGCCAGGAATATGGCGCAGCAAATCGTAGGGCTTGTCCTCGCAATGCAGCACATTTCGCATCAAACAGGGCTCATGCACCGCCACTTTTTCCGCCAGCTTCATCGTTCCAGCCTCTTCCCAGCCCCCAGCCTCGGCCAGGAATTCGCTGATGTCCCTCACCCTGCCCGCGAAATCCTGCGGATAGTTTTTCAACGCCGCGCCACAACCGGTTGCAGTCGAGATCACAGCCTCCAGATTCACCGCCGCAAACGCCCGGAGGTTCTGCTCCTCGAACACCCGCGCCTTCTCCGGTTCGCCCAGACCCTCATGCATGGCGCCGCAACAGCCCTGCCGGGGCGGCACATGCACAGTATAGCCCAAGCGGTTAAGGACAAAAATCGAGGCCGAGAGAGTTTCGACATCCGCCACGCGCGCCACGCAGCCGAGAAACAACCCCACCTTGCCACGCACCTTGCCTGCGGTCGGATAAACCGCTTTCCAGACTGGCTGAGGCCGCAGCGGCGGCAAACGTGCCGCAATCCGCGCCAGACCAAACCGCATCAACCCGCCCGCCTTGCCCGCCATAGCCTGCCAAGCGCGCAATGCCCCACCCACCAGGCGCATTATGGCCGGTCGGGTTGCCACGCCGTCCATCAAAATATGCCGTCCCAGCCGCCGCAACACGCCGCGTCGGCGGGATTTCTCCACGATGCCCCGCACGCCGTTGATCAAACGCCCATATTCCACCTTATTCGGACAGACGTTCTCGCAAGCCCGGCAGGCCAGGCATAAATCGATATGAGCCATAAACCGTTCATTCGCTGGAATGTGCCGCTCCAGCACGCCCTGCATCAGCGCAATGCGCCCGCGCGGCGAATCCGCCTCGGAGAGCGTCTTGCGATAAGTGGGGCAATGCGGCAGGCACAAGCCGCAGGCCACACAACGGGCAGCCTCATCGGCTAACGGGGCAGGCATTTTTCTTTGAGGGGGCATGGGAACACTCATAAGCAGGGCAACGGCTCTAACAATCCCTAAGCGCCAACACCAGAAAAGAACCTGTCATTTCGAACGCAGTGAGAAATCTTCATGTCGATTGAAGAGCAAGATTACTCTTGGAGCCTGCCCTGAACGAAGCCGAATGGTCGAAATAACAACATGCGGTAGATGCGGTGCTCATGGCTGAGTAGAAGATGGCATCCTTTCTGATTCCTGCTCTTTCACTTTCGTCGGCGCATGCGCCTTGAGCATGGTGGCGCGAGTTTCCGGCGTCTCCAGACTGATGCGCCCCAGGGCGCCGGTACGGTAGTCCTTCAGCAAGGTGAGGGCGGCAATTTCCAGGTCCGGATCGCCGCCCTTGAGGCGAAAACCGCGCCGCTTGGCAACGGCCTCGATAACGCCGACGCCATCCAGTCCTTCCACCGCGCAGCCGTAGCGGGCGGCCAGCAGGGCGGGGTAGCGCGCGAGCAGGAGGTCGCCCAGGAAGGCTGCCACTTCTTCGTCGATGACGGCATTGCTGCCTATCGCGTGGCTGGCGGCCAGCATGTAGCCGTCGCTGTCGTGCTCGATGCGCGGCCACATCAGGCCCGGCGTATCAACCAACGACATGCGCGAGTTCAGTTCCAGGCGCTGCTGATTTTTGGTCACTGCCGGTTCGTCGCCCACCGCCGCCACCCGGCGCTTCAATAGCGCATTCATCAAGGTGGATTTGCCGACGTTGGGTATGCCCATGATCATCATGCGCAGGGGCTTGAGGTTAGTGCCGCGATGGGGGACGAGCGCCTCGCACAGGCCGGGTATTTTGGCAACGTCGCCCGGTTTCTTGCAGGACAGCGCCACGGCCTTGACATCCTTTTGCCGGTTGTAGAAATTGAGCCAGGCCTGGGTGACTACGGGATCGGCCAGATCGGCCTTGTTGAGGATTTTCAGACAGGGGCGCTGGCGGTGCACGCGCAGCTCCTTGATCATCGGGTTGCAGCTCGCCTCGGGCAGGCGGGCGTCCAGCACCTCGATGACGAGATCTATTTTCTCCATGGTTTCGGCCGCCTTTTTGCGGGCAGAAACCATGTGACCGGGAAACCACCTAATGGACATAAATGGGTATCCCCTTGACGCACGTTGCACCTGTGATCCGAAATACCGGGCGCGCTTCCAGAGCCGCGAAGAGCCATTTAGCTGGGCTCGCGTT
>PFJY01000201.1 GCA_002784065.1 Hydrogenophilales bacterium CG_4_10_14_3_um_filter_58_23 | reverse complement strand
CGCGATCACGATCTAACCTTATGCGTTAGACAGCTTCTATGGCGGCATTCCCCATAAGGACTGGCTCGCTTTCTACGCGCGCCATTTCAATACCGTCGAGGTCAATGCTACCTTCTACCATCACCAGCGCAAAAGCACTTTCGAGCACTGGCGTGACCAGACTCCGGCGGATTTCGCCTTCGCCATCAAGGGGCACCGCTATCTCACCCATGTAAAGCGATTGGCCGAGCCGGAACAGCCGCTGCAGCAAAGCCGCGAAGCAGCCGCCGGCTTGGGCGGGAAGCTGGCTGTGGTGCTGTGGCAGACGCCGCGCAGTTTGCACAAGGACATGGCGAGGTTGCAGAACTTTGCCCATGCCCTCGCGGCATGGCCGGAAGTGCGCCACGCTCTGGAGTTTCGTCATGTTTCCTGGTTCGATGATGAGGTCGCGGTCTGCCTGTGTACCCACCGGATTGCCAATTGCTGGTCCGATGCCGCCGACTGGCCTCTGTGGAATGCAGTCACCACCGATCTGGTTTACCTCCGCCTGCACGGCCATGCCCGTACCTATGCTTCAGCCTATGATGATGGCGAGCTTGGCGACTGGGCCGGAAAGGTCAGGGACTTGCAGGCTCAGGGGCGCGATGCCCATGTCTATTTCGATAATACCGCAGCCGGCGCGGCGCTGCACAATGCGTTGCGGCTGAAGGAGATGCTGGGTTGAACAACAAACGGTAATTCTTTTGTCACAGAAATGTGGGGTTCGCAGGGATGGGTGGCTTAATCGCCAAACTTGCAAAACATGAGCCAGTCCTTGAAGGAAGCGCTGAAGGCCGCAAACGATCCACTAGAGATGTTTGCGCACGCCAGGAGCGGACTTTCGAGGCTCAAAGTTATCGTTTGGTGCAGACGGAAGATACAAATCTCATCCTGTACTAGCATGAATATGCTGACAGACAAATTTGTGGAGCCCTCAATTGATCAAACGCTTATCATTTAAATTGGCCTGTTCTGCGATTTTCAATAGTACGGACCGGTGTGTCTGTTGAATAACTCCGGCTCCACCACACAATACCATTGATATTTCACTACCCAAGGAAGATCCCGATGAAAATGCCAGCTAGTTTCAAACAGATGTTAGTCCATCTTTCTGCGGTCTTTGTCTTTGTCATGGCGTTTGGCGGATCACAAGTCGCCTTCGCTGGAAAACCATACCAACATTACGTCGTCGGCGATCCCGCCGAGGTGGTGCTACAACACCATCCACACACGCCTTCCCTTGTACTTATGGGTGGCGGACCAGATGTGGATGATGCTTTTAAATGGATGATTAACAAGTCCGGCGGAGGCAACTTTGTGGTGATTCGTGCCAGTGGCACTGATGCCTACAACCCTTATATCTATGCGATGGGCGGGGTATCATCAGTGGAAACGATCATCATCCCCAGCCGTGACGCCGCCAATGATCCTTTTGTCATCTCTCGAATTAGAGGTGCGGAAGCGCTGTTCATTGCCGGTGGCGACCAGAGTGATTACATCAACTTCTGGCAAGGTACCCCAGTTGAGACGGCTATCCAAGATTTGGTGAGCAAAAACATCCCTATTGGTGGCACCAGTGCGGGCTTGGCAGTGATGGGACAATACGCTTTTGCAGCACTAAAAGGCACCATTACTTCATCCAGTGCCTTATCGAATCCCTATGACAAGACACTCACCTTAGTGCGCGACTTTCTCACCCTTCCCGACATGAGCAGTCTGATCACGGACGCACACCTGGATTCACGCGATCGCATGGGGCGCCTCATTACCTTTATGGCCCGTATTGTCAACGACGGTTGGTCTACCATGGCCCACGGCGTCGGCGTGGATGTGGAAACGGCACTATTGGTCGACAATGGCATTGCCTCCCGGGCAGGTGTCGGATCGGCCTATTTTCTGAAAACGGTGGGTGTGCCGGAGGTATGCGCGCCCAAAATGCCACTGACCTACCGCAATCTTGGTGTACAGCGGCTTTCCGGTAGTAGAACGTTCGACATGCGAAACTGGGCCAGCTATGGCGGTGGCACCACAGATTATTCGATTTCTGCCATTAATGGGGTGCTCTACTCCACCCAGGCAGGTGGAGCGATTTACTGAGTTTAGGATCGGTTGAGCGTATTTAGAAAAAACCATCAAGGGGACTAAGCTATCCCATGGGCAACGGAGGAAGAGTGAGTGCGACATTCGGTGAAATTACTGTCGGACTTTCCGTCGTAACCGGTGGCTGGTTTGGGACTTTTAATGGGTGGTGCGGTCGACCGCTTCGGCCAGTTGGCGCAACGCTGGGGCGATCTCGGCGGTATAGGGCCTTTGCGCCGTCTCAAGTTGTTTCAAATATTCCGGCAGCCGCGCCAGTTCGGCGGCTGCACGGTGCCGCGATTCTTCCAGCGGTTCGGGTGCGGCCATGCGCTTGCCCGAGAGCATGAAGGGCTGGATCAATGGTGTTCCAGTCTGCACATCGTTTTCCAGCGTCAGGATGTCGTGATCCAGGCTGCCGTCCGCGGCATGGATGCGGTAAACCTGCTTTCTGCTGGGCCAGGTGGCTTTGCCTTCCGAGCGTTTGCGGCGCGGCTGGCTGGCGTATTCAACCAGTTTGTAGGCGCAATCGAGGTAGGGGGCATCGGCGGAGGTGTCGAGGCGGGTGCCGACGCCGAATCCGTCGATCGGCGCACCTTGCGCCAGCAGTCGGGCGATTTCGTGCTCGTCGAGGTTGCCGCTGCAGAAAATGCCGATCTCGCTGAGCCCTCCTTGGTCGAGGATGGCGCGCACCTTGTGCGCGTGCTCGGACAGGTTGCCGCTGTCCAGGCGCACTGACTTGATGTGGATGCCTTGTTGTTGCAGCCGAGGCGCCAGTTTGACCACTTTCTCCGCCGCCGTTTCGGTGTCGTAGGTGTCGATCAGTAGCACCGTGTTGGTCGGTTGAGAACGGGCAAAGCGTTCGAAGGCGGCGGTTTCGTTGGCGTGTGCCTGGATGTAGGAATGCGCCATGGTGCCGTAGAGCGGGATGCCGAACTGTGCACCGGCCAGCACCGTGGCAGTGCCGGAATAGCCGGCCAGGTAACCGGCGCGCGCAGCAAGCATTCCCGCCTCGGCGCCGTGGGCTCGGCGCAAGCCGAAATCGACGAGCAGTTTCCCGTGCGCGACAAGTACGCTGCGTGCGGCTTTTGAGGCGATCAGAGTCTGGAAATGCAGCAGGTTGATGATGCGACTTTCCACCAGTTGCGCCTGGGTGATCGGGGCGGTGATGCGCAGGATCGGCTGGTGCGGGAAGAACAAGGTGCCTTCCGGCATGGCGTGGACGTCGCCGGTAAAGCGCAGCGTCTTGAGAAAGTCGATGAAATCCGTGTTGAAACGGCCGCAGCCGGCAAGCCAGTTCAGCTCTTCGGGAGTGAAGTGCAGATTTTCCAGGAACTGCAGTACCTGCTCCAGCCCGGCCGTCATGAGAAAATTCCGCTGCGGCGGCAGGTCGCGCACGAAGAATTCGAACACGGCGATTTCATTCATGCCCTCATCGAAATAGGCCTGTAGCATGGTGAGCTGGTACAAGTCCGTCAGCAGAGGGCTGGATTGCGGGTTCACGCGGCGATATCTTCGAAGTGGATGGGGCGCGCACCGAGCGAAGTCATTTTCTCGATAGCGCGCTGGCCGTCTTCGGGTTGCAGGTTGACGGCGCGGATGCCATCGAGCAGCAGCAGGACATCGAAGCCGCAGGCCAGTGCATCCTTGACGGTGTTGAGGACACAGTAATCGGTAGCCAGTCCGCCGACAAACAGACGGTTGATGCCGTCCATGCGCAGGCGCTGTTCCAGGTCGGTTCCCTCGAAGCCAGAATAAGCGTCCGTGTCACGGCGGGTGGCTTTTGCAATCACCACCGCCTCAGGGGGTAAATCGAGTTCTGGTGAGAATTCTGCCCCCGGGTTACCGGCGATGCAGTGCGGTGGCCATATCCCGCCCTGCGCACGGAATGAGCAGTGGTCTGGCGGGTGCCAGTCGCGGGTTGCATAGATCGGCAGGGCTTCTCTTCTGAATGCCTTGATGTAACGGTTGAGTGCAGGGATGATTTCGTCGCCAGCCGGTACGGCCAGACTGCCCCCAGGCAGAAAATCGTTTTGCACATCCACCAGCAGCAGCGCGTCGCCGGAGTGTGGACAAAGGTTCAAAGGAAATGGGGCGCTATTTTTCACGATGGGTTTGGCGTGATGTGTTGTGTGGGCTATTTGGTCATTATAGTTCGCATCCAGTGAATGCTCGGCCAAGTGGTTTCTCAGGTTTTATTGATTGAGCCATTACTTGACAAAGCCTCGGATGCCTGATTCATCCACAATTTTGACGGCGACGAGGAATTAAGATCATAACCTCATGATAAACCATGGGATTATTTATAACATATTGATTATAATCAACAAGAGTGTAAGTGCAGAATTTAGTCAAATTGTTGCTCTTCCTTATGCACAATGGACTTACAACCTATCTGTACAGCTTATGCACAAACTTATCCACAATTTATGTGGAAAGTTCCATTGTCAATAAGTGTTTTCCATGACGCGTTATTTAACCGACGACATCGGTGAAATAATGGCTGATTTCCGTCATGGCGGCATATTCGGTTGCGGCAATCCCGGCCTTGCTGAAATTCAGAGCATCCGGGTAGCCGCTGGCGGTTTGGGCTTGCGTCCTGGCTACGCTACACCAATCTTTTACCCATGCGGCAGAAGCAGCCAGATCGTCCGGTCCGAATTGGCCGATGGCCTGCTGCGCCGCCTGCCAGAAACCGTTGCGGGATAGCGCGGAGTGGATATGTGTGATTTCCGGCCGGTTTCTTTCCCGGATTGCTTCGGCCAGGGCTTCCGCATTCTCTGCCAGAATCCGCATTCGGATTTCCGCAGCATGTTTTTCGACTACCGCTTTGACCGCTTCGTAAGCGGGGGTGAAGCGGTTGGACGGGCGGGCGGTGGCCAAAATAAAGGACTGCAGGGCGATCAGCGCGGCCAGGGCGTGGCTGGCGTTGCGCGCTTGTTTGATGGTTTCCTGGCACTGGATTTCGGCAACATCCGGCGTGAGCAGCAGGAAAATTTCGTTGTGTTCTGCCATGCGCTACCCTCCGCTGATGATGGCTGAGATCAGCTCAGCATTGTCGGCATGGTCGATCAGGATGCGCCTGACCCTATCCTGCCAGAGCAGGCCAAACTGGCTCCGTTCTTCCGCATTGGCAACGCCCATCATGGCTTTTTGCATCAGTTCCTTCATCGCCGGTGAGGGCGGAACCCATTCCGGGTGGTAGCCCACCTCCACGTTCATCCCGGTATCCAGTCGGGTGAAACGAATCTCGCCGGTGATGTCGGCATTGAAATGCAGCAGGTTTCTGCGGTCGAATTTTCCGCCGATTCCCTTGAAGCCGCCGGACTGCGCGGCGCCGGTGAGAAAACCGACGACATTGGCGATCACCCCCGTCACGCCGTCACCCTGGTCGTCACGGAATGAGACCTGGATTGCGCCCCGCACCGGCAGCTCGTCGCCATACAGGCACGCCAGTGCCTTGCGCGCCATCAGCCAGGCACCTGCCACCGTGGGGCAGGAGTGTCCGGCCAGTTTGACCGCATCGAGGTAGCCGTATTCGACGATCCCTTTCTCTGCCGCGCCCAGGAACTCGGCCAGCGGGTCGTAAAGGGTGATTTTGGGAACGTCATTATAGAAATTCGGGGTGTTCATCATAAGCCGGAGTCTCCAAGATAGGATTCAAGAGGTTGGGCGCGGAGCCAGATTTTCCACAGGTCGGTTCGGCTGACTGAAAACGACTTGGCCTGCCCACTATCGAAAGCAGTGAGCGTCAATCGGGAGATTTTGCTGCAGGACAGCGCCTGCCGTAGCGGTACTAACCAGTCTTTCTCTAAATGTAACAGGGTTTCGCGCCAGAGCCGGACATCGCCATACAGAGCGGGGGCGCGCAGCGCGTCGAGAACAACCAGATGATGCGGGCCCGCTTGGGCAGCGGGCAACCATTCCGTGGCGGTTTTCGGCACGTTGGCGCAGGGGGTGTCGGTAGCGGCCGCCAAGCCGTGGGCCAGCGCGTTGTCGGCCCAGACATGGGCGAAATAAGGGGTCAGGTTGGCCGGCAGAACGCCGCCGCCCCAGGGCCAGATGCTGTTCACCGGTAGCAAGCCGCGCCCCTCCCTCGCCTCGTTGACCGGATGGCGGTGCAGCAACATCTGAATTTCATTGAGGAGGCTGTGCCAGCGTTTTCCGTCCGGACCGCCGGGCAGCATGTCCCGGATATTCCTGCCGATGGCGGTTTCCAGAGAATGGGTTTTCAGGTGGGTGGGGGGGTGGGTCAGGCGCAGGTGCCAGTGGCCGGGCCGGGTCGGAAAGAAGCTCAACCCCTCATCGGTGAAATGTTCGTTAAGGGTTACCGTCAGGCCGTTCGCCTCTTCCTGGGTGATGCCCAGGTTGCCGGCATCCACCAGCACCAGCCGGTCGCGCTGCAACTGCAGGTGCACGGGTTCCGCCCGCAGCCAGAAATCACCGCCGGGGTCGCCGCCATCCGCCAGCAAGGTAAGAGCCGCCACCGGCCAGTCGTGCTGTTTCTCGACGCCGAAGCTTCGGCACAGCCAGGCATCCATGCCTTCATCCGCAAGCATCTTCCGGCTACCGCGCGCCAGCAGCGTTGCCAGAGCGGGCAAGGATAAATCCCGCAGCGCGTTTCTGGTTTCGGGGCGAAAGGGAGGGAACAGTCCCGGAATGAGAAGATGGCAGTGCATTGTGAGAGCTAGGAGCCTGTCTGGCTTATGATGAATC
>PFJY01000114.1 GCA_002784065.1 Hydrogenophilales bacterium CG_4_10_14_3_um_filter_58_23 | reverse complement strand
ACGCGAACACGGAATCGGCCCGAAACCCGCTCAGTGGCTCGCTATGGCGCTTGGCGGGGCGGCTTAACAACATGATTTGCGAAAAGAGCCTTCATTTTTCGTAACTGTTCAGGTAGGCTGTTTTGAATAAAAACAACATGTTGCAGTTAATCGCACAGCAATGAACGACATTGACATAATTTGCAACAACTTGATTATTATACAACTTATTCTTTCCTACCCCTTTAACAAGGTCATGCAATTTTATCTTTTTAATTAAGTGCCACCCCCCCCCCGGCAAACTAGCCGTTCCGCAAAGGTGTGTATTTATGGGGCTTGGTTCCACTCAAACCCGCTCGGAGCTTAGCTCTCGGCGGGTTTTCCATTGGTGGAGATTTTTTCCTAACAAAAAAAGTCATAAAACCCAATCTGGGCGTGGACTTCAGTCAAATTATCAACACCTTTGCGGAACGGCTAGCCCGGCAAAGCCGGGGGTTTATTGGGTGAGCACCTCAAAGGCACCGATAAAACCGTGAGCCGCCCAAGGCGGCTGGTTTTCCGCTCCTTCCCCCTCGCAGGGGGAAGGTTGGGATGGGGGTTAAAATGCTCCAGTCTCACGCGAGGCTTTCCACCCCCACCCTAGCCCTTGCCCGAGGGAGGGAATGTTGGCACAAATTTTTAACTCTCTACACGACTGCCGCAAAGGTCAAACCTATTGCGTACGTCCCCCGGCAAAGCCGGGGATTTACCTTGTTGAATTATCAATGACCTTGGTAAAAACCACCGGCTTTAGCCGGTGACTTTGATCTTAAATGTTTTGACTCATGCGTGTTTAGCTTGGCGCGGTTAGACAACTTTAGTCGTCTGCGCCAAGCTGCGCTAACCCACCTACTTGAGTAGGTGGTAGTTAAGTTATAAATCAACTTGTTGCACCTACCTGAGTAGTTACAAAAAGCAGTGCAATAGACTTTATCCAGTGCCCAGGTTTGTCCGAACTGGCGAGCAAGTAACGTCATATTCTACTAGCAGAATGTCGGACTTAAAGGGAAGCGGATCGATTCCCTTTAAGTCCGACAGGTTGCTAGGGCTTGGCCGCACCCACCTGCTGTGCGTCTTCCTTTTTCGCCTCAGGCTGTGCACGTGCCGTCGGCTTCGGCTCTTCCAGCACCTGAAAAAAAATCTCGTCGCGCTTGATCATGCCCAGTTCGCTACGAGCGCGCTCCTCGATGGCGTCATAGCCCTGCTTGAGGTCGCGCACTTCGGCATCGAGAGAGGCGTTGCGCGCGCTCAGTTTCTGGTTGATTTCCTTCTGTTGCGTGGTTGCGTGGTCGACCTCCCATACCCGCAGCCAACTGCCCTTCCCCAGCCACAATGGATATTGAAGCGCGGCAATCAGTGCGACGAAGATCAAGGTCAGCCAACGCATGTCAGCCCAGCTGGTAAAAAGCCTCTCGCCCCGCGTAGCTCGCTGTGTCGCCCAGTTCTTCCTCGATCCGCAGTAGCTGGTTGTACTTGGCGATGCGTTCAGAGCGGCTAAGCGAGCCGGTTTTGATTTGCATGGCATTGGTGGCCACGGCGATGTCGGCGATGGTGGTATCCTCGGTTTCGCCTGAGCGGTGCGAAATCACCGTGGTGTAACCCGCTTGCTTGGCCATTTCGATGGCGGCGAAGGTTTCGGTCAGCGTTCCGATCTGGTTGACCTTGATCAGAATGGAATTGGCGACGCCTTTACGAATGCCTTCGCGCAGGATTTTGGTGTTGGTCACGAACAGATCGTCCCCTACCAGCTGGATCGATTTGCCCAGACGGTCAGTCAGGATTTCCCAGCCATCCCAGTCGAATTCGCCCATGCCGTCTTCAATGCTGAGGATCGGATATTTGTCGGTCCAGGCGGCGAGGTAATTGGTAAACTGGGCAGAGGTCAGTTCCAGGTTGTCGGCCTTGAGAAGGTATTTGCCGTCTTTGTAGAACTCGGAGCTAGCGCAATCCAGGCCGATTGCCACGTCGGAGCCCGGCAAGTAGCCCGCCGTTTCAATGGCTTCCATGATCAGTTGCAGCGCTTCCTCGTTGGAGGAAAGCTGAGGGGCGAAGCCGCCCTCGTCGCCCACGGTCGTGGTCAGTCCACGCTTGGCCAGGATGTTTTTCAGGGTGTGGAAGATTTCCGCACCACAGCGGATCGCTTCGCGGAAATTAGCGCTGCCAACCGGGATGATCATGAATTCCTGTATGTCCGAGCTGTAGCTGGCATGCGCGCCGCCGTTGATGATATTCATCATCGGTACGGGCAAATTTTTCGGCCCGGCACCGCCCAGGTAGCGATAAAGCGGCAGGCCGGATTCCTCAGCGGCGGCCTTCGCCACAGCCAGCGACACGGATAGCAGCGCATTGGCGCCCAATCGGCCTTTGTTGTCGGTGCCGTCCAGGTCGATCAGTGTGCGGTCGATAAAAATCTGTTCTTCGGCATCCAGGCCGATGATCGCTTCGCAAATTTCGGTGTTCACGTTTTCGACGGCCTTCAGCACACCCTTGCCGAAATAGCGCTGCTTGTCGCCATCGCGCAATTCAACCGCTTCCTTGCTCCCGGTGGAGGCGCCGGAGGGTACTGCAGCCCGCCCGATGATGCCGGACTCAAGCAGTACATCGGTTTCTATGGTCGGGTTACCGCGGGAATCCAGAATCTCTCTGGCTATGACATCTACAATGGCACTCATTATTTTCCTTAAGTTTATATCGCAACTTATTAAATTTAATCACAACTTACCGCCGATATCCGGTACCTGATTTCAGCATTCCTGTTCGGCGAATCCTTGTTTCTTTACCAGCGCATCCAGTTTTTTCAGGGTTTCCAGCAGGCCGCGCATTTTATCCAGAGGCCAAGCGTTGGGTCCGTCGGACAATGCCTGGTCGGGATGGGGATGGGTTTCCATGAACAGGCCGGAAATCCCGCTGGCAACCGCCGCCCTGGCCAGTACAGGCACAAATTCGCGCTGCCCGCCGCTTTTGTCGCCCTGCCCGCCGGGGAGCTGCACCGAATGGGTCGCGTCGAACACGACCGGGCAACCGGTTTCGCGCATGACCACCAGAGAGCGCATGTCGGAAACCAGGTTGTTGTAGCCGAACGATACGCCGCGCTCACAAACCATGATGTTATCCTGGCCGCTCGCCTCCCGGGCTTTTTCGACGACGTTCTTCATGTCCCAGGGGGCCAGGAACTGCCCCTTTTTGATGTTGACCGGCTTGCCCGCGCTTGCCGCTGCATGGATGAAGTCGGTCTGGCGGCACAGGAAGGCGGGTGTTTGCAACACGTCCACCACCGCCGCAACCGGCGCGATTTCCTCGATAGCATGCACGTCGGTCAGGACGGGCACTTTGATCTGGCATTTTACTTCATCCAGAATATTAAGACCGTCATCCATCCCTTTGCCTCGAAATGATTTTGATGAGCTTCTGTTGGCCTTGTCGTAGGAGGATTTATAGATGAAATTGAGGCCCAAGGCAACGCAAATCTCCTTCAGCGCGCCGGCGGTATCCAGCGCCATCTGCCTGGATTCGATCACACAGGGGCCGGCGATCAGGAACAAGGGCTGATCCAGACCAACTTCAAAACCGCACAGCTTCATTCTGTGTCCTTTTTGGCGCCGCTCAGGGCATTCAGGTCGTGCTGCCGTACTGCCGCTTCCACGTAGGACTTGAACAACGGATGGCCCTTGCGCGGCGTGGAAGTGAATTCGGGATGGAACTGGCAGGCGACGAACCAGGGGTGGTCGGGCAGTTCGATCATTTCGCACAGGTCTTCACCGCCCACCGACCGACCGCTCACCCTCATGCCTGCCTGCTCCAACCGGGGCAGCAAGCTGTTGTTGACCTCATAGCGATGGCGATGCCGCTCGGTGATCTGGTCGGCGCCATAAATTTTTCGCGCCAGCGAACCGGGCTGAAGCTGGCATTCCTGGCCGCCCAGACGCATGGTTCCACCCAGATCGGAATGGGCGTCACGCACTTCAATACTGCCGTCGCGCGCGCGCCATTCGCTGATCAGCGCAACCACCGGATACGGGGTATCCGGCTCGAACTCAGTGCTGTGCGCGCCCGCCATGCCGGCCTTGTCACGGGCATACTCGATCACCGCCAACTGCATGCCGAGACAAATTCCCAGGTAAGGAACGCGCTTCTCTCTGGCATAGCGGATCGCTGCAATCTTGCCTTCCACGCCGCGCTTGCCGAAGCCGCCTGGAACCAGGATCGCGTCCATGCCCTCCAACGCCCCGGTGCCACTGGTTTCCAGCGACTCGGAATCGATGTAATGAATCTTGACCTTGCTCAGGGTATGCATGCCGGCGTGGATCAGCGATTCCGACAGGGATTTGTAGGACTCGGTCAGATCCACGTACTTGCCGACCAGTGCGATATTCACGCTGTGTTGCGGGTGTTCCAGGGCAAAGATGAGTTTTTCCCACATCTCCAGGTTCGCTGGCGGTGGCGAAAGTTCAAGCTTCTTGCAAACAATTTCGTCCATCCCCTGCCGATGGAGCAGGCCGGGAATCTTGTAGATGCAATCCACATCGATGCCGGAAATGACCGCTTTTTCCTCAACGTTGGTGAACAAGGCAATCTTGCGCCGCTCGTCATCGGGCAGATACCGGTCCGCGCGACAGAGCAACAAATCCGGCTGGATGCCGATCTCGCGCAATTCCTTCACCGAATGCTGGGTCGGCTTGGTTTTGATTTCACCCGCTGAAGCGATGTAAGGCACCAGTGTAAGGTGGATGTAACAGACGTTATTGCGCCCCAGTTGCACACCCATCTGGCGGATGGCTTCGAGGAAGGGGAGCGACTCGATATCGCCCACGGTTCCGCCGATTTCGATAATCGCGACTTCGGCATCCCCCGCCCCGATGCGGATGAAATTCTTGATTTCGTCGGTGATGTGGGGAATGACCTGCACCGTCCCGCCCAAATAGTCGCCGCGACGTTCTTTCTTGATTACGCTTTCGTAAATCTGGCCGGTGGTGAAATTATTGCTCTTTTTCATCTTCACCTGAGCGAAGCGCTCATAGTGCCCCAGGTCGAGATCGGTTTCCGCGCCATCCTCGGTGACGAAGACCTCGCCGTGCTGAAACGGGCTCATGGTGCCCGGATCGACGTTGATATAGGGGTCAAGCTTGAGGAGGGTGACCTTGATGCCGCGGGTTTCGAGAATAGCGGCAAGAGAGGCGGCTGCGATACCTTTACCAAGAGAGGAAACAACCCCGCCTGTGATGAATACGAATTTGGTCATTTTGAGAGCGGAAAGGAGCACAAGACGGGGTCAAATTGTAGCGCAAAACGGGCTTCGCATAAAGCTAAACATCGCGCTAACATTTTTGTCCCAAGTAGAAATGTCCGCTGTTGATTAAGCGCCCAGGGAAATCCCCCGGCTATGCCGGGGGATTTCCCTGGGCGCTTAAATTGGAAGAAAAACGGCGCTGGCCACACTCTGGATGGCACGTACGATGGTGCGGTTGGTTTTTTCTGCGATGATTCTGGCCAGAGTGTCCTGCTGCGCGATCAGCTTGCCGAATTCCCGCTCAAAGCTCATATTGCGGTTGGTTGCATCGTTTTCATTGCTGAGCAGAAACAACTCACCCCGACTGTCACGCGTGCCACTCAGCTTCCAGACAGCGATCTCGACATTACGTGCACTATTGTAGAGCTTCTGCGGATCGAGTTCGTCGAGAACATATAGCTCAGCCTTGTCATTGTACGAGGCCATAATCATGGTCGACAGGCCTGCGATAAAAGCCAGCACCCTGTCCCCCTGATAGTTTTCCTGGAAGGTCAGGTAGAAGCACTCGGCTCCGCGTTTACCGTTCAGTTCCGGAAAGCGCCAGTCATGCTCTGCATCAAACGCCCGCGCCATCGCAGTTTCCATGGATAGCTGCCTACTCTTCTTCCATTCGCGAGGGTTTCTCCGATAGAGTTTTTCCATCAACGTACGCAAATGGCTGAAGCTCTCCTGCTGGTGAATCTCGGCCACCGTATCAATGTCAGTTTTTACAAAGGAAGAAATTTTCAGGTCGGAGGAAACTGGGGGATGCTTCCTGCCATTTGTCTGGAGCGGTGCAGAAGCACAGGCAGAAAGAGAAACAACCAGGAAGGAATGGAGCAAAGCGGTTTTTGCGTTCATCCTGTGCAAGCGCTGTTTAAGTGTATGCACAATATAACTGTTTGCCTCCCTCGCAGAAAATACACTAACAGAAGATGGGGCTATACATCACAAAGTAAAAGCCAGGAACTGACCGGCGGATCGAGCAGCCAATCCGACCATCATCTCATTCTGGATAATGATGCTTGCCGACGCTCACACGCTTCGCCTGCAATCCCTCGGCGGCAGGTTCCTCCAGGAACTGAACTTCACTGCCGATTTCGAGCTTGTCAAAATCCGGATGGCTGACGTTATCCCGACTGAAATAAAGCTCATCACCCTCCAGCGTGCCGATAAAACCAAAACCCTCTTCCGGAAATAGCCTGGCTATATACCCATGGCGCGGCGATTCATGAATTTTTGTATCGCCACGCTGGCGCCGCCCGTAATCCTCCAGTCGACGTCTTGCCGCATCAAATGTATCTCGCAACGCCACATAGAGGTCTTCATGGAGGTCGCGATTGACCACCAGATCCGAGCCAGGAACGGAAATATCGAGCCGCACATTAAAAAGCTTGCCTTGGTGCTTGTGTTTTCCCGCAAATTCGAGCGTAACTTTGCAGCCAACAATGTGGGAATAGAACGATTCCAGCTTCTCCACCTTCTCTCTGATATGTGTTTCCACCGCCTCGGAATGGGGCATGTCGCGAATGACGATTTGGAGTGGGCGTTGCATGGTCATACCTCCTTAAATTTAATGCCTAACGCATAAGGTTAGATCGTGATCGCGGAGCGAGCCACGATCTGAACCGTTTGTTGGACGAGCCCGGTTGAG
>PFJY01000225.1:6039-6992 GCA_002784065.1 Hydrogenophilales bacterium CG_4_10_14_3_um_filter_58_23 | reverse complement strand
GTAGACAAGGGGGCTGGCGTCGCGGAGGTGGTGGTGCAGGGGCAGGGCGCGGGTCATGGGCTCAGGCGATGGAGGTGGGGCCAGCATCATGCGCCCGCGGCGGGCCGAAGCGCCAGCCGAGCAGGCCGGCGAGTGCGGCGGTCAGGCCGGCGGCGATGGCGGTGAGGCTGGCCAGGCGCAGCAGCTGGCGGCGCTGCTGGCGGGTCAGTCCTGGCTTGCGGGGCGGGCGCTGGACGAGGTCGTGCATCAGCGCGATCTTTTGCTGCCGCTCCTCGATCAGACGAGGCAGCTCGCTGCCGCTCGCCAGCCGCTGGGCGAGCTCGCGGACCGCGTCGAGCTCGCGCTGGCGAATGCGCAGGCCCGGTTGCTTGAGCCGGCTGCCCAGGCTGCGCGCGCGCAGAAAAAGCGCTTTGGCGGCGAGGCCGTCGGGCTGGCAGCCCCAACCGGCCTGCAGGCAACCGGCGAGGTTGAAGGTGGCATCGGCATGACCCTGCGCCGCGGCGGCAGTGAGCAGGGCCACGCCGCGCGGCGCGTCGGGGTCGCCGCCCCAGCCGCCGATGAGCATGCGGGCGAGGTGGTATTTCGCGGTCAGGCTGCCGTCGCCGCTGGCGCTTTCCAGCCGCTCGCGCGCCTGCGCGGGGTCGCGTGGCAGGCCCAGGCCTTCAAGCTGGCAGTAGCCCAGCAGGGCCAGGGCCTCGGGATGGCCGGCATCGGCCGCAACGCGGAACCAGTAGACCGCCTGCTCCAGGTCGGGCTCGGCGGCGCGGAAATGGGCCAGCCCCTGGTTGAGCGGGTCGAGGCTGTGCGGGTCCGGGTCGACAAGGCGCATGGTTCCTCCCTGGGCGGCGGCGGGCTTGGACGGCCGCGCTCTTGCCGGCCGCAAAGTATCCGCGCAAACGGCGCCGGTGCTGCGGCCCCGAGGTTCTCGCGTAGAGTGCCACGCAGCACACCAT
>PFJY01000225.1:0-5837 GCA_002784065.1 Hydrogenophilales bacterium CG_4_10_14_3_um_filter_58_23 | reverse complement strand
GCAGGGGCGCGGGCTGTGTTGGCTCTGTCTGGCCTGCTGGGCTGCGGGCTACATCGCGATCACCATCCTGAAACAGGACACGCCGCGGATCGCCTTCATGCTCGGCTGGCTTGGGCTCTGGGCCTGCACACCGGGGCTCACGCCCTGGGAGCTGGCGCCGCTGGCCTTCCTGCTCGTGCTCGCCCCCAGCCGCACCGGCCTGCTGCTGGCAGCCGTCGCGGGGGCCGCGGTGTTCGCGCCATTCGCGGTGCCGCCGTGGGCCTACTGGCTGCTCACCGTGGGGCCGGTCCTCGCCTTCGCGTTGGTGGAGGGCATCGCCATCCGGCGCATCGACGGCAGCCCCGCCGACCCGCCCCGCAGCCTCGACATCGTCATCCCCACCCTGAACGAAGGGGAAAACCTCGCCGCCACCCTGGACACCGTAGACACCGCCATGGCCACCCTCCGCAGCGAGCTCGGCGCACAGACACCGGATCTGCGCCTGACCCTCGTGGACGGCGGCAGCACAGACGACACCGTCGCCATCGCCGACGCCCGTGGGCTCCGCGTCATCCGCGCCGACAAACGCGGCCGCGGCAACCAGTTCGCCGCCGGGCTCGCCGCCACCGAGGGCGACGTGGTGCTCATGCTGCACGCCGACGCCCGCATGCGCCCCGACGCGCTCTGCCGGCTCATCGCCGCCTTCCGCAGCCAGCCGGGCCTGGAGTGGGGCATCCTCGGCCACACCTACGACCGCCGCGCCGCCAAGATGCGAGTCATCGAAGTCAGCAACCGCCTGCGCTTCCACCTGCTCGGCATCGCCTTCGGGGACCAAGGCATCTTCGTCCGTCGCGACGTGCTGGTGGGCCCCGCCGCCATGCCCGAGATCCCCCTCATGGAGGACGTGGAACTCTCCCTCCGCCTCGCCGACCGCCCCTGCCGCGTCAGCCTGAACACCGGCCTCGACGTCTCCACCCGGCGCTGGCAGAAGAAAGGTTTCAGCGGCTACACCCTCATGGTCCTCCGCCTCGTCGGCACCTACCTCATCCGCCGCCGCCTCGGCACCCCACCCCTCACCCTCGCCACCGCCATGTACCACCGCTACTACGGCCACCGAGCATTTGCATCTTGTCGGCGACGATCTCGGTGGTGTATTGATCCTGCCCTTCCTTGTTCGCCCACTTGCGGGTTTGAATGCGACCTTCGACATAAACCGAACTGCCTTTTTTCAGGTATTCCCCGGCGATTTCCGCCAACTTGCCGAACATCACTACGCGATGCCAATCAGTCTTTTCCTGCTTTTCGCCCGTGGTCTTGTCCTTCCATGTGTAGGAAGTGGCAATACTGAAATTAGCGCTTGCATCCCCGTTGGGCATGTAACGTATTTCAGGATCCTTACCTAGATTGCCGATCAAAATAACCTTGTTCACTGATGCCATTTCACATTCCTCCCTCGATCAATTTAGTCACACCCTCTTCATCCCAACCTGCCATTTCCACCTTGAGGTAGGCAGAGCCTTCCTCGGGATCGACATTCACTTCCGTCACCCCGTCCAAACCGAGCAAACGGCGGGACAGTTCGCGCGCCGCTTCGGCGGACATCGGCCCGATATGGAACATCCGGGTGCGCACTGCGGGCGGCGTTTTCATGTTGGCAGCCAACACCAGCCATAGCGCGCTGATTGCGCCACCGAACGCGAACACCGACGACCGACCAGCATAATGGGAAAGAAATCCGCCCGCCACGCCACCCACAAATAAGCCCAGCGACTGGGCGGTATTATACACGCCCATGGCCGTCCCCTTGGAGCGTGCCGGAGCCAGCTTGGAAATCAGCGAGGGCAGACTCGCTTCGAGAATATTGAAGGCGATGAAGAACAGCAGCAGCATCATGACGATGCCCCAGAAGCTCTGGATCAACGCCGTCATCATCAGTTGCGACAGGAGTAACAGTGCCACGGCAGAAACAAAAACCGGCTTGAGCTTGGCTTTTTTCTCGCCGTAAATGATCGCCGGCACCATGAAAGCGAATGCGCACAGCATCACCGGCAGATAGATTTTCCAGTGCTGGGCTTCCGGCAGGTTGCCGGTTTCCCTGAGGGCAAACGGAATCACCACGAACATCGCCATCTGCGCGGCATGCAGGGCGAAAATACCGAAATTCAGGCGCAGCAACTGGCCGTCGCGTAATACGTCGCGCAACCGTGCCGGAACGACCTCGGCATCGGAATGGAAATGGCTGGCTTTGGGATCGGGAATGAAAGCGTAGACCACGCCCATCGCCGCCAGCGCCAGCACACCGGTGAGCTCGAAGATGCCGGGCACGCCGATCACCTGGTACAGCAACGGGCCCAGCGCCATCGATGCGGCAAACGCCAAACCAATTGTGGCGCCGATCATCGACATGGCCTTGGTGCGGTGCTCTTCGCGCGTCAGGTCGGCGAGCAGCGCGGTGACGGCGGCGGAAATCGCGCCCGCGCCCTGAATGGAACGCCCCACGATCACCATGGCGATGTCGTTGGCCGAAGCTGCAACAAAGCTACCGATAACGAACAGCAGCAGGCCGAAATAGATCACCCGCTTGCGCCCCCAGCGGTCGGACGCCATGCCGAAAGGCAGTTGCAGCATGGCCTGGGTCAGGCCGTAGGCGCCAAGCGCCAGGCCAACCAGGGTCTGGTTGTCGCCGCCGGGCAGCCCATGGGCATAAATGGCGAACACCGGCAAGATCAGGAACATGCCCAGCATGCGGAGGCCGAATATCCCGGCCAGCCCCACGCTGGCACGGAGTTCGATAGGTGTCATCTGGTCGGAAATTTGCATATAAAGTTGAGGTGGGCTGGCGAAATTGCGTATAGTAGCAGGTTGCCTTTAGCTCTGCACAAACTCATGGACCTGATCAAAATTCGCGGTGCCCGCACCCACAACCTGAAAAACATCAGCCTCGACATTCCGCGCGACAAGCTGGTAGTCATCACCGGCCTGTCCGGTTCGGGGAAATCCTCGCTGGCTTTCGACACCCTTTACGCCGAGGGGCAGCGCCGCTACGTCGAGTCGCTTTCTGCCTACGCGCGCCAGTTTCTGCAGCGGATGGAAAAGCCCGACGTGGATATGATCGAAGGCTTGTCGCCGGCGATTTCAATCGAGCAGAAGGCCACCAGCCACAACCCACGCTCGACCGTCGGCACGGTCACGGAAATCCATGACTATCTGCGCCTGCTGTATGCCCGCGTCGGCGACCCCTACTGCCCCGAGCACCATATCCTGCTTTCCGCCCAAAGCATTTCCCAGATGGTGGACACGGTCATGGCGCTGCCCGAGGACACCAAACTGATGATCCTCTCGCCCGCCGTGGTAGGCCGCAAGGGGGAGCAGGTCGACCTGTTCGACGAGTTGCGCGCGCAGGGTTTCGTGCGCCTGCGGATCGACGGCAAGGTGCATGAAATCGATACCCTGCCGAAGCTGGACAAGAACAAGAAGCACACCGTCGACATCGTGGTGGACCGCCTCAAGGTTCGCGCCGACGCCAAACAGCGTCTGGCGGAATCGTTCGAGACCGCGCTGCGCCACTCGGACGGCAAGGCGCTGGCGTTGGAGATGGACTCGGGCACGGAGCACCTGTTCTCCGCCAAATTCTCCTGCCCGGAATGCAGCTATTCCCTACCGGAACTCGAACCGCGACTGTTTTCCTTCAACAATCCGATGGGCGCCTGCCCCAAATGCGACGGCTTGGGCCAGGTCAGCTTTTTCGACCCCAAGCGCATTGCCGCCTTTCCCCATCTGAGCCTGGCCTCGGGCGCGGTCAAGGGATGGGACAAGCGCAACCAGTTCTTCTTCCAGATGCTGCAAAGCCTGGCGATTCACTACGGCTTCGACCTCGATACCCCGTTCGAGGAGCTACCGGAAAACATCCGGCACATCCTCCTTTACGGCAGCGGCACTGAGTCGCTCAAGTTTCAATACCTGGGGGAAAAAGGCGGGATGCAGGCACGCAGCCATCCGTTCGAGGGCATCATCACCAATTTCGAGCGACGCTACCGCGAAACCGAATCGGCTACAGTGCGCGAAGAACTGGCAAAATACATCAATTTCCGCATCTGTCCCGATTGCGCAGGCACCCGGCTGCGCACCGAAGCGCGCCACGTGCTGGTGGGGGGCAAGGCGCTATTCGAGGTCGGCCGCCTGCCGCTAAAACAAACTTACGACTTTTTCGCCACGCTGGAATTCGACGGCCAGAAGCAGGCCATCGCCGAGCGCATCATCAAGGAAATCGCGGCGCGGGTCCGCTTTCTCAACAATGTCGGGCTGGATTACCTGTCGCTCGACCGTTCGGCCAATACCTTGTCCGGCGGCGAGGCGCAGCGTATCCGTCTGGCGAGCCAGATCGGCTCCGGGCTGACCGGCGTGATGTATGTGCTAGACGAACCTTCGATCGGCCTGCACCAGCGCGACAACGACCGCCTGCTCACCACCCTCAAGCACCTGCGCGACATGGGCAACACCGTGATCGTGGTGGAACATGATACCGACGCCATTCTGTCCGCCGACCATGTGGTGGACATCGGCCCCGGCGCGGGCGTACACGGCGGCGAAGTCGTTGCGGAAGGCACGCCCGACGAGATCAAGGCCAACCCCGCCTCACTCACCGGCCAGTACCTCAGCGGCAAGCGCAGCATCGCAATACCGAAGAAGCGCCATAAACCCGATCCCAAGCGCATGCTGCGCCTGACCGGAACCACTGGCCACAATCTGAAGAACGCCACCCTGGATCTGCCGGTGGGGCTGTTCGTGTGTGTCACCGGTGTATCCGGCTCGGGCAAATCCACCCTGGTCAACGATACCCTGTACCGCGCTGTGGCGCGCCATCTCTACGGGTCGGCAACGGAACCGGCTCCTTACGAGGAACTGCAGGGCCTGGAGTTCTACGACAAGGTGATCGACGTCGACCAAAGCCCGATCGGGCGCACTCCGCGCTCCAATCCGGCCACCTACACCGGCCTGTTTACGCCGATCCGCGAGCTGTTCGCCGGCGTACCGCAGGCACGCGAGCGTGGCTATGGACCAGGGCGTTTCTCCTTCAACGTCAAGGGCGGGCGCTGCGAGGCCTGCGAAGGCGATGGCGTGATCAAGGTGGAAATGCACTTCCTGCCCGACATCTACGTGCCCTGCGACGTCTGCCACGGCAAGCGCTACAACCGCGAGACCCTGGAAATCCAGTACAAGGGCAAGAACATCCACGAAATCCTGGCGATGACAGTGGAGCAGGCGCACGAATTCTTCAGCCCGGTGCCGGTAGTGGCCAGAAAGCTCGCCACCCTGCTCGATGTCGGACTGGGCTACATCACCCTGGGGCAGAGCGCGACCACCCTGTCCGGCGGAGAGGCGCAGCGGGTGAAGCTGTCGCTTGAGCTAAGCAAGCGCGACACTGGTCGCACCCTGTATATCCTGGACGAGCCCACCACCGGCCTGCACTACTTCGACATCGAGTTGCTCCTGACGGTACTGCACCGGCTGCGCGACAACGGCAACACCGTGGTGGTGATCGAGCATAATCTGGACGTGATCAAGACCGCCGACTGGGTCGTGGATCTCGGACCCGAAGGCGGCGTGGGCGGCGGGCAGATCATCGCTGCGGGGACCCCGGAGCAGGTCGCACAGACGCCGGAAAGTTTCACCGGGCGGTACTTGGCGGGACTGCTTACCTAGGAGCCTGTCTGACTTATGATGAATCGGCTGTAAATCCGCCTGGGCGGTCCATATTTCACCGCTTTTTTGGTCAATAGAACGACTATTGACCTGCAAAACCGGCAAATGGGGTAAGCAGGGATGGGCGGCTTTATGCCCAACTCGCAAAATCTGTC
>PFJY01000108.1 GCA_002784065.1 Hydrogenophilales bacterium CG_4_10_14_3_um_filter_58_23 | reverse complement strand
TGCGTTCGGAGTCCTTAAGTCAGGAAAAATGTTTGATCCGGCGTTGCATGGGTGTTGACTGGGATAACAGTATCTACTGTACTAACAGATAACGCACCCCCCCCAAGCCATCAAAAAACGCTACCCTTACAAACATGCCACCAACCGACCTCCCCGACTCCGCGCCATGCGCACTCCCGACCTGATCCGTTTCGCCCGCGATGCGGCGGTAGGCAATCCGTTGCGCACTGCATTGCTGGTGCTGTCCGTAGCGATTGGCGTGGCGGCGGTGGTGGTGCTGACGGCGCTCGGCGACGGGGCGCGGCGTTATGTGGTTAACGAGTTTTCGTCCCTTGGCAGCAACCTGGTCATCGTTCTGCCGGGCCGTTCTGAAACCGGCGGTTTCAATCCGGCCAATGCCATCACCAGCACGCCGCGCGACTTGACCATCAACGATGCGCAGGCGTTGCTGCGCGGCACGGCGATTCGCCGTCTTGCGCCGCTAGTGATAGGCACTTCGGAAATCAGTGTCGACGGCAAATTACGCGAAGTCATCGTAGCTGGCACTACGGCGCAGTTTATCCAGGTGCGCAGCCTCGCCATCGCCCAAGGGCGTTTCCTGCCGGACGAGGACTGGGGGCGGGGTTCGGCGGAAGCGGTGATCGGCGCAAAAATCCGCGACGAATTGTTTGGCCCCGAGCCCTCGCTCGGCAAGCTGGTGCGCATCGGTGACCGGCGTTTCCGCATCGTCGGCGTACTCAAAGCTAGTGGCCAGGGACTGGGCATGAACAGCGATGAACTGGTCATCGTACCGGTGGCGCTGGCGCAGGCGATGTTCAACAGCAATACACTATTCCGCATCCTGATCGAGGCGCGCAGCCGCGAGGCGATACCGGCGGCCAAGGTGCAGGCAGAGGAAATCCTCAAACTGCGCCACGACGGCGAACTTGATGTGACGGTAATCACCCAGGACGCGATGCTGGCGACCTTCGACCGCCTGCTCGGTGTGCTGACTATGGGCGTCGCCGGGATCGCCGCCATCAGCTTGGCCGTGGCGGGTATCCTGGTGATGAATGTCATGCTGGTGTCGGTCGCCCAGCGTACGGCGGAAATCGGCCTGCTGAAGGCGCTGGGAGCGACCGGCAGCACCGTCCGCCTGGCCTTTCTGGCCGAGGCGACGATGTTGTCGCTGGCCGGGGCCGTCGTCGGCTTCGTACTCGGCCATGCGGGCGCGGCGCTGATCCGCTATCTCTATCCCACTTTCCCGGCCTATCCGCCTGCCTGGGCGGTGCTCGCCGGCTTGGCAACCGCGCTGGCGAGCGGCATTATTTTTGGCGTTGCACCGGCGCGCCGGGCAGCGGCGCTCGATCCGGTTCAGGCGTTGTCGAAACGATGATCCGCGCATCCGACGGCATTATTCTTGCCTTGCGCGCCATTACCGCACACCGTTTGCGCAGCTTCCTGACGGTGCTCGGCATTGCCGTTGGCATTGCAGCAGTGATTTTGCTGACTTCAATCGGCGAAGGGATTCATCGTTTTGTTTTGGCCGAATTCACCCAATTTGGCACCAATGTCATCACGATCACCCCCGGCAAGGTAAAGACTTCGGGCGCGCCGCCGACTGGCATCCCCACCTCGGTACGCCCGCTGACGCTGGAGGATGCGCGTGCGTTGGAACATCTGCCCAACGTCGCGGCGATGACGCCTATCGTCTGGGGTAATTCGGAAGTGGGCGCCAATGGACGCTTGCGCCGCACCACGGTATACGGCGTCGGGCCGAACATGCTCAAGGCTTTCCGCATCAAAATCAGAAGCGGGCAGTTTCTGCCGCCGGAGGAATCGGACAGCGCCCGCGCCTTCGTGGTACTCGGCGCCAAGCTCAAGAAGGAGCTGTTCGGCGGCGATAACCCGCTGGGCGCGCGAGTGCGTATCGGCGGCCTGCAATTCCGCGTGATCGGCGTGCTGGAAGCCAAGGGGCAGATCCTCGGTATCGACATGGACGACACTGCCTACATCCCGGCGGCACGCGCGCTGGAGCTCTACAATCGCGACGGCTTGATGGAAATAAACGTGTCCTACGCCGAAGGGATGCCGGCGAAAGCGGTGAGTGACGCACTCAAAACAGTGCTCAAGGCACGACATGGCCGCGAGGATTTCACCCTGACCACGCAGGAAGACATGCTGCGCACCCTGTCGAAAATCCTCGACATCCTGACCATGGCAGTCGGCGCGTTGGGCGGTATTTCGCTGCTGGTCGGCGGTGTCGGCATCGTCACCATCATGACCATCGCCGTCAATGAGCGCACCAGCGAAATCGGCCTGCTCACAGCCCTAGGCGCGCCGCGACGGGTCATTCTCGGTTTGTTCCTCGGCGAAGCGGTGGCGCTGTCCGCCATTGGCGGCGCACTGGGACTGTTGCTCGGCATCGGTATCGCGCAACTACTGCGCCTGATCGTTCCCGCCCTGCCGGTGCATACCCCCATCATCTTCGTGCTACTCGCCGAAACTGTCGCCATCGTCATCGGTCTCGTCGCCGGCGTACTCCCCGCCCGCCGCGCGGCGCGCCTGGACCCGGTGGAAGCGCTAAGGGATGAATGATCCTGAATTTCAATGGGCAACAATACATGGCTATTACTCGCAATTTAAAACAACCACGAAATGCGATTTTGCTATCAAGTGAATTTTCAGCCAAAAATCAACCCCATGACGGATACCCGAATTTTCTTGAGGGTCGCCATCAATGCACATTGAGTGAAGGATGTTGGCTGAACCTTACAATCCAGATGAACTCAGGAGATTGGTAAATTTTAGGATCTGTTGCGCCAAGCCAAGTCGTATAATATCGACCTTTCTCAAGTACTGAAACAGCGTCTTGCCGGATTGATGCACGAATCGCGCCGTCAGGAGTGGCTGATGGAAAACCAGGCGGTGTCAGGAGCCTGTCGGACTTATGATGAATCGGCTAAAAATCCACCCCTAAATTTAACTGCTAGGATGTTTCATGCTCAAACTGCGCGGCGGCAACGCCCTTTCCTCCTTCCGTCTCGAAAAACTGGTCCAGGCCCTGAAAGATGACGCGCCTGGTATCTCTCATATTTACGCCGAATACTGGCATTTCGCCGCCACCCGGCGCGCGCTGGAAGCGCAGGAGCAGGCGGTGCTGGAGAAAATTCTTACCTACGGCCCCGCATCCATGGCGGAAGAGCCGCAGGGCGAGCTGTTCCTGGTGGTGCCACGCCTGGGAACGATTTCGCCGTGGTCATCCAAGGCCACCGACATCGCCAGCCATTGCGCCCTGGAGGCGGTCGAACGGCTTGAGCGGGGCGTGGCGTTCTACGTGCAAAAGGCCGATGGCACGGCGCTGACGCAGCCGGAAAAGCAGGTGCTGCTGCCGCTGATCCACGACCGCATGACGGAAGTGGTGCTGGCCGATTTCGATACTGCGGAAAAGCTGTTCCGCCATTTCGAGCCGACACCCTTCAGTACTGTGGATATCCTGGGGCAGGGAAAAACCGCGCTTGAGCGGGCCAACCGGGAAATGGGGCTGGCGCTGTCGCCGGACGAAATCGAATACCTGGTGGAGAACTTCTCCCACATTGGCCGCAACCCGACCGACGTCGAACTGATGATGTTTGCCCAAGCCAACTCCGAGCATTGCCGCCACAAGATTTTCAACGCCGATTGGGTGATCGACGGCGAGAAGCAGGACAAATCCCTCTTCGCCATGATTCGCAACACCCACGAAAAGAGCCCGCGCGGCACGGTGGTGGCCTATTCCGACAACTCCTCGATCATCGAGGGCTACAAGGTCAAACGTTTCTATCCGGGCGCGGGCGCAAAATACGGCTACAACGAGGACGACGCGCAGATACTGATGAAGGTGGAAACCCACAACCACCCCACCGCAATCTCGCCTTTCCCCGGCGCGGCCACCGGTTCGGGCGGCGAAATTCGCGACGAAGGCGCAACCGGCCGCGGCTCCAGGCCGAAGGCCGGGCTCACCGGTTTTTCCGTGTCCAACCTGAATGTTCCCGATTTTATCCAGCCATGGGAAAGTTACGGCAACGCGGAAACTCCTCACTCCTCACCCCTCACCCCTCACCGCACTTATGGCAAGCCGGGGCGTATTGCCTCCGCACTCCAGATCATGCTCGAAGGGCCAATCGGCGGCGCAGCTTTCAACAACGAATTCGGCCGCCCCAACCTGGCCGGCTATTTCCGCACCTACGAAGAACAGGTGGCCGGAGAAATGCGCGGCTACCACAAGCCGATCATGCTCGCCGGCGGCGTCGGCAATATCTCCGCGCGCCACGCGGAAAAGCACCAGATCACGCCGGGCGCGCTGATTATCCAGCTCGGCGGCCCGGCCATGCTGATCGGCCTCGGCGGCGGTGCAGCCTCGAGTATGGACACCGGCGCGAATGCCGAAAACCTCGACTTCGACTCGGTGCAGCGCGGCAACCCGGAAATGCAGCGTCGCGCCCAGGAAGTGATCGACCGCTGCTGGCAACTGGGTGATCGGAACCCCATCATCTCGATTCACGACATCGGCGCGGGCGGGCTGTCCAACGCCCTGCCGGAGCTGGTCAACGATTCCAAACGTGGCGGCATCTTCAAGCTGCGCGCCATCCGCAACGAAGAACCGGGCATGTCGCCGATGCAGATCTGGAGCAACGAGGCGCAGGAGCGCTACGTGCTCGCCGTCAAGCCGGAGAATTTCCCGCAGTTTGCGGCGATCTGCCAACGCGAGCGCTGCCTTTACGCCGTGGTCGGCGAGGCGACTGCCGAACAGCGCCTGATACTCGAAGACAGCTATTTCAACAACAAGCCGATCGACATGGATCTGTCGGTGCTGCTCGGCAAGCCGCCGAAGATGACGCGCAACGTGTCACACCTGGTTCGGGAATTGCCGGTTTTCGAGACGACCGGGATCGACCTCCACGAGGCGGCGCTGCGCGTGCTGCGCCTGCCAGCGGTTGCGGACAAGACCTTCCTGATCGCCATCGGCGACCGCACCGTCGGCGGCATGACCGCCCGCGACCAGTTCGTCGGTCCGTGGCAAATCCCGGTGGCGGATGTGGCGGTGACCTTGGCGGGGTTCGAGGAATATCGCGGCGAAGCCTTCGCCATGGGCGAACGCACGCCGCTGGCGCTGATTGATCCGGCCGCCTCCGGGCGCATGGCAATCGGCGAGGCGATCACCAACATCGCTGCGGCGCGAATTGCGGAGATCGGCGACATCAAGCTGTCCGCCAACTGGATGGCGCCGGCCGGCCACCCCGGCGAGGACGCCGCACTCTATGACACGGTGCGCGCAGTGGGCATGGAACTGTGCCCGGAACTGGGCATCAGCATCCCGGTGGGCAAGGATTCGATGTCGATGAAGACGGTGTGGGAGGAGGACGGCAAAAGGAAGGAAGTCACCGCGCCGCTGTCGCTGATTATTTCCGCCTTCGCGCCCTGCACCGATGCACGCCAGACCCTGACACCCCAATTACGTACCGATGTCGGCGACACCGACCTGATCCTGATCGATCTCGGCCAGGGCAAAAATCGGCTGGGCGGCTCGGCGTTGGCGCAGGTTTACAAGCAGACCGGCAACGAGGCGCCCGATGTGGCGAACGCAGCCCAGCTCAAGGGGTTTTTCGATACGGTACAGCGCCTCAATGCGGATGGACGCATCCTTGCCTATCACGACCGTTCCGATGGCGGACTGTTTGCCACCTTGTGCGAGATGATGTTCGCCGGGCATTGCGGCGTGATGATAGACGCTGACAAGTTAAACACCGACACCTTCAGTGTACTGTTCAACGAGGAGTTGGGCGCGGTGCTGCAAGTGAAACGCAGCGACACGGCAGCGGTGATGGACAAGTTCTTCGCTGCCGGACTGCGCGGCGAGTTGCACGTCATCGGCTCCTTGAACAATGATGACCGCTTGGTCATTCAGCGCAGCGACCAGGAAATCCTGGACATGCCGCGCATCGAACTGCAACGCGCCTGGTCGGAAACCACCAGCCGGATGCAGGTTTTGCGCGATAACCCGGAGTGCGCACGGCAGGAATACGAACACATTCTGGATGCCGGCAACCCCGGCCTGCACGCGGCCTTGAGCTTCGATCTCAACGACAACGTCGCCGCGCCGTTCATTGCCAAGGGCAGCCGCCCGCGTATGGCAATCCTGCGCGAACAGGGCGTCAATGGCCAGGTGGAAATGGCCGCCGCTTTCGACCGCGCCGGTTTCGAAGCAGTGGATGTGCACATGAGCGACGTCATCGAAGGCCGGGTTGCGCTGAAAGATTTTCATGGCCTTGCCGCCTGCGGCGGCTTCTCCTTCGGCGACGTGCTCGGCGCGGGGGAGGGCTGGGCCAAGTCGATCCTGTTCAATGCCCGTGCCAGAGGCGAGTTCGAGGCGTTCTTTCAGCGCGGCGACACCTTCGCCCTGGGCGTATGCAACGGCTGCCAGATGATGAGCAACCTTCACGCCATCATTCCCGGCGCGAAAGACTGGCCGCATTTCGTGCGCAACAAGTCGGAGCAGTTCGAAGCGCGCTTCGTCATGGTGGAAGTGACCCAGAGCCCATCGTTGTTTCTCGATGGCATGGCCGGCAGCCGCATGCCGATCGTGGTGGCGCACGGCGAGGGCTACGCCGAATTCGGGATCGAACAGCAGATGAACGCGGCCCAGGTGGCGTTGCGCTACGTCGACAATCGCGGCCAGCCGACCGGGAATTATCCGGCCAACCCCAATAGCTCACCCCTGGGCATCACCGGACTGACCACGCCGGACGGGCGTTTTACCATCATGATGCCGCACCCCGAGCGAGTCTTCCGCGCCGTGCAGCATTCCTGGCATCCCGCGGAATGGACTGAGGACGGGCCGTGGCTGCGGATGTTCCGCAATGCGCGGAAGTGGGTGGGGTAGTTCGTTTAAAATGGCTCTTTTCGCAAATCATGTTGTTAAGCCGCCCCGCCAAGCGCCATAGCGAGCCACTGAACGGGACT
>PFJY01000045.1 GCA_002784065.1 Hydrogenophilales bacterium CG_4_10_14_3_um_filter_58_23 | reverse complement strand
ACCAAAAAAGCGGCGAAATATGGACCGGCCAGGCGGATTTGCAGCCGATTTCCTTCAAGTCAGACAGGCTGCTAGGGCACGACGGTATCAATGACGATCGCCACGCCTTGCTGCCCGGGCTTGACCGGACCGGTTTTCCCCTGCAAGTCGCCGCTTTGCGCCATCGGCTGGCCCGACTTTGACACGCGCGCGCTAATCATCACTTCGGCATGATTCGAAAGCTTGTCGTTTGGCGACATGGACACGGAATCGTCCAGCGTGAAGCGGTAGGGAAGCTGTCCGGCGTCGATCTTCAAGCTGGCGATGGGCATTCTGGGGCCTTGTGGCGCCTGCGCAAAAATGAACACCCGATCGGCGGGGCTCACTTTGGCGACGAGTTCCTTGCTCAGCGTCACCGTGCCGGAAATAGCGGTCGCGCCCTGCGGCGCTTGTCCGCCGGTGCCGACTTTCTCGCCCGGCTTGCCCCTGCTATCCGAACTGCCGGGGATGCCCGCCAGCTTTTCGGCCTCTTCGACCGCTGCCACGATATCCTTGGTGATACCCGCATCCGGCGGGAGGACCTTGAGCAGCTGCCGCCAATACAGGGCGGCCTGAGCGAAATCCTTGCGCTGGTAGGCGGCGGATGCGGCAAGATGCAGCGACTTCTCATCGTTCGGATTCAGCTTGAGCGCCCGGTCGATCAGCTCCAGCGGTTTCCCCTGCAGATTCTGTCCCTGCACCATGGCGAGCGCATCGGCGTAGTCCGCGAGCAGGCGCGGGTCGTCGGGCGCCAGCTCGCTGGCTTTGGCATAAGCGCTTGCCGCCTTGCCGTATTGGCCGGTCGCATTATAGCTGCGCGCCAGCATGTACCAGCCTTTGGCATCATCCGGATTCGCTTCCAGCTTGGCCTCCAGGGCGGCGATCATGGGCGCCGTGGCGTGCTGGCCCTGCTGCGCCGCCGTGTGGGCTTCGGGGGCCTCGACGCGCGAGGTGAGCAGGGCTTCGGTATTGCCCAGGCTCACGTACAGGGCGACCGCCAGCAGCGGAATCGCCACGGCCAGCACCACCCCCGGCCAGCGGCCAGCCTGGGCGACGACGACAGGGGCGGATTCCCGCGGCACCTCCTCGCTCAGACGTTTTTCGATTTCCTGCCGGGCATCCTCGTATTGCGCGGTATCCAGATCGCCGCTATCGAGATCCGCCTTCAATTCGGCGAGCTGGTCGTCGTAGATGGCGAGGTTGACCTCTTTTCTGTCCACCTGGGCCCCGGGCTTGACGGCGCGGCGCAGCAGCAATGGCGGCAGGACAAAGGCCATGGCCACGAGGATAAAAAGGAGAAAAAGCGCCCAGAACAGCGAAATCGTCCAGAAATTACTCATGATTTATTTCCATTGTTACCCAGAAGAGCCTCCACGCGTTTCTTCTCCTCTGCGGATAAGGGAGCGTCGACAGGGCGGTTGCCGCGCCGCTTGATATAGGCGTAGAGACCCGCCACCGCGCCGATCAGCAGCGCGAACGGGCCGAACCACAGCAGCCAGGTCAGCGGTTTGACCGGCGGCTTGTAAAGAACGAAGTCGCCATAGCGCTGGGTGAGGTAGTCGACGACCTCTTTGTCGCTCTTGCCGGCGCGTATCTGTTCGCGGATTTCCTGGCGCAGGTCTTGCGCCAGATCGGCGCGGGAACCCGCCAGCGATTCGTTCTGGCACACCAGGCAGCGCAAATTCTCGGAAAGGCCGATCATGCGCTGCTCCGTCACGGGGTCTTCGGCCAGCGGCTTGGCCTCATCGGCCATGGCGGCGAGGGGAAGCCACAGGGCGAGGACGATCATCCACGGTTTCATCGCTGCAACTCCTTCACCAGGGGAAGAATTTTATTGTCCAGAACGGCGGGGGTCAGGGGGCCAGTGTGCTTGTAGCGGATGATGCCGTTCTTGTCGATGACGTAGGTCTCGGGAACGCCGTACACCCCGTAGTCGATGCCGGTCCGGCCATCGAGATCGACCACGGTCTCGACGTAGGGGTTCCCGAAGCGGTCCAGCACGGCCTGCGCATCGCCGGGCTGATCCTTGTAGTCCATGCCGTAGATCGGCACGATGCCCCGCTTCGACAAATCGAGCAATACCGGGTGCTCTTCCCGGCAGGAAACGCACCATGAGGCCCACACGTTGAACAGCCAGACCTGGCCGCGCAGGTCAGCCGGGCTCAGCGGTTTGGCGGGGTCGGACAGCAGGGATAGCCTGAAATCGGGCGCCGGCTTGCCGATCAGCGGCGAAGGCACTTCGCGCGGGTCGAGCTTGAGGCCGATGGCGAGAAAGCCCACCAGCACGATAAAAATGCCCAGAGGAATCAGGAAGCGCTTCATGCCGAGGCCCCTTTCTTCCCGCGCGAGGCGCGATAGCGCCGGTCGGTGATCGACATCGCGCCGCCCAGGGCCATCAGCACGGCGCCGATCCAGATCCAGACCACGAACGGCTTGTGGAACAGCCGCACGCTCCAGGCGCCGCCGTCCAGGCGCTCGCCCATCGCGGTATACAGGTCGCGCGTGAAGCCGTAGTCGATCGCCGATTCGGTGAAGGGCATGCCGGAGGCGAGATAGGTGCGCTTTTCCGGGTAAAGCGTGGTGAACGGCTTGCCGTTGCGGCTCACTTCCAGGGTGCCGCGCGCGGCCTTGTAATTGGGGCCGTCGAGGTCTTGTGCGCCCTTGAAGAGGAAGGTGTAGCCCTTCAGGGTCACGGTGTCGCCCACGTTCATGCGCACGTTGCGCTCGGTCTCGTAGGCCGACACCATGGTGACGCCGAGAACGGCGACCGCCACGCCGAAGTGGGCCAGATTCATGCCGTAAAAGTTTGCCGACCAGCGGGTGCTACGGCGCAGACGGCCTTGCACGTTGATGGTGATGCTGACGACGATCCACAGGGCCAGCAGGATGCCCATGGAGACTGTCGGTTTCCAGGCGTCCAGGGTGAAGGGCAGCAGCAGCGCGACCGCGACGCTGGCGCCGAAACCCCATTTCAGGCGGGCGGCCAGGTCGGGCACGCTGGCCTGTTTCCATCGCGCCATGGGGCCGACCCCGATCAGCAGCAGCAAGGGGGTGACCAGGGGCACGAACACGGAGTTGAAATAAGGTGGCCCGACCGAGATCTTGCCCAGGCCGAGCGCATCGAGAAACAGCGGGTAAAGCGTGCCCAGCAGCACCGCGCCGGTCACCGTCAGGAGCAGGATGTTGTTGGTCATCAGGAAGGATTCGCGCGACACCAGCCCGAAACGTCCGCCCAGCCCGACCTGGGAAGCGCGGAAGGCGAACAGCAGCAGCGAGCCGCCGATCACCACGGCGAGGAAGGCGAGAATGAACAGCCCGCGCGCCGGGTCGGTGGCGAAGGAGTGTACCGAGGACAGCACGCCGGAACGCACCAGGAAGGTGCCGAGCAAACTCAGGGAGAAGGCGCCGATGGCGAGGAATACCGTCCACGCCTTGAAGGTGCCGCGCTTTTCTGTCACCGCCAGGGAATGGATCAGCGCCGTACCCACCAGCCAGGGCATCAGCGAAGCGTTCTCGGTGGGGTCCCAGAACCACCACCCGCCCCAGCCCAGCTCGTAATAGGCCCACCAGCTGCCCATCATGATGCCCAGGGTGAGGAACGACCAGGCTGCGGTGGTCCAGGGGCGGGACCAGCGCGCCCAGCTGGCGTCCAGCTTGCCGGAAATCAGGGCGGCCAGCGCGAAAGCGAAAGCGACGGAGAACCCGACATAGCCCATGTACAGGATCGGCGGATGAACGACCATGCCCGGGTCCTGCAGCAGCGGGTTCAGGTCGGAGCCGTCCAGGGCGGCAGGCAGCAGGCGGATGAACGGGTTGGAGGTGAGGAGCATGAACAGCAGCAGGCCGCAGCTGACCAGGCCCATCACGCCGATCACCCGCGCCACCATGTCATCCGGCAGGTGGCGGCTGAACACGGTCACCGCCAGCGTCCACAGGGCGAGGATGAAGGTCCACAGCAGCAGCGAGCCTTCGTGCGAGCCCCAGGTGGCGGTGAAGCGGTAAACCGGCGGCAGCTTGGAAAAGGAGTGCTGCGCGACATTCAAAACCGAGAAGTCGTTGGTCAGGAAGGAATAGGCCAGGCAAGCGAAGGCGATGGCGACGAAGAGGAACTGGGCGCGCGCGGCCGGTCGGGCGACCGACATCCATGCCGGGTTGTTGCGCGCGGCGCCCGCCAGCGGCAGGATGCTTTGGACAAGCGCCAGCAGCAGCGCCAGCATCAATGCGAAATTACCGAGTTCTGGAATCATCGTTTACTTTCTGGCCGTGAAACTAAATTATTTGGGTGCGACTAGGGTTTTCTGGGCTTTTTGCGCCTGTTCCAGCGCGCTGGCGGCTTCGGGCGGCATGTAATTCTCGTCGTGCTTGGCCAGAACCTGCGTGGCGACAAACACGCCGCGGTCGTTCAAACGGCCTTCCGTCACCACGCCTTTGCCTTCCTTGAACAGGTCGGGCAGCAGGCCGGTGTAATCCACCGCGATGGTTTGCAGCGTGTCGGTGACGCGGAAATGCGCGGTCACGCCGTCCTTCTCGCGGACCAGGCTGCCTTTCTCGACCAGCCCGCCGACCCGGAAAGAGCGGTCGCGAGGCGCTTCGCCCTTGACCACCTGGGTCGGGCTGAAGAAGAACACCAGGTTGCTGCGGAAGGCGTTGAGCACCAGCGCCGCCACCACGCCCAAGGCGATCACCGCGAGGGCGACCAATATCAGTTTCTTATGCCGCAGTTTCATTGTTGCCTTCATTCCATAAAAAAACGGTTCACCGCAGAGGACGCGGAGGACACTGAGGAAAAACAAAACATTGGGGCGTAGGGCGCAATAACCAACGGGCATTGCGCCGCATGTTGCCTGAATACGGCGCAATGCGCGCAGCTTTGCGCCCTACGTCTTATGCGGGTTGAGTTTTAAGATTCATCCTTTTCGACCTTGCCATATTTCACCGTGCGTTTTGCCAGCGTCAACGCCTTTTGCCGGTGCGATCTCAACAGCAGGAGTTCGCCGACAATCAGGACGGCGGTCACGCCATAGGATCCCCACACGTAAAAGGCGTAGCCCCCCATGTTAAAAAATTCCGGCCAGCTATTCCAGTTCACGCTTCGCCCTCCACCATTTGCGCCACCCACTGGCTGTTCTTCTCGCGCTCCAGGATGATGCTGCGCGCCCGCGACAAGGCCGCTGCGATGGCGTACATCCACGCGGCCAGGGCCATCACCAGCATGCCGGCGAGCATGATGGCGGCCATGCTCGGCGATTTCGTCACGCTCACCGAGGCGCCCTGATGCAGGGTGTTCCACCATCTGACAGAAAAATAGATGATCGGCACGTTGACCACGCCCACCAGGGCGATCAGCGCGCCGGCGCGGTCGGCGCGGCGGGGGTCGTCGATCGCCGCTTGCAGCGCCATGAAGCCGAGGTACAGGAAGAACAGGATGAGCTCGGAAGTCAGGCGCGCATCCCACACCCACCATGCGCCCCAGGTCGGTTTGCCCCACAGCGCGCCTGTCCACAGCGAGATGAAAGTCATCAGGGCGCCGGTGGGCGCGAGGGCGCTCGCCATCATGAACGACAGGCGCGTGTTGAAGGCCAGCCCGAGCGCCGCCCAGCACGCCATCACCACGTAGATGACCATGGCCATCCAGGCGGCGGGCACGTGGATGAAGATGATACGGTAGGCGTCGCTCTGCTGGAAATCGGTGGGCGCGAGGAACAGCCCAAGGTACAGGCCCGCCACGCAAAGCAGGGCCGCCACGCCGTAAAACCAGGGAATCATCTTTCCGGCCAGGCCGTAGAAGGTCGCCGGTGAGGAGTATTTATACCAGTTGAAGTTGCTCATATTAATTCCCGAATTAACCACGCATCATTCGATCGAAATCCTCAACGCCGCCGACACCGCCCACGGCGTCAGCATGAATGCCAAAATCAAAATGCCGCCCAGCAACGACAGGTGGGCTTCCGAGCCCAGGCCGGACATCGCGCCATCCACCGCGCCGGCGCCGAAGATCAGCACCGGGATGTAGAGCGGCAACACCAGCAGCGATACCAGCACACCGCCGCCGCGCAACCCCAGGGTCAGGGCGGCGCCGATCGCGCCAATCAGCGACAGCACCGGCGTGCCGAGCAGCAGCGAAATCACCAGCACGCCCAGGGCTTCGTTCGACAGGCCGAACTGGACGCCCAGCACCGGCGCGACGAGGATCAGCGGCACTCCGCTCACCAGCCAGTGAGCCAGTATCTTACCGGTTATCCAGATCACCGGGGGCGTCGGTGTTAAAATTAACTGCTCCAGCGTGCCGTCGGCGTGGTCGCTGGCGAAGAGCCGGCCGAGGGACAGCATCGCCGCCAGCAGGGCGGCCACCCATACCACGCCACCGCCCATCAGGCGCAGCAGCTTGGGGTCGGGCCCGACGCCGAGCGGAAACAGGCTGGCGACGATGACGAAGAAAAACAGCACGGTGAGCACGTCCCCGCGCCGCCTCATGGCCAGCATCAATTCGCGCCGCAGCAGTACGATGACAATTTGCAGTGTGTTCATGGCGTTAATTGCAAAATTTTGGGCGTTATGCCCGCGATGCTGACCGGCTGATGCGTGGTCAGCATCGCCATGCCGCCCTGGCGCAAATGCTCGCCGATCAAGGTCTGCACCAGTTGCAGGGCGGCCTGGTCGAGCGCCGTCAAGGGCTCGTCGAGGATCCATAATTTGGCTTTGGCCAGCATCAGGCGGGCCAGCGCAACGCGCCGACGCTGCCCTTGGGACAGCGATTTCGTCGGCAGGTTCAGGCAATGCCCCAGACCGAGGTGACCCAGCGCGCCTTTCACTTCTTCGCCCTCCACCGGAACTCCCGCCAGACGGCAGGCAAAATCGAGATTCTCGGTGGCGCTCAGGTCCTCCTTGACCGCGGGCGCGTGGCCGAAATAGGCCATCTCGGCATGGTAGGTCTCGCGCGCCGCGCCGATCTCTTCGCCGCCCCACCGGATTTCGCCGGACTCCGGCGCCAGCAGCCCACACACCATGCGCAGCAGGCTGGTCTTGCCG
>PFJY01000158.1 GCA_002784065.1 Hydrogenophilales bacterium CG_4_10_14_3_um_filter_58_23 | reverse complement strand
ATGTCAATAAATCAGATTGGTGGGAAATATTTCTCCGCGATAGCGGCTTCGTCCAACCCGACATTCAACCCGGACTCCGCAAAAGCGTGGAGCCGGTTAATTCTACGTTGGGCCTTCTTGTAGCGCTCGCATAGCCACTTGACAAACGTACGTGATGGCGTACCATTGATGCTTCTTTCTTCTTTGAAGGAGCGTGAAATGAACACACTTACCGCCAGCGAAGCTCGCGCAAATCTGTACCGGCTCATTGATCAAACAGTAGAGTCTCATGAGCCAATCATCATTTCCGGAAAACGCAGCAGTGCCGTGCTGCTTTCTGCGGAAGACTGGAGCGCAATTCAAGAAACCTTGTACCTACTGGCCGTACCCGGCATGCGCGAGTCCATCAAGACTGGCATGGCCGAACCCCTCGCAAAAAGCTCGAAGGCGCTTAAGTGGTGAGTTGGGAGGTTGTTTATGCCAAGCAAGCAATGAAGGACGCAAAGAAGCTTGCTGCAAGTGGCTTTAAAGCAAAGGCACAAGAACTGCTCGCGGTTCTTGCCAACGACCCATTTCAAAATCCACCACCCTTCGAGAAGTTGGTCGGTGATCTTGCCGGCGCATACTCTCGCCGCATCAATATTCAGCACCGTATAGTGTACGAAGTCTTTGCCAAAGAGAAAACGGTTCGTGTCCTACGTATGTGGACACACTATGAGTGAGCAGAGGCCCAACGAATAAGGTTAGATCGTGCGAAGCCACGATCTGAACCGTTTGTTGGACGAGCCCGGTCCCTGGATGCTGGTCAAGCTCCATAGAAAATATGTTTTTGGGATATGGCCCGGTTTGAAGTTTTACCGGGGAAACAGGGAGTTGGGAGCCTGTTCATGCGTGCAGTTGCGGCAGCCAATGCCCGACTCGGGCGTTGATTGGATTATTGTGCCCTGATTCGATGCAAACCTCAATCGCCAGCCTTGGGTTGCAGCCCTTTGAGTTTCAGGTGTTGCAGATGCAACCGGTAGTTCTGGTCGAAATTTGCGTCGGACAATGCTTCCATCTTAAAATAACCTCATAGTTCGTCATGGAACAATCCCTCGCAAGAGGGGTGAGGCTATATTTTGAACTCAGACCGTCACCACCGCATCCTCCGCGTAGCGGCTTCGTCCAACCTTCGGCTCTGGCCTGCCGATAGATATTTTCGACCTCTCCCGCAGTTGGCAGCGGCACGGCAGGGGAGACATCCTTTGTCACATCCAGTGAATTCAATTCCCAACGCTGATAAGCGCTCAATTGCTCCTTGGGAATGATATTGCTAGGCAAAGCTTTCCTCTCCTGCGCCGCCGATCACAATCTGGCCTTCGTCGGCCAGCTTGCGCACGATCTTGAGAATTTCCTTCTGCTCCGCCTCGACTTCGCTGATGCGCACCGGGCCCTTGGCTTCGAGATCATCGCGCAACATTTCAGCAGCCCGCTGCGACATGTTCTTGAAGATTTTCTCGCGCAGCTCCTCGCTCGTACCCTTGAGCGCGATAATCAGGGATTCGGACTGCACCTCTCGCAACAGCAACTGGATAGAGCGATCGTCGATATCGAGCAGGTTCTCGAAGACGAACATCTCATCCTGGATTTTCTGCGCCAGTTCGGGGTCGTAATCACGCACGCTGGCGATGATCGCGGTTTCATTAGCGGTGCCAACGTAGTTCAAAATTTCTGCCGCAGCCCTGACACCGCCCATCACGCTTTTCTTGAGATTGCTGGCACCTGACAGCAACTTGGTCAGCACATCGTTCAATTCCTTTAGCGCAGAAGGCTGAATTCCGTCCAGCGTGGCAATACGCAGCACCACATCATTGCGCAGACGCTCGGTAAAAAGACTCAGTATCTCACTGGCCTGATCCCGCTCAAGATGAACCAGAATGGTGGCAATAATCTGAGGATGCTCATTCTTGATCAGCTCAGCCACGGAAGCGCCATCCATCCACTTCAAGCCTTCGATGCCGCTGGTATCGCCGCCATGCAGAATTCGCTCGATCAGGTTAGCCGCTTTATCCGAGCCTAGCGCCTTGGTCAGCACACTGCGAATATATTCATCGGAATCAGCCAAACCAGCCTTTTCTCCAGCCTGTAACATGAAATCATGCATCACCCGCTCCACCTGGACGCGGTTGACGCTATCCAGTGTTGCCATGGCAGTCCCGAGTTTCTGCACCTCCTTGGGACTGAGATGTTTAAATACCTCAGCGGCCTCCTCCTCACCCAAGGCCATCAGCAAAATGGCGCTTTTCTGGATCCCATCTTCACTCATTGCCACCTATCCAATCCTTGACCACAGTAGCCACCACTTTCGGTTCCTGGCGTGCCAGATCCTTGACTGACCGCAAGCGCTCCTCATACCCCAGAGTTGGCGCAATCACGAAACCTTCGCCTTCTGCATTCTGAACCATTGGCGGAGGCGGAGGCGGCGGAGTCGAAAGTTCCTTCAGCAGGGGACGCAGCACCTTGAACACGATAAAGAACACAATCCCGGCAATAAGCAGGTTCTTGGCAATAGCCAAGACCAGAGAAATCGTTGCTGGATCCTTCCAGATCGGCACCGCAGGAACCTCCTCCGTCACCACGCTGAATGAGGCATTCACCACATTGAGCGTATCGCCACGGTCCTGTCTGTAGCCCATGGCTTCCTTGACGAGATTGCTGATCTGCGTCATTTCCGCGTTACTCAAAGGCTTGGAGCTAACCTTCCCATCCTTGTCCGTGGATTTCTTGTGATTTACCACGACAGCCACAGATAGGCGCTTGATATTCCCTACCGGAGACTTGACATGCTTGATGGTCTTATCCAGCTCGTAATTGACGGTCGACTCCTTGTGCGCGCCCCCGCCGGAAGGCTGGGCAGGCGCTGCGGCCGTGGCGGCAGGTGCCGTAACCGGTGCGGCAGCCGTGCCGGGTGGCTGGTTGGACAGGGCGCCGGGCACGCCGCCTGCGGCCTGTCCTGCTCCAGAGTTGTTTTCATTGCTTTGTTGACTGCGGATTGCCGCCTCGGCAGGTGCCGGGTTGGGCTTGAAGGTTTCAGCGGTCTGCTCGGTCTGGGAGAAATCCAGCTCGGCCGCAACCTGTGCCCGCACGTTTTCCATGCCGGTAATCGGGCTGAGGATGTTTTCGATACGCTTGATGAAACTCTGCTCCACCTGACGCAGGAATTCCAGCTGACTCGGGTCGAGGCCGGCGCTCTCCTTGCCCTCGGCCGCAGAGCTCAGCAGGTTGCCGTTCTGATCGAGTACCGTCACATTCTTGACCGACAAGTCCGGCACGCTGCTTGAAATTAGATGGACGATGCCGTTGACTTGGGCCTTGTCCAGCGAACGCCCGGGATGGAGACCAACCAGCACGGATGCGCTGGGATTTTTCTGCTCGCGGGTAAACACTGAAGGACGCGGAATGGCGAGATGCACGCGCGCGCCCTGCACGGCGGAAAGAGACTGGATGGAACGGGTCAACTCCCCCTCCAGGGCACGCTGGTAGTTCACCTGTTCGAGAAACTGGCTGGTACCCAGCTTCTGGTTTTCCATCAGCTCGAAGCCAACCACGCTACCCTTGGGAAGGCCCTGTGATGCCAGGCGCAGACGCACGTCATAAACATGGCTGGAAGCAACCAGGATGGCGCCGCCCCCCCTCCGCCATCTTGTAGGGGACGTTCATCTGTTGCAGGGAATTGATGATCGCGCCGCCATCCCGGTCGGAAAGGTTGCTGTAGAGGACGCGGTAGTCCGGCGTCTGCGACCACATCCAGGCACCGGAAATCAGCGCGATGGTAGCGGCCAGCGCCAGCATCAGCCCAATTTTTTGTCCACCGGATAGACGGTTGAATTCTCCTAGACGGGCGAAAAGTGATTGCTGTGGTGCGACAGCCATATTATTTTACGCCTTGACTCCAAACCTGCGAGCGCCTGATCTTTGCCCCCCCGAATGGGGGAATACAGTAGGGTAAGTGCAGCGATTTAATCCCTATCACACTTGCATACTCATGACTTCGTGGTAGGCCGACACCAGCTTGTTACGCACCTGCACCATAGTCTGAAAGGAAAGATTGGCTTGCTGCAGAGAAACCATCACTTCCTGGAGGTTCGCATTGGGATCGCCCTGCTCGAACGCTTTGGCCAGATTGGCGGAGTCTTGCTGCGTGGCATTCACCTGATCCACCGAAGCCTTGAGCAGCGCCGCAAAATCCATCCCTTCGGTCGATGCCGAAGCGGGCGCCTGGCCGACAGCCAAGGCCGAGGCGGCACGTAGCTGGCCGAGCAACTGGTCAATTCCCTGTGTAGTATTCATCGCTTTCAGGCCTCCAATTCGAATTATAGCTATTTATCCATTATGACGACCGTTTTTTGCCCGTCGCAGCATAAAAATAAAGCACATTTCATGCCCAATTGGGTTGTCACTAACCCGTTTCTTCACTTTCTTCGCGGTACTGCTGCAGCTTGTAACGCAATGTGCGCTCGGCCATGCCCAGCTTTTCCGCAGCACGCTTGCGCGAACCCTTGACTGAAGCCAGGGTTTCCAAAATATGCGTCCGCTCCAGCGTTTTCATATCCATCGCCCCGCCAGCGGTAACAACTTTTTCTGGTTGCGGCACGGCAAGTTCGGATTTTGGCAGAAGCAAATACTCCGTCTCCAGTATATCGCCCGGAGACAAGATCATGGCGCGCTGAATGACGTTTTCGAGCTCCCTGATGTTACCCGGCCAGGCATATCGCGTCAATTGCTCGGCAGCCGCAGAAGACAAGCTGATTCCGGGTCGGCCCAGCGCGCCGCCCAAGCAGCCAATCAGGTGCCGGGCCAATGGTACGATATCCAGCGGGCGCTCGCGCAAGGGCGGCAATTCCAGGGGAAACACATTGAGGCGATAATATAAATCCTCGCGGAAGGCGCCGCGAGCCACCGCCTCGCCCATGTCGCGGTTGGAGGTGGCGATAATCCTGATATCGAGCGGAATCGCCTTCTGCCCGCCGACACGCTCCACCTCGCGCTCCTGTAGCACCCTCAACAGCTTGGCCTGGAGCGGCATCGGCATTTCGGACACCTCATCCAGCAACAGGGTGCCGCCCTGCGCCTGCTCGAACTTCCCCGCATGGGACTGGGCGGCGCCGGTGAAAGCCCCCTTTTCGTAACCGAACAAAGTGGATTCGAGCAGATTTTCCGGGATCGCCGCACAGTTGATGGCCACGAAAGGCTTGTCGGCACGCGGGCTGTGGCGGTGGATAAAGCGCGCCATCACTTCCTTGCCGCAACCGGACTCGCCCGTAACCAGAATCGTCGCGCTGGTAGCGGCAACCTTCCGCGCCAACCCCAACAACTCGACCATGCGAGGGTCTTCAGCCACCATTTCCGCGCCGTTCTCCGGCTGCGCGGAAAGCATATAGCGCGCCACCTCAGCCAACAGGCTGTCCGGCTCGAATGGCTTGGTCAGGTAAGTGCATGCCCCTGCGCGCATCGCTTCCACCGCCTTGTCGATCATGCCATAGGCGGTCATCAGCAGCACCGGGACATACGGATAGGCCGACTTGATTTCGCGCAAAAGCGTATAGCCATCCATGGGGTGCATCTGCACATCCGTCACGACCAGGCCGACCCTGCGCTTTCCCAGCACCGCAAGCGCCGCCAGCCCATCGGAGGCATCCAGCGTCTCGTAGCCAGCCAAACCCAGCGTGTCGCACAAGGCTTCGCGCAGGTCTCGGTCGTCCTCAACAATCAGGATAGGCAATGTTTTCATTGGTTCGCGATTTGAAATTTTCCGGATTATAGCTTGGGTAGCCGCAGGATAAATTCGCTGCCGCAACCTGGCGCCGACTTGACCTGAACAGACCCCCGATGCGCCTCGGCCACGCCGCGTACAATCGCCAGCCCCAGACCTGTTCCATCGGTGCGAGTCGTGTAAAACGGCTCAAACAGGCGCTCCTGGGTCGCAGCCTCAATTCCCTTGCCATTATCGACCACAGCAATCGACACCTGTCCATCATCCCCTACTTCACTCCTCAGGCCGACCTGCCCGCCCTCCGAGCAAGCCTGCATGGCATTCTCCAGCAGGTTGAGCAAAGCGCCAGTCAAAGCCTTTCGACTGCCCAGCACAACGGAGCCCCGGCTATCATCCTGAATCCTGAAATTCAGCCCACGCTCGATCATTTGCGGCTCCATGACCTGCTGCAGATCAACCAGCATGAAAGAAATCCGAACCACATCCTGCCCCCCGCCCTCCCCTTTCACGAACGACAGCATGTCCTGAATCAGGTGCTCAAGGTAACGAAGACGCGCCAGCACTTTATCCGCAAAGCGAATCCGCTCATTTTCAGGCAAATCGAGTTTTTTCAGGTGGGAGGCGTAGAGCAGAGCGGTTGCGAGCGGCGTGCGCAACTGATGCGCCAGCCCCGCCGCCATCTCGCCCATCGCGGACAGCCTCTGATGCCGCTGCAGCTCGCGCTGCATTTTGTGGGCTTCGGTCATGTCATGGATCAGCAGCACCTGCCCGCCGGCGGCATCCAGCGGGCTGCTGGATATACTGACCCGACGTGGCACGGCCCCACCGACCGGCGCAAGCTCCCACTCACGCGGCGTCACGGTCTGTACCAGCACGCGCGCCGCAATCTCCCCCCAGGCCCGCCCCATGAGGGATCCCCCCAGCAGTTCCCGGGCGGCCGGATTCAACTCGATAATAGCACCCTGTTGATCCAGCACCACTACACCTGCCGGCATGGCGGAAAGCAGATGGGACAGACGCTGCGACAGCGCCCCCTTTTCCAGCAACTGCCGCCGCAATTCCACATTGGCGACAGCAAGCTCACCGGTCAGGCGCTCCACCTGCTGCTGCAACTCCTGGTAAGCGCCGGTAAGCTGTGCAGAAGCCTCGTTGAACAACGAAAATGCCTGCTCCAACTCCTTCGGATCTACCTGCTTGGGGGTATTCGACAATGCATTAATCTCCATGGCCGGTTCATGCCGGAATCATACCGCAATTAAATTACCTCCGGCAAAGCCGGAGGTTTATTGCTTGAGCGCCTCAAAGGCGCGGGTAACCCAGGAGCCGCCTGAAGGCGGCTATAGCCCCA
>PFJY01000155.1 GCA_002784065.1 Hydrogenophilales bacterium CG_4_10_14_3_um_filter_58_23 | reverse complement strand
CAGCCGGGGGATTTCCCGTAATGGTTTAAACGCCGACCAGATCGTCGCGTTCTCATCTGCTGCGTTTTTCAGCTCGATCACCGCCAGCGGCAAGCCGTTGACGAACACCACGATGTCAGGCCGCCGATTGTTTTGTCCTTCAATTACCGTGAACTGGTTCACGGCCAGCCAGTCGTTGTTTTTGGCGTTATCGAAATCCACCAGCCGCGCATGATCGCCCGCGATGCTGCCATCTGCGCGCCGGTATTCCACCGGAACCCCATCGCGCAGCATGGCGTGAAAGTTCCGGTTGGTCTGCGTGGACGAAGGTGTGCCAACGCGCATCACCTTGCGCAAAGCATCCTCGCGCGCCTCTTCCGGCATGGCCGGGTTCAAACGCCAGATTGCCTCGCGCAAGCGCCCCACCAGCACCACATCAGCAAACGAAGCGCGTTCCGCCGCCGGTTCGCCGGGTGCCATGTGCGGCCCGTGGCCGATGGTATAGCCCAACTCTCCGAACCAGGTCAGGGCAGCGTCTTCGACGATGGATTCGTTGAGTACGGACATTGGCGATTTGCGTCTAAATGAAAAACTCTATGAAAATCGGTGTGTTGGATAGCATATCTAAGATTCGGCCAGCTTACGTCTAAATGAACGTCATGCCCAGAATGGGATGTAACTCCGGTAGCGCAAGGATGCCTGCTCTGGGTCGGCGTAATCGCGACATTATGTCGCGATTCGTGTCGGGATTCACATAATTGCTGCGACTCAAGGCACCTATCGCGACACTTTGTCGCGAGAATTGTCGCGAAGTCACGGATGGCAAAGGCGGATATATGGATTCGTTGAGTGGACTCATGACTTCGGGACCTTTGGTTTCTTCGGTCTTGGCAGTTTTTGAATCTGTTTTGCAGCCCGCTCAAAATCCGCATCCACCGGACGCGGTTCGGAATCCAGCAAAGCGCGGTAGCGGGCATACTCCAGCTCGGCTTTCGCCTTGGCGGCATCGGCGGAAATTTTCCCCGCGTGATCCAGCAACTCGCGTCCCGAAATTTTCAGAAAATCATCCAGCTTCGTGATCCAGTCACGCATCGCCATCGGCTTCCGTTCCAACGCTTGCAGCTCCGCGTATTCGATATAGAGATTCACGATGCGATTCAGCACCTGCAGTTCGTCTTCCGTGAGATAGTTCTTGGCGATGGACACATCCTCTTTCCGCACGATACCGCCGGGGCGTGTAGTCAGCAGCCCCATGAGCGGCTTCCCGGCATCGGCCCGCTGATGGATGATCTCGGCAGCAGTGTGACCGTGTGTCGCCCTGTGCATCTTGTTTTGCACGGCGGCGAAAAACTGGTGAGAAATCTCTGCGTCCGGCGTGTAGTCCACGCTGGTCGCGTAAATATCCAGCACCTTCTGGTAGAAACGCCGCTCCGACGAGCGAATGTCGCGAATACGTTCCAGTTGCTCATCGAAGTAATCCTTCTGCCCCTTGCCGGGCGGATTTTTCAAGCGCTCGTCATCCATGGTGAAGCCCTTCACCAGATACTCGCTCAAGCGCGAGATCGCCCACTGGCGGAACTGCGTACCGCGATGGCTGCGCACGCGAAAACCCACGGCGAGAATGGCGTCCAGGTTGTAGTGTTCCACCTCGCGGGCGACCGCGCGGGCGCCTTCCTGCCGAACTATCCGGAATTTCCGGATAGTTGCTGTCCGACTCAGTTCGCCCTCCCCGAAAATGTTCCCCAAGTGCTCGTTGATCGTCCTCACGTCCTTTTGAAACAACTCCGCGATGAGCGCCTGCGACAGCCATAGGGTCTCATTCTCGAAGCGGCACTGGATGCGCGTCCGCCCGTCCTCGGTCTGGTAGAGGATGAATTCGGATTGCGGCAAAGGCTCGTCGCTCACAGGCTGGCCCCCAGTTGGGATTCGAGGGTTGCCACGCGCAACTCCCCGCTCAGCAGCTTGGGCAGCAGCGCGTCGCGCAGGGTGGCGAGGGTGCGGGATTGGTGAAGATTGGCGGTGATTTGAGCATAGAGCGGCGCGACTTTTTCGGTGAAGGCGGCCATCAACTCTTTCGGTGGCAACATGACGCGTATCGGGCGAAAATTTGTTTTGCTGATTTCGGCGAAGGTTGTGCCAGTGGCGCGGCTTTCTATTTCGGCCATGTTGGTCTGGCACCAGTTCAGCATAAAGAAATTTGAAGCGCGCTCGTTACACTTGATGGCGATGAAGCCCTGATTGATGGCGACAGGCATTGCGGCGATGGCGAGGTAGCCAACTGGAGCGCGTGATGACAGCAGGAGCGTTCCAGCGGGCAGCAGGCCGGAAGAAATCTGGGCGATACCTGCGTCGGTAATTTTGCGGTTGGTGTCGAGAAGGACAGGCGTTTGAAGCGAAGAGAAATCTTTTGGCGTAGTCCAGTGGTGTGTGCCGCCCTCCCAGAACTTTGGCTCTGCGGTGCTTGGCGTAGTGCCTCCAACGCTTTCAACAACTTCACCGACCGGCTCAACAGTCCACCCCTGCGGAATATGCCCGAGAAGCGAATCTTGAAAATGTGCGGGAAACAGCGCGGCGGTGGCGGCGTCGAGGCCAAAAACTCCCTCTCCCGGCCTTCGGCCACCCTCTCCCGCAAGCGGGAGAGGGGTTGAGGGAGAGGGTGCATCGAGTTTGGCGCGGACGGGGTCGAAATCCACGAACCAGCTCTGGAACAGTGCCCGCGCCATCGCCTCCAACGTAGCGTTCATCCGCCGGTTCAACTCGATCTTGTCGTCCAGTGTGCCGAGGATGTGCGCGATGGCTTTTTGTTCGGGGAGGGGCGGATGCGAAATAGGAAGTGCCTCAAGAAGCGGAATCCTAAGATTACTCACCGTCGAACCTGTACCCTCGTTTACTTTGATTTCGTCCTGAACGGCTCGCGATTGGATGGAGTAGAGAAGAAAGCGCGAATCGCATTTTTTCGCATCTGGTCTGAGCATCACCATGCGCTGACCAAGGCAGCAACGAAGCCCCTCTGGGATGATGCAAACTTCACCCATTGGAGCTTCGCGAGTGATTACCAAATCTCCTGCTCTGAGTTTGGCTCGGCGACTTCTTTGTCCGAAGTGTGCTTCGTCTGTATAGCTCTTAACGCTGAGATCAAGGCGCCCGTTTCTAATGTTCTGGCTGCGTAGAACCAACGCACCGCTATCAGTCCACATCGGTGTCGAGTGCGGGCAATCGGCGATCTGCTCACACAAAGCGAAAAGACGTTCTGTCTTCCATTCATCTGCCATTCCCCCGTAGGTTGGGTTAGCAGCTTCATGGTTCGACAGGCTCACCACCGACGGACGTAATCCAACAATGCGATTCGCCGAATCATCGCTCGTCGGGTTACGCCCTGACGGGCTAACCCGACCTACGTTTGCCACGTTGTCTGCGCGCTCACGCATCTCCGCTCCCCGTCTGCACCACCACATACGCCCGCTCGATCTCGCGATGGAAGCTAGCCGGAATATGCGCCCAATCCACCACGTCCACGCGGATGGGCAGGTTGCTTTCCACCAGGGCTTCCTTCATTTCCCACAAGGCTGGCGTTTCCTGTTTCGGGTCGGCGGGCTGGCGCACGACTAGGTCGAGGTCGCTGGCTTCGTGCCCATCACCATTGACGCGGCTGCCGTAGGCCCACACCTCGGCTTGCGGCAGATGCTGGTGCAGCAGCTCACGCAACAATGCCAGATGCTGCGGCTGCATATCCAGCCGTTCCAGCGCCAGTTCAGGCATTGTTCTTTCCTTCGCTGTAGCGCTCGCGCAACACGGCTTCCAGCTGCGTCACATCGGCGATGAAGTTGGGGATCAGCTTCAGCGTTTCTTTGGCGAAGCCTTCGCCGTAGTCGTGGGCGGTGTTGTTGCGGTTGTCGCGGTAGGCGAACCAGCGTTCCACTTCTTCCAGGGTCATCAGGCCGTGGGTGGCGGACAGGCGCAGCACCTCCTTGATGGAGGTGGTGTCCAGCTTTTTTGCGCCGTGACCGTAATCGCGCAAAGCTTTTTTTAGCAACTTGAAGCTGGTTTCCTGCGCCAGTTCGTAGCCCTTGACGATGGCGTTGCGGAAGACCTCCTGATCAACGCTATCCGGCGCGGCCCGCTCAAAAAAAGTGAGCGATGAGCGCAAGGTTTGGATGCAGCGCATGAGGTGGTCGGTGTTCAGATTCATAGTGTTCGCTCCAGTACATCGAGTTCAATCATTTTGCTCTCCCATTGTCCCCATATCCCCGGCCAATTCCGCTTCGATCTCGGCTATCGTGGGCAAGCTACCTTTGAGTTCCTGCGGCAGGGTTTCGGTGAGTTGGGTCTGCCACTCGGCGACGCCGATGGGGCTGGCCATTCCGCGCAGCGCATATTCCACCACCAGCTTGTTCTGTCCTTTGCACAGCAGCAGACCGATGGCGGGCTGGTCGTCGGGGTGGCGCAGGAGGTCATCCACGGCGGAAAGGTACAGGCTCATTTGCCCGGTGAAGCTTGGTTCAAAGGCTACCGCTTTGAGTTCGACCACGATGTAGCGCCGGAGCTTGAGGTGGTAGAAGAGCAGATCAAGATAGAAATCCTGATCGCCCACTTCGAGGTGGACTTGCCGCCCGACGAAAGCGAAGCCCGCACCGAGTTCCAGGAGGAATCGCTGTATATGATCTACCAGCGCTTGCTCGACCTCGCGCTCTCGTCTCGGGTCAGCAGTGCCGAGAAAGTCGAAGAGGTAAGGGTCTTTGAAAATTTGCGCGGCCAGGTCGGAATCTACGGGGGGCAGCGTCTGCGGAAAATTGTTCGGGGCTTTGCCTTGGCGCTCGTGCAGGCGAGTTTCAATCTGAAGACAGAGGATGGGTTGCGACCAACCGTGATGCGCCGCCTGTTGCGCATACCAGAGGCGGGTTGTGGCATCGCGGAGTTTGTCGAGCAGGGCGATATTTTGACGCCATGGCAATTGTGCAACGACCCGTTGCACAATTTCAGGATCAGGCCAAGCGGCCGCAAAGCTGCGCATGTATTTGAGGTTGCGCGGCGAGAGTCCCTGCATGTCGGGGAATGCCTCGCGCAGATCAGCCGAGAGCCGGTCTATGACTTTGGCGCCCCATCCCTCGGATTGCTGGCGGGTGAGGATAACTTGGCCGATTTCCCAGTAGGCCACCACCATTGCGGCATTGGCGGCCAGTACGGTGCGTAGCCGGGATTGCTGAACGCGCTGCTTGATTTCTGCCAGGGTTGCCGGGTAGCTGGCGGGCAAGTCTGGCACGAGCGGCGGGGCGGTAAAGTGTGCCTCGTCACGAGCGCGACCACGGGCAAGGCGGGTATCTGGCGGCTTTGCGGACGGCTTATTTTTAGAGGGCATGGCCGAGCCCTTTCAGATTTTGCCGAATCGCCTGCTCCAGCTTAGCCGACTCGACAAATTGCCCGTTCAGTTCGGCCACGAGGCGGGACATCTTTTCCTCGAAGGGTTCGCCGTCGTTTTTGACTTCTTCTGCGCCAACGTAGCGACCGGGAGTGAGAACATGGCCGTGCTGTTTGATCAGGTCGAGGTCGGCGGATTTGCAGAAGCCGGGGATGTCGGCATAGCACAGCCCCTCACCCCCGCCCTCTCCCCGCAAGCGGGGCGAGGGGGTAACGGAATCGCCGCGCCAGGCATGGTAGGTGCTGGTGATTTTGGCGATGTCGGCATCGGTCAACTCACGATGCACGCGATCAATCAGCGTGCCGAGTTTGCGGGCGTCGATGAACAGCGTCTGTTTGCGGCGGTCACGGCGCGCACCCTCTCCCCCATCCCCTCTCCCGCCAGCGGGCGAGGGGAGCTTGTTTTTCGTAAGGAACCAGAGGCAGACCGGGATTTGCGTGGAGTAGAAAAGCTGGCCGGGCATCGCGACCATGCAGTCCACGAGGTCGGCTTCGATGATGGCTTTGCGGATGTCACCTTCGCCGGACTGGTTGGAGGACATGCTGCCGTTGGCCAGCACAAAGCCGGCGTAGCCGTCGGGTGCGAGGTGGTGAATGAAGTGCTGCACCCAAGCGAAGTTGGCGTTGCCCTTGGGCGGGACGCCGTATTGCCAGCGCACGTCGTCATCCACGCGGTGCCAGTCAGAGTCGTTAAAGGGCGGGTTGGCGATGACGAACTGGGCTTTGAGGTCTTTGTGCAGATCGCGCCGGAAGGTGTCAGCCTGCTCAGGACCAAAGTCGGCTTCGATGCCTCTAATGGCGAGGTTCATGACGGCCAGGCGGCGGGTGGTGGCGTTGCTCTCCTGGCCATAGATACTGAGGTCGCCGATGCGGCCGCCGTGTTCGACGACGAATTTTTCCGACTGCACGAACATGCCGCCGGAACCGCAGGCGGGGTCGTAGACACGGCCTTTGTAGGGGGCAAGCATTTCGACGATAGTGCGGACGACGCAACTGGGGGTATAGAACTGGCCGCCGTTCTTGCCTTCGGCGCTGGCGAAGCGGGTGAGGAAATATTCGTAGACGCGGCCTAGCAGATCAACCGAGCGGTGGGATTTGGCATCCTCGCCCTCTGTGGCCGTGGCGATAAGCGTGATGGTGCCGATGAGGTCAATCAGTTCGCCGAGGCGGTGCTTGTCGAGCGCGGGGCGGGCATAGTCTTTGGGGAGCACGCCTTTGAGGCGCGGGTTGTCGCGTTCGAGGGCGACCATGGCATCGTCCACGACCTTGCCGATGGCGGGCTGCTTGGCTGCCGCCTGAAGCTGCGACCAGCGTGCCTCCTTGGGCACCCAGAAGACGTTTTCGGCTTTGTATTCGTCAGCGTCCTCGGGGTCGGCGCCTTCGTAGTCGCCTTTGCCCTCAAGCAGCTTGGCGCGCATTTCCTCAAAGGCATCGGAGATGTATTTGAGGAAGATGAGGCCCAGAACGACATGCTTGTATTCCGCCGCGTCCATGTTGTTCCGAAGCTTGTCGGCTGCGAGCCAGAGTTTGGCCTCGAAGCCGAGGTTGGCGGCGGAGTGGTTGCTTTTTGCTGCCTTCTTCGCCATCAGTTTTCCTAGCGTTATTGGGCGGCGCCTATAGATGCGCCAACCCTCCCTTGTGTAGAGCAATCATAGCACTACCCGCGCTAAAA
>PFJY01000246.1 GCA_002784065.1 Hydrogenophilales bacterium CG_4_10_14_3_um_filter_58_23 | reverse complement strand
ATTCAGTAGATCGGACATCTCCAGCAATTCATCCGGCTTTAGCGCGCGCTTGCCGTTCTCAATGTCCGAGACCGACTGCCGGTCGTTTAGGCCGAGCCCTTGGGTGAGTTGATCTTGCGTCAAGCCCGCAGCAATGCGTGCGGCTTTGACGCGGTAGCCGATCAGTTTTTGCGAGATTTTTTCGAACATGATGATTGCCCCCTGAGTCGATATTCTAATCTTGCGTTTATTAATATGCAAGATAATATTGCTTTTGTAAATTAGCAAGATTATCAATTACTCTATAGTTTGCGGAGCTTCGATTACATCATGTTAGCTGCAAACCAACAGTCATGCGTTACGGTGCTGCGGCACTTTTTTTGCCACCAGCCAGCGTAAAAACATGTTCCTCTCCTTGGCTTAGCTACTCGTCACGCAGCCCAATACATGTTTTTGTGTATGGAGGATTTCATGGAGAACAAGCCGTGCGTAGCATGCGGTCAGCCTTTTCAACCTCGTCCTCAAGTCCCACAGCAATCTTACTGCTCAGCGCCCGAGTGCCAGCGCGAGCGCCGGCGACAGTGGCAGCGCCGCAAGTTGCAAACGGACCCAGACTACCAAGACAACCAAGCCCGGGCGCATCAGGCGTGGAGTCAGCGCAATCCGGAATACTGGCGTGAATACCGCGAGTCCCACTCAGAGTATGTCGAACGCAATCGAGTTCTGCAACATGAACGCAACGCCAAAACCATGGTTGGCCCAATTGCAAAGATGGACGTGTCAAATCCCGCGATTCCATTGCCATCCGGGATTTATCATCTCAGTTTGGTCACCGATGCCGGAATTGCAAAGATGGACGTGTGGACGGTTGAAATCACGGTGCATGCCTGCCCGTGCGTGCCACACGTCGAAATTGCAAAGAGATGACGTGATCGGAAAATTTGGCAGAACCGAATACCGTATTGCCCTTATGCGCTCTCTGCACCCTCTGCATGGAATTCAAATTGCGGCCTTCTTAAATTGTGAAGCGCAAGCTTGCCTTGAAGACCACTGCGATATGAAGGCGAGTTCCCGAGAGCTAACTTTTCAGATGAACTGGGGCGATCGGGACATATGGAACAAGGAGAATCAAGCGATGCCGGGGTAGAACCACCTATCCTGCTGCGAGCAGTGGAATACGTTCGGATGTCGACCGAGCACCAGCAGTATTCCACTGAAAATCAGGCCGACAAGATCCGAGAGTACGCTGCCAGACGTGGCATAGAGGTCATTCGCACCTACGCCGACGCTGGCAAAAGCGGTCTGCGCATCGATGGGCGCGCGTCCCTGCAGCAGTTGATCAAGGACGTCGAAAGCGGTTCGGCGGACTTCACGATCATCCTGGTCTACGACGTCAGCCGGTGGGGTCGATTCCAGGATGCCGACGAAAGTGCGTACTATGAGTATCGGTGCCGACGTGCCGGCATTCAGGTCGCCTACTGTGCCGAGCAGTTTGAAAATGACGGCTCCCCGGTGTCCACCATCGTCAAGGGTGTCAAACGGGCCATGGCTGGCGAATACAGCCGGGAACTGTCTGCCAAGGTGTTCGCCGGGCAGTGCCGACTGATTGAACTCGGCTTTCGTCAAGGCGGTCCAGCTGGCTTCGGGCTACGCCGCGTGCTCATTGACCAGAACGGCTCCGTCAAAGCCGAGCTGACCCGGGGTGAGCACAAGAGTCTGCAGACCGACCGCGTCATTCTCATGCCCGGGCCGGAGGATGAAATCCGCACCGTGAACCTGATGTACCGCTGGTTCATCGATGATGGCTTGGTCGAATCAGAGATTGCCGGACGCCTGAATGGCATGACAGTGCTTACTGACCTTGGCCGTGAGTGGACCCGCGCCACCGTGCACGAGGTACTGACCAACGAAAAGTACATCGGCAACAACGTCTACAACCGGATTTCATTCAAGCTCAAGAAGCTGCGGGTGGAAAACACGCCCGACATGTGGATCAAGAAAGAGGGCGCATTTGAGTCCATCGTGCCGCCCGATGTGTTTTACACCGCGCAGGGCATCGCCCGAGCCCGGGCGTATCGTTACACCAATGAGGAGTTGATCGAGCGCCTGCGGTCCCTGTACCAAAACCGTGGATTCCTGTCCGGCCTGATCATTGATGAGACCGAGGGTATGCCTTCGACGTCGATCTACGCTCACCGCTTCGGCAGCCTGGTACGCGCATATCAAATGGTAGGCTTCACACCTGACCGTGACTACAGGTATCTGGAAACCAACAAGTTCCTGCGCCGTTTCCACCCTGAAATCGTTAACCAGACTGAAAGCCAGATCGCTCGTCTCGGCGGAGTCGTGCGGCGCGACCCCGCCACTGATCTGCTGCGGATCAATGATGAATTCAGCATCTCTCTGGTGTTGGCGCGATGCCAGACCCCGGAGAGTGGCCGCCATCATTGGAAGGTACGGTTCGACACCAGCTTGGCACCGGACATTACTGTGGCTGTGCGGCTCGATCAAGCCAATCAGGCTGCCCTCGACTATTACCTGTTGCCACGGCTGGATTTCTGGCAACCCCGCATCAGTCTTGCCGAGCGCAATCCTGTCGAGTTCGAGAGCTACCGCTTTGACAGCTTGGACTACCTGTACGGGATGGCGGAGCGCACACGGTTGAGGAGAGCCGCATGACAGAGAAAATTGGGCCGGGTGAGATGCGGATGATTCCGATTGACAGGATCGATGTACTCAATCCCAGAGAACGCAACAAGGGGGTGTTCGATGAGATTGTCGGCAACATCAAAGCCATTGGGCTGAAAAAACCGATCACCGTGACTCCGCGTGCTGGCCAGGACGGCACCGAGCGCTACCTCTTGATCTGCGGTGAAGGCCGCATGAAGGCGTTCCGCTCGTTGGGTGAGAAGACCATTCCGGCCTTGGTTGTGGTGGTCAGCGATGAAAACGCCTTCATCATGAGTTTGGCTGAGAACATCGCCCGCCGCCAATACAGACCACTGGAACTGCTCGCCGGCATTGAGGAACTACGCGACCAAGGCTACGACAAGAAGACCATCGCCCAGAAGACAGGACTCACTGTCGAATACGTGCATGGCATCCTGTTGCTCCTGAAAAACGGCGAGGAGCGACTGCTGGTTGCGGTGGAAATGGGGCGCATCCCTCTAAACGCAGCACTGACCATCGTCGGTGCAGGCGACGATGACAAAGCAGTCCAGGCGGCGCTTCAGGATGCCTATGAGACCGGGAAACTTCGCGGCAAACAATTGATTCAGGCTCGACGTGTCATCGAGCGCCGGCAAACCTTGGGTCGGTCCGTGGCGCGTGGCACGCCGCGCAAGATGCAGGATGTCACGACCTCAAGTTTGGTCAGGACCTACCAGAAGGAAGTGGAGCGCCAAAAGCAGATGGTGAAAAAGGCCGAGATAGCCCAGCAGCGCCTGCTGTTCGTTGTCGGAGCACTGCGCGAGTTGCTTGCCGATGAGAATTTCACCACGTTATTGCGTGCAGAGGGCTTGGATTCACTGCCAAAATATCTTGCTGAACGCGTCTGGTCAGGAGGGCGCACCGCATGACCAAAGTGGCCATCGGGTTTGATCTTGAGCCGCTGACGGTGCCGGTCGACAAGATCCTACCGTCGCGCAAAACGCCAGTGGGCGTGGCTACATCGCGCAAATTCATGCAGATTCGCTCATCGATCGCAGAGATTGGGCTGATCGAGCCGTTGTCGGTGGGGCCGGCGGATTCGAAGACCGGCCAGCACATCCTCCTCGACGGCCACATTCGTCTGATCGCATTGCAGGAGTTAAATTACCTCGAGGTGCTGTGCCTGGTCGCTACCGATGACGAGAGTTACACTTACAACAGTCGGATCAACCGCCTGTCGACGATCCAGGAGCACTATATGATCCGGCGCGCGATTCAACGCGGTGTGACGCCGGAGCGGCTGGCCAAGGCGCTCAGCATGGACACGCGCACGATCACCCGGAAGATGGTGCTGCTGGAAGGGATCTGCCCGGAAGCGGCCGAACTGCTGAAGGATCGCCAGTTCGCAACCGACATTTCCCGGGTGCTGCGAAAAATGAAGCCGACCCGGCAGGTCGAATGCGTTGAGTTGATGGTTTCGGCCAACACCATTACCGTCGCGTATGCTGAAGCGATGTTGGTCGCGACACCGGCGGCGATGTTGGTTGATGGGAAAAAGCCAGCGAAGCTGACCGGATTGAGCCAGGAGCAAATGGCAAAAATGGAGCGCGAGATGAGCAATCTTCAGGGGCAGTACAAGATGGTCGAACAGACCTATGGACAGGACGTCCTGAATTTGGTGCTTGCAAAGGGCTATCTGACCAAGCTACTGGAAAACAAATCGGTGGCTCGCTATCTACGCCAGCGGCAGCCCGAGGTCCTGGCTGAGTTCGAGGCAATCGTGCAAACGGTGTCGCTTGATCAATAGCCTGTCCCGGGCGATCTCCAGAGCTATTTTTTCTTCAGCAACTGGTCCAGGGAGTCCACTCCTTCGCGCTTCAGCACAGTGCCGAGCTACGCGTCAGACCGGTAGCCCGTAGCGGACTCACCCAACGGGTGAAAGGGTAAATCATAAAGAAGTTTATTAAATCATGGTGCTAAATATCCAGTAGAGCGGTCAACTGAGGTTTCTAGGATCAATCTCCTTGGTGTGTTGGTTCAGTCGGCGGACCACAGGCGGTCGTCGTCCTGTGTTTGAGTCCAAAAATCGTCGAAGAGTGCCAATTTGGCTTCGTCCTTGGTGGCATAGGTTTTTGCACCAAACCGGCTGTCCATTCGATACCCCCATCGCTTTGTCTTGGTCTGGTGTACCCCGAGATTGCGGCCTTCTACATTTAGGAAGCTGTTCCCTTTGGCTGAAGTTCTCCACGTACGCGTCAGCCAGCGGGTTCTGCGAACAGCTCGGTTCCTTAACCGGCTTTCGCGCACCTTGGGGCCGGTGTTGTCGCCACTCATTTTTTCGGCGCACACACCCAACATCGAAGTGATCCTCCAGGTCCGGGTGCTCCATGATATGGACGTAGCGGATTTTTTCGTTGCCGCACATCTGGCAGGTGGCGTAGTCGGTTTCTTCTGCTGACTCGCCATCGCCTCGGAGATCGACGACATCAACGCAGTTCCACCCCTTGTGGGGAACGCCGGGTTGGTCCCATCGATTACTCATGAGGCATCTCCTGAAAACGTTTCTCGGTCATACTGCCGAGGGAGTTTCTTTGCTTGGCTATCTGCTTCCTATTGCTTTAGTGATAATCACAATGCAGCGTATCAACGATGTATAAACATACAATAGACACATTGTAGAACATACCATATACTTTACGCAATGCTTCGCACACGCATTCGCTAACCAGATTGAGCCAGCCAGAATGTCGAACGAACAACTATCAGATCTAACGCAGCCCCAGCGCGACCGCCTCGCCTTTGTGGAATTGCGAGTTCGCTTTATCGGTGAGATTCGTCGCCAGGATTTGGTGTCACGCTTCGGCATCCAGTCGGCCGCCGCCACCCGAGATTTGGCACTCTACAAGGATCTGGCGGCTGGAAATATCGATTACGACCCCAAGGGTAAGTCCTACGTTTTGGGTCCGGAATTCAAACCTGTCTTCGATTTTCCCCCGGAGCGAGTGTTGTCTTGGCTGACCCAAGGGTTCGGCGATGGGGAGCCTGTTCGACTCAAGGCATGGGTAGCCTGCGAAAGCCCGTCATGGCTGACGCATCCTGATTTGGACGTGCTGGCCGCTGTTACCAGGGCGATCCACCAGGAATGCCCCCTGGCCATTGAGTACCACTCAATCTCCAGCGGATGTTCGGATCGAGAGATCGCCCCGTTTGCACTAATAGATAACGGCCTTCGGTGGCATGTCCGCGCATTTGACCGAAAGTCGCAGGAATTTCGTGACTTTGTGATCACTCGGATTAAGCAACCGAAGGTTATGAAGGAAGCGAAGGTCGAGCCGCACGAAGCGAGCAACCAGGACATCCAGTGGACCCGCATCGTCGAACTAGAGCTTGTGCCGCACCCGGATCAACCACTTCCTGAAATCACCGAGATGGACTACAGCATGCAAGATGGCGTGCTGAGAATGAAACTTCGGGCGGCGACTGCTGGGTACATTTTGCGAAAGTGGAGCGTGGATTGCTCTCCTGATCATAGCCTGCGAGGTCCTGAATTTAGGCTGTGGCTGAAGGATGCGTTGGCACTCTACGGCGTCAAGAACGCGTTGCTGGCGCCGGGCTACCGCTCGCCGGATCAAGCCAAGGGAGAGCAAAAGCGTGACATATAACCACGAACGCGCATTGGAACTGCTTCGAATTGGCTCAGGCCGTGCTGATGCCACATTTCGTGACGGCCAAGAAGATGCAATTCGCCACATCGTCGAAGGCCGAGGCCGTTTGTTGGTCGTACAGAAAACAGGTTGGGGAAAAAGCTTCGTCTACTTTATTGCTAACAAGTTGCTGCGCGAATCAGGAAACGGCCCGGCTCTGCTGATCTCCCCGCTCCTTGCCCTAATGCGCAATCAAGTAGAGGCAGCGCGGCGCATGGGCTTGCGAGCAGAGGCCATTCACTCGGAAAACCCAACCGATCACGCAAGAATCGAAGCCGCGTTTCTACACAACGATGTCGATATTTTGCTCATCACCCCCGAGCGATTCGCAAATCAGAGGTTCAGCACTCAGGTATTGGCACCCGTCGCTGGCCAGATTTCACTCCTGGTGATTGATGAGGCGCATTGCATCTCGGACTGGGGTCACGATTTCCGTCCTCACTACCGGTTGCTTGAGCGCATCGTTCGTACATTGCCACCCAACCTGAGGTTGCTGGCAACTACCGCTACGGCGAACGACCGTGTAATGGATGACCTGATGGCAGTTCTAGGGCCGAAGCTGGATATTTCTCGCGGCGACCTGAACCGTCAATCACTCACGCTGCAAACTATCAGTTTGCCGAGTCAGGCAGAGCGCCTGGCTTGGCTGGCGGAAAAGTTAACCACGCTGCATGGGCACGGCATTATCTATACGTTAACTGTCCGCGATGCGAATCAAGTTGCGGATTGGCTGAAAAGCCGAGGCATCAACGTGGAGGCTTACACCGGTGACACTGGTGATCGCCGGGAAGCGCTGGAACAAGCGTTGCTCAAGAACGAGGTAAAAGCTCTCGTTGGTACGACAGCGCTCGGGATGGGCTACGACAAGCCTGATCTGGCATTCGTCATTCATTACCAAGCACCCGGCTCTGTGGTTCATTACTACCAGCAAGTTGGTCGCGCTGGCCGTGCGCTTGATACCGCGTATGGAGTTCTGCTCAGCGGAGATGAAGAAACCGACATCACAGATTGGTTCATCGAGAGCGCTTTTCCTACGCGTCGCGAAGTCGCAGAGGTCATCGCAGAGCTCGAGGCTGAACCCGGTGGCCTGTCGGTACCAGCGATTTTATCGAAGGTGAATATCAGCAAGGGTCGCGTTGACAAGACGATCGATCTACTTGCACTTGAGTCACCCGCTCCAATTGCCAAGGACGGAAGCAAGTGGCAGCTGACGGCGGCCAACCTCAGCGAAAGCTTCTGGCAGCGTGCTGAGCGGCTCACTGCATTGCGACGCGACGAGCAGCAACAAATGCAGGAGTACGTCGGCCTACCTTTCGGCGAACACATGGGATTTCTTATCAAAGCACTTGATGGAGATGCCAGCGCAGTTTGCCCACCGGGATTACCGTCGCTATCGGCCAAGGTCGACCCCGCCATAGTTCTAGAGGCAGTAGCGTTTCTCCGACGTACCAGTCTGCCAATAGAACCGCGCAAGAAATGGCCCGATGGAGGAATGCCCCATTACGCGGTAAAAGGGCTTATTGCGCCGGGAAACCAAGCACAACCCGGCAAAGCCCTTTGCATTTGGGGCGACGCCGGTTGGGGCGGTCTTGTCCGGCAAGGCAAGTACCACGATCGCTACTTTGCTGACGACCTGGTCGCGGCTTGCGCGAAGATGATTCAAGAATGGAATCCACAACCCGCGCCGACCTGGGTGACCTGCGTTCCGTCGCTGCGCCACCCCGATCTCGTGCCGAATTTCGCAAAGCGCTTGGCTGCCGCGCTGGGTTTGCCGTTTCATACAGTACTCGAGAAAACAGACGATAGACCCGAACAGAAAACGATGGCAAACAGCACTCAACAGGCGCGCAACATCGATGGTTCGCTTGCTCTAAATGGCCAGCCAGTCCCGCATGGGCCGGTGCTGCTGGTTGATGACATGGTGGATTCGCGCTGGACGCTGACGGTGTCCGCGTGGCTCCTGCGCAAAAACGGCAGTGGCGAGGTATGGCCGATGGCGCTCTCTCAAACGGGGCACGACGAATGACGCCAGCTCTTTCACCCAACACACAAGCGATTCTGCTGCTGACGGCACCGTTGATCGCCGGACGCGGTGCCTCGACACCAGACCTGCTGTCGCCCGGTGAATACAAACGCCTCGCCCGTCACTTGCGTGAAATGCAGCGACAGCCCGCAGATCTCGTGTCTCCAGATGCAGCTGAACTCCTTCGCGCTTGCCAACCTGTGATTGACGAAAATCGCCTGCAACGCTTGTTGGGGCGCGGTTTTCTGTTGAGCCAAGTCATCGAGCATTGGCAGGCCCGTGCCATCTGGGTTATCAGTCGCGCAGATGCCGAATACCCCCGACGACTGAAGGCAAGATTTCGAGAAGATGCACCTGCCATGCTCTACGGCTGTGGCGACATCAGTTTGCTCGAAACCGGTGGACTCGCCGTGGTTGGGTCGCGTCATGTGGATGACACGCTGATTGATTACACGATGAACGTGGGCCGACTTGCCGCGCGTGCCGGAAGAACGCTGGTCTCAGGCGGCGCGAAGGGCATCGACCAGGCGGCCATGCGCGGTGCTTTGGAAGCGGGCGGAAAGGTAAGTGGCGTCCTCGCAGACAGCCTCGAAAAGACGGCGATGAACCGCGAGCACCGCAACTTGCTCCTCGATGGCCAGCTGGTGCTCATCTCGCCCTACGATCCGAGTGCAGGTTTCAATGTCGGCAACGCAATGCAGCGCAACAAACTGATCTATGCCTTGGCTGATGCTTCCCTGGTGGTGAGTTCTGATCTCAATAAAGGCGGCACTTGGGCTGGCGCAACCGAGCAACTGGACAAACTCAAACTTGTACCCGTCTATGTGCGATCGACGGGAGTGCTGTCCGCCGGCCTTGATGCCCTGCGTAGCAAGGGGGCAATGCCCTGGCCAAACCCACAAGATGTGGAAGCGTTCGATGCGGTATTTGATGTAGCCATGCCTACCCCATCGGCATCACCCCAGTCTGGGCTCGCTCTGTTTTCTAACGACGGGCCACCTGACGTAGCACCCACGTCGCCTGCCATGCACGACACAGTCCTAGTGCCGGAAGTTGCCAAGGAACCATTGCCGCCAGTTGTCACTGTTCCAGAAGACCAGTCAGTGGTGCAGGTGGCCGACGAGGTGCTCTCCATGACCCATGAGTCAGAGCCCAAGCCAGAAACCGACAACCCGGTAGTTTTGACCGAATCCACTCCGGCGAATGCTCTGTTTGCAGCGGTACGTGATGTGATTCAGGGGCTTTTGAAAATTCCAATGAAGGATGCCGAGGTTGCCGCAGCGCTGGATGTGTCGAATGCGCAGGCGAAAGCATGGTTGCAGCGCCTTGTAGACGAAGGCGTGCTGGAAAAACAGAAGAAGCCAGCCGGCTACATAGTTAAACAGTCGCGTTTGTTCGATCTGTAGCCTTCCATTTTTGACAGACTGACTCATATGGTCCCAAGTAACATAAGTGAATACAACAACAAGCTAGAGCGCTACGGGTTCAGTTATGAACGCGGCGGTGTACATACCGCCCGGACGATGATGCTGGCCGAGCTCAGGGCGCTGCTGTCCTATATAGACAAAACTGACGCACCAAAAGCCGAATACCTTGAAGCGATTCAAACTGCCAATTGTCTTGGCAAACGGTCTGGCAAGACGCGGGCGCTGACTTACCGGCACCTTGTCGATCTCTACGCTCTTGACCCAAGCCTCATGCTATTTCGCGCCTTGCGCTTTTTCTGGCAGCGCGACATCGATGGCCAGCCACTGTTGGCTGCCCTGTGCGCCTATTCACGAGATCCGATTTTTCGGGCCACTGCCCCTTTCGTTCTTGAGTTTCAGGAAGGTGCCACCGTGTCCCGCGAAGCACTTGAAGAGTTCATCGATAACCAGGAGCCCGGCCGCTTCAGCAAGGCCACGCTCAAATCAACCGCACAAAACATCAATTCGTCCTGGACCCAAGCTGGGCATCTGTCCGGCCGAGTCCGCAAAATGCGGTCGCGTGCTGTGCCGACGCCTGGCACGGTTTCGTTCGCGCTGCTGCTTGGCTACGTCACCGGCCTGCGCGGAGAATCGTTGTTCAAGAGTGACTACACCCGGATGCTCGACTGTTCGTTCGACAAGACGATTGAGCTGGCTGAAGATGCTTCTCGCCGAGGCTGGATTTCGCTCAAGCGCGTCGGCCAGGTGGTCGAGGTGCTTTTCCCGAACCTGATCTCTGCGCAGGAAATGGAGTGGCTACGTGAGCAGAATTAAACGATTGACTCAGTCTTACAGCAAGTACGTTGCTGTGCCGTGGCGCGGTGACGCTGCCGCTGCCCAGCGTGTCATCTTCTGCGTCTACAACGAGACGGAAGAACTGCGCCTGCGCGCCAAAGTCGATGAATTTGAAATCGCCACCCGCGCAGCGGGGCATGAGTGGGCATTGTTTGACCTGACCGACACGTTTCCCTCTTGGCTCGCATCCCAGCGCTATGCCAAGAGCTATTTCCAGAAGCCCAATCTGTTGTCGACGCTGCTGCCAAAGTACTTGACCTACATCGAGACGGAGTTCGCCGCGTTCCTTCAACACAAAGGGGCTGAGGATGACTTTGTCGTCGCACTCACGGGCGTGGGGTCGCTCTTCGGCTTCTTGAAGGTCAAGGAAGTCGTGGACAAGCTCGCCCCCATGGTGAAGGGCCGGCTGCTGGTGTTCTTTCCTGGCAGCTATGAAGACAACAACTACCGCCTGCTGGACGGCTATGACGGCTGGAACTACCTGGCCATGCCCATCACTGCAGACAAAGAATTCTGATTAAGGGGAAACCATGCTCAATCGCGACATCTACCAAAAAGACCCGTCGACCCGTAAGTTGGTTAACGAGGGCGTGGCAAGCGTCAATGATGAGAAAACCAACGAGGCGCTTTCTGTACTGCGGTACGAGTTGGACACCTTCGTCTGCGATGGTCAGTACGAGAAGGGCTTGGTCCACATCCTGGAAACCTACCTCAAGAACATCGAGCAGGCGCAACAGCCTGCCGTGTGGGTCAGTGGCTTCTACGGCTCGGGCAAGTCGCACCTGGTGAAGATGCTGCGCGCGCTGTGGGTGGATAGCCAGTTCGACGACGGCGCTACGGCGCGCGGCATCGCGTCGCTGCCGCAAAGCGTGAGCGATCAGTTAAAAGAACTCAGCACTCAGGCCAAGCGGCACGGTGGTCTGCACGCAGCGTCAGGCACGCTGGGTTCGAAATCGCGTGACAAGTCAGCCCGTATGGCGTTGCTCGGGATCCTCTTCAATTCGGTCGGACTGCCAGAGCAGTACCCGGTGGCACGATTCGTCATGTGGCTCAAGCATGAGAACATCTATGACACGGTGCGTGGCTATGTCGAGCAAGGGGGCCATGACTGGGACGAAGAATTGGACAACTTCTACGTGGCGGAGGGCCTGCACGCCGCTCTGGTCAAAGCGAAGCCCAACCTCTTCACGTCAACTGCATCTTGTGTCGAGACGCTGAACAACCTGTACCCCTATGTGCAGGACGTATCCAGTAGCGACATGATCAAGGTCATCAAGCAGGCCCTCACCCGCGACGGCAAATTGCCGCTCACCCTTGTCGTCATTGACGAGGTGCAGCAGTACATCGGTGAAGACAGCCAGCGCTCTATCGACGTGCAAGAAACCGTCGAGGCCTGCTCCAAAAATATCGGTGCCAAGCTGCTCTTCATTGGTACGGGTCAAACCGCTGTCACCGGCACATCCAACCTGAAAAAGCTCGAAGGCCGCTTCACTGTTCGTGTTGAGTTGTCTGATGCCGACGTGGACGCGGTAATCCGCAAAGTGATCCTGGCCAAAAAACCAGAGGCCAAGGCACCGGTGGAAAAGGTGATGCAAACCAACCTGGGCGAGATCTCGCGCCACCTGGCTGGTACCACCATCGGTCACCGCGCGGACGACATCCAGTATTTCCCGCAGGACTACCCCATTCTTCCGGTGCGCCGCCGCTTCTGGGAAAACACGCTGCGCGTCCTCGACCAGACAGGCACCGATAGCCAGCTGCGCAACCAGCTCTCGATGATCCACAAGGTCATCCAGACCAACGTGGATGCGCCGGTCGGCAGCGTGGTGCCGGCGGATTACCTCTACTTCGACGCCGCTGACAAGCTGCTGCAGTCGCGCATTCTGCCCCGCAAGGTGCATGAAAAAACCATGGTCTGGATCAAGGGCACTGACGACCAACGGCTGATGGGGCGTGCCTGCGGCCTGGTGTTCCTGATTAACAAGCTCGCCAGCAGCAACAACGAAATCGGCATCCGCGCCACTATCGACACCCTGGCCGACCTGATGGTGGAAGACCTGACGCAAGGCTCCAGTGCCCTGCGCAGCAAGCTGCCGGGTCTGCTCGACAAGTGCGAACTGCTGATGAAGGTGGGCGACGAGTACCGCATCCAGACTGAAGAAAGTGCCGCCTGGAACGATGAGTTCCTCAGTCAGCGCAATAGCCTGGCCAACGAGTCCCACCGTGTCGACGCAGAACGTGATGACCGTATCCGGCGTAGGTTCGGCGAAATGGTGCGCAAGCTGTCGCTCACCCAAGGCACCTCCAAGGTCACTCGCGACATCTTCCCTGTGTTTGACGCCCAACTCCCTGCCGATGCCAACGAGAAGGTGTCCGTCTGGGTCCGTGATGGCTGGAGCATCGACGAAAACTCGGTACGGGCAGACGCCCGCCAGGCCGGCAATCAGTCTCCTACCGTTTTTGTGTTCATCCCGAAACGCTCTGCTGACGACCTGCGCCACTACCTGATCGACTTCAAGGCTGCCAGCGCGACGCTGGACAAGCGTGAAGTGACCAACTCCGCTGAAGGTACCGAGGCGCGCTCGGCCATGGAAACCACCAAGCAAACCGCCGAAGGCAAGATCCGCGATCTGTTGTTGGAAGCCTTCTCCGGTGCACGCGTATTCCAAGGCGGTGGCAACGAAATTCTCGGCGCCGATCTACAAGAGATGACGCTGGAAGCGGCGACTAACGCACTGCAGCGGCTCTACCCGCAGTTCCATATTGCCGACCACGCCGGTTGGTCCAAGGTTTACGAGAGGGCGCAAAAGGGTGCACCCGATGCCCTCAAGAGCGTTGGTGACGATGGCGAACCCGCCAAAAATCTCGTCTGCAAAGCCATTCTGGCCTTCATCGCCGGAGGCAAAAAAGGCATCGACATCCGCAAGAATTTTGAAGGCAAGGACTACGGTTGGCCGGGTGATGCAGTGGACGGCGGCTTACAGGTACTGGTGGTAGCTGGCCTGATCCGCGCCCAGGACGAAAAGGGACAGACTATCGACCCGAAGGACCTGGAACGCAAAATTATCGGTAAGACGATGTTCAAGGTCGAATCGGCCACAGTCACCACCGCCCAGCGCATCCAGATTCGCAAGCTGCTGCAGAAAGTCGGCCTGACCGCCAAGCAAGGTGAAGAGCTGGCCTTTGTACCGCAGTTCCTGGTCAGCGCGCAAGATCTCGCCAATCGCGCCGGCGGCGATGCTCCACGGCCCGCGCGCCCGGTCGTCGCCTCGTTGGAAGAAATTCGCCTCACGGCGGGCAACGAGCAACTGCTCGCTCTCTACAACCAGCGCGACCAACTCAGCGACTCGATCGACGCATGGGGCGATCTGGCCGAACGCATCGAAAAACGCCTGCCCTCCTGGAATACGCTCAAGCGTTTGCTGGCCCAAGTCAACGGATTGTCCGGCGCTGAGGTGTTGGTGGCCCAGGTTACGCACGTCGAGCAGCAACGCCAGCTACTGGAAGAGCCTGATGCGATCACACCGCTGGTCGCCAGCCTCACGCAATTGCTGCGTGAAGAGTTGAACCGCTTGCACACCGACTACCAGACCCTCCACCAAAAAGGCATGGCGCGCTTGGATGCCGACACCAACTGGCAGCAACTCGAGCCGGAGCAGCGCAATAGCCTGCTCGCCAGCCAAAAGCTGACGCTCTCCGACGCACCGAAAGTGCAGGTCGCCAACACTGAAGAGGTGCTGACCACGTTGGATCGCCTGTCCCTTTCGTCCTTCACCGACCGCGTGGCGGCTATCGATTCCCGATTTGATGCCGTGCTGGTAGCGGCGGCCGAGTTGATGGAACCAGAAGCGCAATTCGTCACGTTGCCCAGCCGCACCATCAAGACCGACGAAGACATCGAAGCCTGGCTTGCAGATGCCAAACAGGCTATCGCCCAGGCGCTGCAAAAAGGCCCGGTCATCCTCCATTAAGGTCAGAACAACAATGCAAGCACTCGACAAAGACCTGCGCAGCGCACTGGAGAAAACCGTTAAGGCGGCACGCACAATTGCCGAGATAGCGGCGAATGCGGCCGTGGACCAACTGGGGGTCGGCCACGACAAGCCGGATACGTTTTTCAGTGATGCCGAAAAGGCGCTGCGTAACCGCCTGCGCACCCACGGCAAGCAACTCGGTGACGCCCGCGATTCGAAGAGCACAAACCCGACTTACGGCAAGCAAGCCGTTCAACATCTGGTGCAGGAAGTGGCCTATGAGCACTGGCATCGGATGCTGTTCGCACGCTTTTTGGCTGACAATGACTTGCTGATGTACGACGGCGTGGCCGTCACCCTCGAAGAGTGTGATGAACTGGCCGCAGATGAAGGTGCGAAGAGCGGTTGGGAGCTGGCCGGGAAACTCGCCGCGCGCATGTTGCCGCAAGTGTTCAAGCCCGGCTCACCGGTTTTTTTACTGACCTTTGCCCCGGAACATCAAAGCGAGCTGGAGCGCCTGCTCAAGGACTTGGCGGATGACGTGTTTAAGGCCAGCGATAGCCTGGGCTGGGTGTATCAATTCTGGCAGGCCGATAACAAAGAACGCATCAATAAGTCGGAAGTAAAGATTGGCGCCGACGAGTTGCCTGCCGTTACCCAGCTCTTCACCGAGCCGTACATGGTGGCGTTTTTGCTGCACAACTCATTGGGCGCATGGTGGGTCACTCGACACCCGGACACCCCTTGCCCGGTGGAACTCACCTACCTGCGCACCCTGGAGGATGGCAGCCCTGCCGCAGGCAAGTTTGAAGGCTGGCCCGACACCTTGGCAGACTTCAAGCTGCTCGACCCGTGCTGCGGCTCTGGTCACTTCTTGGTGGCGGCATTCTTGATGTTGGTTCCCATGCGCATGGCCGCAGAAGGCTTGAACGCAAAAGAAGCAGTTGCCCGCGTGCTGGCGGATAACCTGCATGGTCTGGAACTGGACCCGCGCTGCGTGGAAATTGCGGTGTTCGCTGTCGCGCTGGAAGCCTGGCGCTACCCGGATGCTTCCGGCAAGCCCCTGGGCGTGCGTGAGATTCCCGCACCGAACATCGCCTGCTGCGGCCTCAAGGTGGCCGCCAAGGCTCAGGACTGGGAGGCCTTGGTGCCCGATACTCGTGATAGTGCCACCGAACTACGTGCCGGCTTGCGTCAATTGCACGCGGCATTTGCCCAAGCACCGCTGCTGGGCAGCCTGCTCGACCCGCGCAAGTCGCACAAAGGCGACCTGTTTTGCGCGGACTACGATGCGCTGAAAGATCTCTTGGATGAAGCGCTAGGGCGCGAATTCGCCGACACCGAAGCAGATGACGCCTGGGATATTGCGCTTTCCGCTAAGGGTCTGCTGGAGGCGGCGAATATTCTGGATGACCGCTACCACTTGGTCATTACGAATGTCCCATATTTGGCGCGTGGGCGCCAAAATGATCAATTAGCTAATTTCATCCTTAGTAGATATGAGGTAGCGAAGACGGATCTTGCTGCAGTATTCATGCTTAGGGGTATTGAGCTGCTGGACAGTGGTGGCGTCATTGCGTTCGTTGAGCCACAGAACTGGCTTTATCAGGCGTATTACAAAAAATTCAGAAAGCTCATTCTTGATAAACATTCAATTTTGCTCAATGCCTCATTAGGTGCGGGAGCTTTTGAGGAAATCACTGGAGAAGTTGTGAAGCCAGCTCTGACTATCATCAGAGGCGGCAAAAGACGAGCCGAGGAAAACTTCTTGGCAATGGACACATCGTCGAATCAAGGCGCCCAGGAAAAAGCTGTGGCGCTTCGAAACAAGGAACTCTCTGTTCTAAATGCTTCAAGCATTCTGCAGAGAAAGGGGCACATCATATCTTCGGAAGCATCATGCTCGGGAGAACTACTTGAAGATTACGTCAACTATTTCAATGGGATATGCAGTGGAGATTACTCGCATTTTGGTCGTCAATTCTGGGAATTACCAATTTTAGATCATGATGTTTGGCGCTTCCAGCAGACCACCACCAGCATTAGCAAAGACTTTGCAGGTTTCTCTAATGTTTTTTACTGGCAAAACGGAAACGGCGACTACTTGAAATTTGTTAAAGAAAGGCTGGGTGAAAATCGCATTAGCTCGTGGATACGTGGCGGCGAGGCATGGGGCAAGCAAGGCATTGCAGTTAGTCCAACTGGAATGATCACATTCTCACGCTACTCGGGCCAATTGTTTGACGACAATACGCTAGTATTGATACCCAAAGAAGATGTCGAACTGGCGCCCATCTGGCAATACCTCATCTCGATCGACTACAACGCTGAAGTCAGAAAAATCGATAAGGCGTTGAAAGTTCGAGGCGCTTTGGTAAAGGTGGATTTCGATTACGATCATTGGCTTTCAGTGGTCGAAGAAAAAAATATCATCGAGCTGCCCTGCCCATTTTCGAATGATCCAACCCAATGGATTTTCCACGGCCACCCACAGCCCGCGACCGACCCGTTACAAGTCGCCGTCGCCCGCTTGCTCGGCTACACTTGGCCTGCCGAGACAGACTCCAAGATGGACTTGTCCGACGAAGCTCGCGACTGGATTGCCCGCAGCCAAACCTTGTCTCCCCATGCGGACGAAGACGGCATCGTCTGTATTCCGGCGGTTGGGCAAGAGTCTTCCGCCAGCGACCGACTACTGAATTTGCTTGCGGCCGCCTATGGTGATGCCTGGAGCAACGATACCCTGGCGCAATTGCTGACGGAGGCTGACCACGCAGGCAAATCGCTGGAGACCTGGTTACGCGAGAAATTCTTCACCCAGCATTGCAAGCGTTTCGGCAATCGTCCCTTCATCTGGCATGTTTGGGATGGCCTGCGCGATGGTTTCGCCGCGCTGGTGAATTATCACAAGCTGGACTACAAGACGCTCGAGTCTTTGATCTACACCTATCTGGGTGATTGGATCAGCCGTCAGAAGCGCGATGTCGCCAACGCTGTGGACGGCGCGCAAGAAAAGCTGGCCGCCGCCGAGGTGCTCAAGAAGCGCCTGGAATTGATCCTGGAAGGCGAAACACCCTACGATATTTTTGTGCGCTGGAAGCCCGTCGAAGAACAGCCCATCGGCTGGAATCCTGACCTCAACGATGGTGTGCGCATGAATATTCGCCCCTTCCTCTCCGTTCCAGATGTGGGTAAGCGCGGGGCCGGGATCCTCCGTGACAAGCCAAACATCAAATGGGAAAAGGATCGCGGTGCCGACGTTGCCTCCGCGCCTTGGTTCAACCTGGGCACAGAATATGGTGGCAACATGGGGGACCGTATCAATGACCATCACTTGAGCTTAGCCGAGAAGCGCTCAGCCCGAGAAAAGAAAGGAGCCTAGCCATGCTGAAGCATCTGAGATTAAAAAATATTGGTCCAGCCGCCAGTATGGAACTGGGGTTTGGTGAGCGTTTGAACCTGATTACCGGTGACAACGGTCTGGGCAAGAGTTTCTTGCTCGATATTGCCTGGTGGACGCTAACCCGTAAGTGGCCTTCCGAAGTCAATCCCAAGTTGACGGGGGGCAAAAAGGCGCTCCCAACGACAGAAGGGCCTGCCAGCATTGACTTTTCATTTACTGCCAAGAAGAAAGAAGAGTCTTACAAGAGCGAATTCCTGCGGCGCGAGCAAGCGTGGACAGGTCGCCCTGGTCGGCCCTCGAATCCTGGTTTGGTTTTTTACGCCATGGCCGATGGCAGCTTTGCGGTGTGGGACCCAGCACGCAATTATTGGCGCACCCAGGACGGTGTGGATGTGCAAGATCGAATTCCAGCGTATGTATTTGGACCGGCTGAGGTTTGGGACGGACTGAATGGCAAAGATGGAAAACCCATCTGCAATGGCCTGGTGTTGGACTGGGCTGGGTGGCAAAAAGAAAAGGGCGCTGCCTTCAAAAGTCTTTGCGCAGTGCTTGATGTGCTATCGCCGTCACCGGAGGAGCCCTTGGCACCGGGGAAGTTCACGCGTATCAGTCTAGACGATGCGCGGGACATCCCAACAATTCGAATGCCATATGGCCAAGACGTCGCCGTACTTCATGCCTCAGCAGGAATGCGCCGTATTTTTGCTTTGGCATATCTGTTGGTATGGACCTGGGAAGAGCATAAAAAAGCAGCGGAACTGTTGGGTGAAGAGACGACTAAGCAAGTTGTTTTTCTCATTGATGAAGTTGAATCCCACCTACATCCACAATGGCAGCGAAAAATTATCCCGGCTTTACTTGCGGTTGTTAAGAAGCTTATAAAACAAGCTGACGTTCAGATCATTACGGCGACTCATTCCCCCTTGATCATGGCATCGGTAGAGCCCTTGTTCGAAGAAGGAAAAGACGCCTGGTTTGATCTGGACTTTGAGCGTAAAAAGGTGGTTCTCACGCAGCGCGATTTTGAAAAGCACGGCGATGCTGGCGGATGGCTAATCAGCGATGCGTTTGATCTTGAAAGTGGTCGATCTGTTGAGTACGAAGCGCTGATCAATAAAGCAGCGGCGCTGATGGAAAAAGAGCAGCCCAGTGCTACAGAAATCAAAAGTATGAATGAAGCACTGGTTGCAGCTTTGAACCCGAAAGACGATTTCTTGTTTAGCTGGCGTTATATCTGCAAGCAGAAGGGATGGCTTGAATGATCCCAGTCAGCTTGCAGCCCGAACCAGTAGATTTTGATGTGAAAGTTCGGCAAAAAGGCCTTACTTGGCTTGCGAACAAGGGCATCGCGCTTGCCGCTGCACCACCCAAGGCATCAGCTCTTCCGAATTATTGGTCACACTCGAACAAGCAGCTTTGGGATGCTTACTCTGGCGTGTGCGCTTATTTGGCGATTTATTTTGAGTGGGCGACAGGTGCGAGTTCGACGGATCATTTCGTTGCCAAATCGAAGCATGCCGGTGATGCCTACGAATGGGACAACTACCGTTTGTCTTGCTTGGGCGCAAACCGCAACAAGAACAAGTTTGATGATGTGCTTGATCCCATTGGTTTGGCGCATGACAATTTCGTCCTTAATCTTGCGACAGGCGGCATAAAGCCAAGCCCACACTTAAGTAGCGCAGATAAAGCCGCAGCAAGAAAAACTATTGCTCGGCTTAAATTGGACAGCGCAGAGCATAAAAAAATGCGTGCCAGGCACTACCGCCAGTATTTGCAGCACCGGCACCCAGACACATTGAAGTTCTACTCGCCCTTTGTTTGGTATGAAGCGAATCGTCAGGGAGTGCTATGAGGGTTATTCAATCCCTGATCAAAAACCTGCGCGACTCAGCGGTCTTCAACCCCGAGGTTCAAGTGGCACCCTCGTGCATCTTGTGGCCCGATAAGGATCGTCAGTGGGAAGCGGTGATTCCGCGCCTGCAAAGCGAGCTGGGCGAGTTGCTGGTGCTGGGCGAATACGCCCCCGAGAACCGAATTGGCCCGGCCGTTTGGTTGCGCTGCGTAATTGCCAATAAAGCTGCTGATGTGACCTTGCCCGCCGACCGCGTGCCGGTGTTCTATCTGCCGGGTGTCAGCCGCCAGGATCTGCGGGCAATTGAAGCCTGCCCAGATTTACTCAAGCCCTTGGCTGAGTTGCAGTACCGAGGCGTGATCTGGTCACAGTCCAACGCCAAGGATTGGACCCTTATGGCGTTCTTGAAGTCCGATCAGGGCGGCATGGGGCTGGACGTGGCCCAGGACAACGATGCTAAAAATGCCATGCAACTGGCGTTGTACCGCCTGCTCGACGAGGAGCTTGAGCTGCTCAAGGGCAAGCGACTGGACAAGGATTATTTCAATACCTTGCTGACTGGTGGCGACCCAGTTCGTGACCTGTTGCAGTGGCTCGATCTGGGGGAGGCCTTCCAAACGACGCGCGGCGAGAACGAGTGGAAGGCTTTTGTCGAGGTCTGCAAGTCGCAGATGGCGTTCAACCCGCAAAGCGACGGTGTGCTGGCAGGGGCCAGCAAACTAGCAACCCGCGATGGTCCATGGCATTCGGTGTGGGAGCGCTACAGCGAAGCTCCCAAACGCTATCCCAACATCCCTAGCCGAATTCGCCAGTGCAAACCACCCGATGTTGGTCTCTTCGAATCTGCGCAAGAAAAACTAGGGGGTTGGCCGCAGTGGAATGAGGAGCAAGAGAAGGCGCTACAACGCGACCTGATGTCGCTCACTAACCTGCCTGCACATGAGGCCAGAAAGTGCGTCGTGGAGCTCGGGAAGAGTCATGCCCAGCGCCGTGACTTGGTATGGGCCGAACTGGGCGAATCGTCCTTGGCAATGGCGATCAAGCATCTGAGCCTGGTCGCTGATGTGACCAAATCTAGCCTGGCAGCAGGGTCGGTGCAAGACTTACAAGTGGGCTATGCAACCCAAGGTTGGCGCGCAGATGATGCGGTTCTGGCGGCGCTGGCATGCGTCGACAAGTCCACCGATGTGGACGCCGTGACGACGGCGACTCGCGCGATTTATCTGCCCTGGTTGGAAGAATCAGCCCGGTATTTACAGAAGCTGGTGGATGGCTCCACCTACCCCGGCGGAACAATTGCGGGTGCCAAGGCGTTTGTACCGCAAAAGGGTGAATGCGTGCTCTTCGTTGATGGTTTGCGTTTTGATGCTGGGCGCCGACTCGCGTCAACGCTTGAAGCCCGTGGCTGTCATATCGTTGAATCGACTAACTGGACGGCATTGCCCAGCGTCACCGCAACCGGGAAGGCGGCTGTGTCACCGGTGCGCAACAAGATCAGCGGCGCCGACGACTGCGACGATTTTGAACCTTGTGTAGCCGCCACCGGCCAGTCCCTTAAGGGTGGCTATCATCTGGATAAACTGCTCAAGGACGGCGGATGGAAGGTGCTGGGCCGGACTGAGAACGGCGATGGGCAAGGTAACGCCTGGTGTGAATTCGGTGATATCGATACCGAGGGTCATGCGCGCGGCTGGAAGTTGGCCAAGCACATTGACCCACTTCTCGCGGAAGTGACAGAACGCGTCACTGCGTTGTTGGCTGTAGGCTGGAACAGCGTTAGGGTGGTGACCGACCACGGCTGGTTGTTGATGCCGGGGAAGCTGCCTAAGATTGAGATGTCCAAAGACCTGACCGACAACAAATGGGGACGCTGTGCCTCGATCAAGCCGGGCGCATCCACCAATGAGCGTTTATATCCCTGGTTCTGGGATCCCAATCAGCAGTTTGCCTTGGCAGACGGCGTGAGCTGCTACGGGAGATCAGTGGATTACAACCATGGCGGATTGAGTCTGCAAGAATGTTTAACCTTGGAACTCGTCGTTACTAATGGCAGTATGGCTAAGAGCAAACCTGTGGTGGAAGTGACAGACATTGCGTGGAAGGGGCTGCGTTGCACAGTCGCCATTGATGGCCAGCACGGGAATCTGTCCCTGGATATTCGGACCCAAGCGGGCGACCCGGCATCCAGCGTGGTGGTGAGCGTGAAGCCGCTTAAGGATAACGGCACCGCATCGGTGGTTGTTGAGAATGAAGATCTGCAAGGCCGCGATGTGTTTCTTGTCTTGCTGAGTGGGACAGGCGAGCTGGTGGCCGAAGCGAACACCATAATTGGTGGAGGATGATGAATGATTGAATTGGATCAGATTGATAGAAAAGCCGCCTCCGTGCTGGAGGGGTATCTGGTCCGGAAAGACTTAGTCCGCACATTTAGTCGGCAATTTCCGGTACCCACCTACGTCGTCGAGTTCATGCTCGGGCGGTATTGCGCCAGCACCGTGCAAGAGGAAATCGACGAGGGTTTGGAGATTGTTCAGCGCCAGCTGAAGTCCCGAACCGTCCGGGCGGGCGAGGAAGAGTTGTTCAAGGCGAAAGCGCTGGAAACGGGCGAGGTGAAAATAATCGACCTGATTACTGCTCGCGTCGATAACAAAGGTGAGTATGTGGCGAGCTTGCCTAGCCTGCGCCTGACCGATGTGCGTATCAGCAGCGAGTTAGTCAATCAACATGAACGCATGCTGACTGGCGGCTTCTATGCCGAGCTTGGGGTGACGTTCGATGTGGCCATCGCTCAGGAGAACAAGGGGCGTCCGTTTGGCATAACGTCGCTGCGTGAGATTCAGCTCTCGAAGCGTGATGTTCTGGAAACCCTTGCCAAGGCACGCCACGTATTCACCACCGAAGAGTGGAAAGAATTTCTGCTTCGATCCATCGGCATCGAATCGAGTGGCCTGAGCGCGCGTCAGAAAAATGCGTTGCTCCTGCGTATGGTTCCGTTCGTAGAGCGCAACTACAACCTGGTGGAACTCGGGCCACGTGGCACGGGCAAGAGCCATTTGTTTCAACAGGTCTCGCCCTATGCACATCTGATTTCCGGCGGTAAAGCCACGGTGGCGAAGATGTTCGTTGAGAACACGGCCAAGGGCCGCAGGGGGTTGGTCTGCCAGTACGACGTGGTCTGTTTTGACGAGGTGTCCGGCATTTCCTTCGACCAGAAGGATGGCGTGAACATCATGAAGGGCTACATGGAGTCCGGCGAATTCAGTCGGGGCAAAGAGAGCATCCGCGCGGACGGCAGCATCGTACTGGTGGGTAACTTCGAGGTCGACGTTGAAAATCAGCAGCGCATCGGGCATTTGTTTGGCCCATTGCCGCCGGAAATGCGCAATGACACGGCATTCATGGATCGCATCCACGCCTTCTTGCCCGGATGGGATGTTCCGAAAATCAACAAGGATTTGGTCACCAACCACTTTGGCTTGGTGAGCGACTTCTTGTCAGAATGCTGGACCCAACTCCGCAATCAAAGCCGCGTGAGCGAATTGCAAAACCGGGTTTATTTTGGTGGCGCACTCTCTGGTCGCGACACGAATGCGGTCAACAAGACGGTCAGTGGCCTATTGAAATTGCTGTACCCGAGTGGCGATGACGTGGTGCCCGAGGAAGATCTGGAATGGGCGGTGCGGATTGCGATGGAAGTACGCCGCCGTGTAAAAGAGCAGCAAAAGCGCGTGGGCGCAGCAGAGTTTCGCAACACGCATTTCAGCTACACAATGGGAACTGATGGCGTCGAAAAGTTTGTGTCGACGCCAGAATTGCAAAGCGACAACAGCATCGGTGGTGATCCGCTGGAGCCGGGTCAGGTGTGGAGCATCAGTCCGGGAGGTAACGACGAGAACTCAGGTCTGTACCGGGTTGATGTGAACGAAGGGCCAGGCTCGGGAGTGAAGGTGCTCAACAAGCCGATTCCGCAAGCCTTCCGCGAGAGCATGGGTTTCGCCGAGCAGAATCTTTACGCCAGGTCGGCCCAACTTGTCGGCGACAAAGACCCCAGGCAGCACGAGTTCACGGTGCAGCTTCGAGCGTTTGACGCGGCCAAGTCTGGCGCGAAACTTGGCGTGGCGTCACTGGTCGCGCTATGCACGTCGCTGCTGAAACGCAGCGTGCGCGGTGGCCTGATCATCGTGGGCGAGATCAACCTCGGTGGATCGATTGAGCCGGTGCACAACGCAGTAACGATTGCAGAAATCGCCGTCGAGAAGGGAGCCACTGCACTGCTAATGCCTGTGGCCTGTCGGCGTCAGTTGGTCGACCTGTCCGATGACATGGCCACCAAGATTGACATCCAGTTTTATTCCGATGCCAAAGATGCACTGCTGAAGGCAATGGCAGAGTGACCCAGAAGGAAAAACACCATGGCTCTTAACCTTGGCAAAGCGGTTGTCGACTATCTCACGGCGCATCCAGATGAGAAGTTTTCCGCGCGGCAGATTGCGGAGTGGATATTTGGGACCTTCCCCGATGAATGCCAGGCCAAGAAGGACAGCAGCCAGGCCCTGGATACGGATGCTGACCTTCTGCAGCAGTTGGTGGCGGAAATCGGATCGCAGCGCCCGCGACTCCAGAAAAAGCACCCCGGAATCAAGACCACCGAAGGCCACCCCCGGAAATATTATTTCTCGGAGAAATCAGACAGCGCTGAAGTGGCGGCAGTGGAGAACGTGGGTGTCACACCGCCTACCGGTAAAGAGGATGCCAAGCTCGGTGAGCATGGTCTGTACCCGCTTTTGTCCACGTATTTGTGGGCGGAGTTCGGCGTGTATTCAAAACGTATTGATGAGAAGCGGTCGTCCAACAAACGCGGTCCCAATGGCAATCGCTGGCTCTACCCCGACTTGGTCGGCATGGAGGACCTGGGCGCCGAATGGCACCAGGAAGTGAAGGATTGCGTCAATCAACACTCGGACAAGCGTACCAAGTTGTGGTCATTCGAGGTGAAGCTGCTGATCAATCGGTCGAATGTGCGCGAATCGTTTTTTCAAGCGGTGTCCAACTCATCCTGGTCCAACTTCGGCTATCTGGTGGCAGGCGAAATCGAAGGCCAGGACACACTCAAGGAACTGCGAATGCTTTTTGCGGCACACGGCATCGGTTTGATCAAGCTGGATGCTGAAAATCCATCTGAAAGTCAGGTGCTCATTCCGGCGAAAGAACGTGCCGAGATCGATTGGGACACGGCCAACCGACTGGCGACCGAGAACAAGAACTTCCTCGAGTGCGTGAAGTTGGTGAAGCAGTTTTATCAGACGGGCGAGGCACGCCTGGCGGATTGGGATGTGCCGAAGGTGGCCGACTAGTCGCTGGGCTATTCGAGGCAGCCGATCACGGTGAGTTGCTGATCGCCCTTGCTGAATTCTCCGCGCCATGTTTCGCGGCTGTCGGCACGCCGCCGACTCAATATCAGATGAAATCCTCCACAACCTTGTTCCTTGGCCGACGCAAAGTCGGAGGTGTCGAACCTGGCTTCGCGTGCCAGCGTGGTTGCGATTGACTTCATTGTAAGCGTCCAACCGTCCCACCTACAAACCGCATCCCACCTCTGTCACCCTCATGCTTTTATGGAGAGGGTAAATCATGGAAGCACTGCAAGCG
>PFJY01000119.1 GCA_002784065.1 Hydrogenophilales bacterium CG_4_10_14_3_um_filter_58_23 | reverse complement strand
AAATTCTTCGGTTTTCATCGTAGCACCTATCTTATTGATTGGTATGGCGATAGTATAGACCACTACTTAACAGTGACATAGCCTTGATGATCCAGTTCACGATCATCGAGGCCGTTCATGCCGACTTGCCGGCACTGGGTTCCTTGCTGCATGAACTGTTCACTATGGAGAGTGATTTCGAGCCAGATGCCGCCAGGCAGGACGCGGGTTTGCGGCTGATCCTCGATAATCCGGCGTTGGGGCGGATTTTTGTCCTGCGCGCCGGGGAAGCCGTCGCCGGCATGGCGAATGTGCTGGTGACGGTCAGTACCGCCGAAGGGGCTCTGGTTCTGTTGCTGGAGGATGTGATCGTGGCCGGTTCGTGGCGGGGGAAGGGGCTGGGCGCCCGCCTGGTGAACCATGTGCTGTCATGGGCGCGGGCTCAGGGCTATTCCAGGGTGACGCTGCTGGCAGACCGGCAGAATGCGTCGGCGCTACGTTTCTATGAAAAACTGGGTTTTCGCGAGTCCGCCATGCGGGTTTACCGTAAAAATCTGTCTTGATGAATATCGGGTTGGCAACCGGATCTAGTGGGCCGTCACGTTGAAATTGCGGGAGGTCGCACCTACGCACACCGTCGCTTCATGTTGACTGACTGCCAGGTGCCGCCTTGTGCCAAAGGCCGTCTTAAACCTTTTTCAGGTAGCAAGCCTTCAACATGAAGTTGCCAGCGTCCATCTTGCAGTCCACCTCGTGGTCACCTCCAACCAAACGGATGCTTTTGACCTTGGTGCCCACTTTAAGAGTGGTAGACGATCCTTTGACTTTTAGATCCTTGATCAGAACCACTGCGTCGCCATTGCTTAACACATTGCCGTTGGCATCCTTTATCACTGCGTCTGCGTTATCGTCGGCGCGTGCGGTTTCTGCCATTGGCCATTCATGTCCGCAGTCGGGACAAATATAGTTGTCGCCATCCGGGTAGGTGTTCTCCATGGCGCATTGGGGGCAGGCGGGGATTGTGGACATGATTGCTCTCAAATTGTAGGTGGTTCAGACGACTCGAATTATAACCGTTACCAGAGACGGCAACCATGGCTGATTTCTATCGGGGGGCATTTTTGTAACTGCCCGGCGTCTCATTTTGTGGTTCGATCATACCAGTCTGGGTTGAATTGTCAGGCATTTTGCTTCATCTTGGGATAAATGTTTGTTGATTACAGAGGGTAGATGCTTAGGCGATTTAATGCGTAGTTGTTTATTGACATTGAATCTGCCAAACACAACTTCAATATCATTGATTGTCACTCCAAATTCTTCTGCCAGGAATCGAACCATATGATCTGTTGCTTTGCCCGCCATTGGCGCGGCAGCGACACTAATTTTGAGTTGATTGCCTTTGACCTTGCCAATAGCATCTTTTTTTGCGCTGGGTTTGCCGAGAATATTAAGCACTAAAGTTTCTCCATCCCAGACACAGAAGGAATTAATTTCCAATCCTTTGTGCGCCACTTTATCTCCGATATACGATTGTTTGTTTTGCGTTATTTGGCTGGCTTGCCTCTTCACTTCTTACAAGTACACCATTCAAACTGCGATGGCAATTGTACCAAGATCATCCGCAAAGCCAACGAATGAATCTGTACTCACTCCAGCAGCGCGACGCTCTTCACCTGGGCGAAAACCGCCATACCGGGTTTGAGGCCCAGCAGGGCGCTGGATTTGCGCGTGATCCGCGCCAGCAGCGGGACGCCTCCGGCATTTAGCCGCACCACGACATGGGCCGGGGTTTCGTCGGCGATCTCCAGCACCTTGGCTGGCAGGATGTTGAGGATGCTGGAGTCAACGTGCCGTTCCAGGGCGAGGCTGACGTCGCGGGCATGGATGCGCAAACGCATGCGGTGCTCCAAGGCGTGGGGTTGGCGGGCGACGATGATGCTGCCGCCAGCAAAATCGAGCCGGGTGAGATGATAGGTCTCGTCGTGCTCGCCTACTATCGTGTCGATCACCACGCCGGCCTCGTCGCCGTGGGCCAGGGGGAGATCCAGGCGCGTCAGCATTTCGTGAATCGGCCCGCTCGCCACGATTTTTCCCCCTTCCATCAGCACCATGGTGTCGGCCAGTCGCGCCACCTCGTCCGGCGAATGGCTGACGTAGACGACAGGAATTTCCAGCTCGTCGTGCAGCCGCTCCAGATAAGGCAGTATCTCCTGCTTGCGCGCCAAGTCGAGCGCAGCCAGCGGCTCGTCCATCAGCAGTATCCTGGGGCTCACCGCCAGCGCTCGGGCGATGGCCACGCGGCTTCGTTCGCCGCCGGAAAGGCGATCCGGCATACGTTCCAGCAGGTGGCCGATGCCCAGCAACTCGATGGCGCTGTCCAGCGACACCCGCCGCGCGCCGTCTGCGATGCGGCTCATGCCATATTCCAGATTGCGCCGCACGTTGAGGTGCGGAAACAGGCTGGCCTCCTGGAACACATAACCCAGAGACCGGTGGTGGGTCGGCACGAACAACGAGCCCTGTTGCCAGACCTTGCCATCCAGGGCGAGATAGCCATCCGGCGCCCGTTCCAGGCCGGCCAGACAGCGTAGCAGGGTGGTCTTGCCGGAACCGGAATGGCCGAATAGCGCGGTAATTCCCCGGCCAGGCAAAGTCAGATCAACATCCAGATTGAAACCGGAAAAGTCCAGCTTGAAGCGTGCCTCGATGCTCATAGGTGCACCGTCATGTAACGCCGGTTGAGGGCATAGACCGTCACCAGCATCAGAAAGGAAGCCGCCAGCAGGCCACCGGCCAGGATATGGGCGGAAGCGTATTCCATGGCCTCGGCATGGTCGTAGATGGCGATGGACAATACCCGCGTCTGGTCCGGGATGTTGCCGCCCACCATGAGCACCACGCCGAATTCGCCGACAGTGTGGGCGAAGGTAAGCGTGATGGCGGTAAGAAAGCCGCGCCGGGCCATGGGAACCGCCACGGTGAAGAAGCGATCCCAGGGCCCGGCGCGCAGGGTGGCGGCCGCCTCGATCATGCGGTTGCCAACGGCGTTGAAGGCGTCCTTGAGCGGTTGCGTCATGAAGGGCAGGGAATAGAGCGTCGAGGCCACCACCAGGCCGGGAAAAGTGAAGGCCAGGTGATGCAGTCCCATGGCTTCGAGGGTGCTGCCGACCAGCCCCTTGGGGCCGAGCAGCACCAGCATGTAAAAGCCCAGCACCGTGGGCGGCAGCACCAGGGGCAGGGCCACGATAGACTCCGCCACCACGGCAAAGCGCGAGCGGCTGCGGGCCAGCCACCAAGCCAGCGGCGTGCCCAGGACAAGCAACACCAGAGTGGTGACGCCGGACAATTCCAGGGTTACCTTGAGCGCCAGCCAATCGGATTCGGACATGATATTTCCCGCTCACTCGCCCGGCAGGACGAAGCCGTAGCGGCGCATCACCGCCCGTGCCGCCGGGGTTTCCATGTAATTGGCGAAGGCCGCCGCCAGAGGATTATCCCTGGCGCGGGCGGTGATGACGTAAGCCTGCTCCAGCGGCGCGTGCCACTCGGACGGGATCAGTGTCCAGGCACCCTTGCCGGTCAGTGCCGGCCCCTTCACTAGGGACAGGGCGACGATGCCGGCTTCCGCCGCGCCGCTGTCCACGTATTGGGACGTGTGCGCGATGTTCTCGCCCAGTACCAGCTTGGGTTTCATGGCGTCCCACACGCCTTCGTGCTGCAAGGCTTCCTGGGCGCGGCGACCGTAGGGCGCGTGATCCGGGTTGGCGATAGCGAATTTTCGGATAGCCGGGCTGGTGGGCAACGACTTCAACGGTAGCTTCGCCAGTTCCGGCTTGAGGCTCCACAGCACGATGCGACCGATGGCATAAAGCTTGGGTGGGGTGGCGGCCAGTCCCTTATCCCGCAGTTCGCGGGGATAGGCGATGTCGGCAGAGAAGAACAGGTCGAAGGGCGCACCGTTCTGTATCTGGGTGTGGAACTTGCCGGAGGAGCCGAAGATAATGTCCATCTTGTCGTTGGGATGCTCGGCGCGGAAGGCGCCGCCCATTTCCTCCAGGGCGTACTTGAGGTCGGCGGCAGCGGCGATAGTGAGTTCACCCGCCTCGGTGCGGTAAGTAAACCCCGCGAACAAGGTTAGCAGTGCGAGGACGCGAAGCAGCGGTTTTACGATACGTGGTTTCATTAAGAATTTCTCCCTTGTTATATATGGCAGAATACAGCGCAAGGCGGCCAAGTACCCTTGAAGTTCATAAAAGCAATCTTTGTTCCAGCGGCGGGTAGCTCAACGAATAATGTTGTTATTCATCATGTTGAGTAAAAACTGTTGCAACACGCGAAGGAGTCGGATGTATTCATCCGTACATAACGCAGCGCTATCCTAGTGCCTATGCACCGAAAATGTCAATCCGGCGCAGCAACGAGCAGGGATGAAAAATACGCCATGTCGTCCGCCACCGCTTGAGCGGCTTTGTCCTCCATCTCCCGGTAGCGGCGCAGCACTTCGCGCCCGAAATCGGAGATGCGGGCGCCGCCGCCACCCTTACCGCCGGTGGCGGTTTCCACCAAGGGGGACTTGAAGCATTGGTTCATCGTATCCACCAGCAGCCAGGCACGGCGATAGCTCATGTTCATGCATCGGGCGGCGGCGGAGATGGAGCCGGTTTTCGCGATATGTTCCAGCAGCTCCGCCTTGCCGGGGCCGATGGGGATGGCATGGCCAAGCAGAATGCGCAGGCGGGGTTGAAGCGAATCGTTCATGGCGGGAATATCGGGTTCCGAAAAACCGATACGATACCCGTTTGACGTCAGGGCGCAAGAGGCGGCATGGCGAAGTGGGTTGCCATCGAATTCCTATACTGAATCCCGCACTGCCGGGGCCATTCTCAGCAGTCCCTTCGTCTGTTCGCCGATCCGGTGCGTCACGGCAGGATCGAGCGCGGCAAGCCAGCGCTTGGGAATCGCCTCCGAGCCGTACAGCGCGCCAGCCAGCATTCCCGCCAGCGCTCCCGTGGTATCTGCGTCCTCGCCACAGTTGACGGTATCCACCACGCAGCTCTCGAAATTGTCGGTGTAGAAAAAGTGGTGCAGCACCGTTTGCACCGTGTCCACGATGTAGCCCGAGGCGCGGCCCGGATAAGGGTTGAGGCGAAACTGCCGGTGCTGTTCGATCAGGCGGTTGGCGATGGCGCGGCATTCCTTGATGCCGCCGCCGAGGATCAGGGTTTGCGCCATCCGCCCCAGCGCCAAGGTACCCGCATCGGAAAACGGATGGTGGTGGGTGATGTGGGCCTGTTCCAAGGCGCAGCGCTCGAATTGGGCGTCGTTTCCCAAGGTGAACAAGGCTACCGGCAGGTTGCGCATGGCCGCGCCGTTGCCCCCGTCGGTGTCGGACAAGGGCGCTTCCAGCGTGCCTTCAAGCATGTAGCGGCGGATGCCTCGGCGGCAGGTGGCGCCGACATCCACCGGTTTGGATTTGAGCCAGGCGGCGAAGCCGTCGGCTGCCGCCGTGAGATTCCAGCCGCCGCTATCCAGGATCGCCTGGCCGAGATACAGGGACATCTCGGTATCGTCCGTCACCTGCCCAGTCTTGAGACGCAACCAGCCGCCGCCGGTGATGTCGCGGTGGGTGCCATATTGCGCCTTGATCTCGCGCGGCATCAGGAACTCCACCGTTGCGCCCAGTGCGTCGCCGCAGGCCAGACCGAGATAGGCGCCGAGCGCCCTGCCGCGCAGGGAGGCGGGTGATGGAGAATGGGTAATGGGTGATAAACGCATCATCAAAAATAGCTCATCGTCACCCGGTAATCGCCGCCGATCACCAGGTACTCCCCTTCGCCCTTGAGAGGGTGTCCGGCCAGCAGGCCGTTGAAAAACAACACTTTCGCCACCGGCACCCTGGCTTCGAGGATGATGTCGCCGAATTCGTCGGCGATGTAGCGGTGGGCAGTGAACGAAACCAGGTTGTTTTGGCGGATCACGGCGGTGCGTTTGTCGATGCGTTCGATCATCGGGTGTTCGTCGAAATTGTTGATGCCCCGGTACAGGGTGAGGTGCCTGCGCCCCGGCACCATCCAGCGCGCCAGCATCCACTGGCAGAACTCGTACAGGATGTCGAGTTGCAGGCTGATGCTGTTGTTGTGGAAGCGGCTCGACATTTTCTGTTCGACGTAGGCGATCCAGGCGGGTGAAGGAAACCGGCCCAGCTTCTCCTTGTGAAAGGTGGGCAATAGGCCGAACCGGCTTTCCACCCAGCCTTTCAGTACCGCCCCCTCCGGGCCGTTGGAGTCGAACCCCCAGCCCTCCAGCAGGCGCCGGTAGCTGGAGCGGAAGCGCCGCTTGCCGCCGCCTTCGTCGCCCGCCAGCGCGATCCCGTCCAGCCCGAACAGCATGCCCATGTAGTGCTCGAACATCCCGCCAGCCTCGGCAATATCCGGCGCCTTGTCCAGCATCTCGAAAAAAGGCCGGTTCATCTCCCGCACGCCGCTGATCGCCAGCGGCAGCGGGGTGTCATTAAAGGCGGCGCTGGCCAAGAGACCGGTAGGGATGCCCACCAGGTTGGTGCTGTGGCCTTTGAAATTGTCGGTTTTTTCGTCCATTAGGAGTGGTTCAGCAAGTTCCGTTCCTTCTTGTCCCTTTCAGCCAGTCTGTCATTCCCGCGCAGGCTGGAATCCATAGGCAGGCACTTATTGCGACAGGCTTATAGATTCCCGCCTGCGCGGGAATGACGAAGTTTTTAATGGGCACCTGAGTCGTTGCAATTTCCGAAGACTTCCCGACATCGCCATCCTGTTTGTCGGTTTTGCGACACACGGTTTGATGACCATGAAAATTCATAAATATTTAACATAAACATTGCGTTGAGAGATTATTAAAGGACCTGGCACGGTGGTTGCATAAGCGTTGAGCAAGGCAGGTTGCATGACAGCAAACCGAACCCGATTTTTAATTTTTAAAGAAGGAGAAAATGATGGGCGCACTGAGACAAATCGCTTTTTACGGCAAGGGTGGGATCGGCAAGTCCACCACTTCCCAAAACACCCTGGCGGCTCTGGCCGAGATGGGCCAGAAAATCCTCATCGTCGGCTGCGACCCCAAGGCCGACTCCACCCGTTTGATCCTGCACGCCAAGGCGCAGGACACGGTGCTCTCCCTGGCCGCCGAAGCGGGCAGCGTGGAAGACCTGGAAATCGAGGACGTGCTGAAGTTCGGTTACCGCGACATCAAGTGCGCAGAGTCCGGCGGGCCTGAGCCTGGAGTGGGCTGCGCCGGTCGCGGCGTGATCACCGCCATCAATTTCCTCGAAGAAAATGGCGCTTACGAGGGCATGGACTACGTTTCCTACGACGTGCTCGGCGACGTGGTGTGCGGCGGTTTCGCCATGCCCATCCGCGAGAACAAGGCGCAGGAAATCTACATCGTGATGTCCGGCGAGATGATGGCGATGTATGCCGCCAACAACATTGCCAAGGGGATTCTCAAATATGCCAACGCCGGCGGCGTGCGTCTGGGTGGCCTGGTTTGCAACGAGCGCCAGACCGACAAGGAACTGGAGTTGGCCGAAGCCCTGGCGAAGAAGCTGAACACCACGCTGATCCACTTCGTGCCGCGCGACAACATCGTGCAGCACGCCGAGCTGCGCCGCATGACGGTGCTGGAATACGCGCCGGATTCGAAGCAGGCCGAAGAGTACCGCCAGCTTGCCCAGAAAATCCATGCCAACGCCGGCAAGGGCACGATTCCGACCCCGATCACCATGGACGAGCTGGAAGACATGTTGCTCGAGTTCGGCATCATAGAGGCAGTGGACGAGTCCATCGTCGGCAAGGCGGCCGTAGCGGCTTAAAATAAATACGTAGGTTGGGCACGCCGTGCCCAACATGGCGGAGTTTGTTGGGCACGGCGTGCCCAACCTACACAAGGAGTTTGAAATGAGTACCGATGTCAAAACCAGAAACAAGGAAGCGATCGAGGAAGTGCTCGCCGCCTATCCGGAAAAAAGCGCCAAGCGGCGCACCAAGCACTTGAATGTCTATGAAAGCGGCAACACCGAGTGCAACGTCAAGTCCAACATCAAGTCCCTGCCCGGCGTGATGACCATCCGCGGTTGCGCCTACGCCGGTTCCTACGGCGTGGTGTGGAGTCCGGTCAAGGACATGATCCACCTTTCCCACGGACCGGTCGGTTGCGGGCACTACGCGCGCGGCGGACGGCGCAGCTATTACGTTGGCACCACCGGCGTGGATACCTTCACGACCATGCATTTCACCTCGGATTTTCAGGAAAAGGACATCGTCTTCGGCGGCGACAAGAAGCTCGACAAGCTCATCGATGAGCTCGAAACCCTGTTCCCGCTGTCCAAGGGCATCACGGTACAGTCGGAATGCCCGATCGGGCTGATCGGCGATGATATCGAGGCGGTCTCCAAGAAAAAGGCCGCGCAAATCGGCAAGCCGGTGGTGCCCAATCGTTGTGAAGGCTTTCGTGGCGTTTCCCAGTCTCTCGGCCATCACATCGCCAACGACACGATCCGCGACTGGGTGCTGGACCCTGCCGCAGGCAAGCATCAGGACTTCGAAAGCACCCCTTACGACGTGACCCTGCTGGGCGATTACAATATCGGCGGCGACGCCTGGGGCTCGCGCATCATCCTGGAAGAGATGGGCCTGCGCGTGATCGCCCAGTGGTCCGGCGATGGCACCCTCAAGGAATTCGAGCTCGGTTCCAAGGCGAAGCTCAACCTCTTGCACTGCTACCGCTCGGTGAACTATATCACCCGGCACATGGAGGAAAAGTACGGCATTCCCTTTTATGAGTTCAACTTCTTCGGCCCCACCAAGATCAAGGAATCCGTGCGCGAAATCGCGGCCCTTTTCGACGAGTCCATCCAGGAGAAGGCCGAGAAGGCGATCGCCAAATACCAGCCGCAGTGGGACGCGGTAATCGAGAAGTACCGCCCGCGGCTCGAGGGCAAGAAGGTCATGCTTTACGTTGGCGGCCTGCGCCCGCGCCATACCATCGGCGCCTTCGAGGATCTTGGCATGGAGGTCATCGGCACGGGTTATGAGTTTGCCCACAATGACGATTACCAGCGCACTACCCACGAGGTCAAGGACAGCACGCTTATTTACGACGACGTGACGGGTTTCGAGTTCGAGAAATTCGTCGAGAAGCTGAAGCCCGACCTGGTCGGTTCCGGGGTCAAGGAGAAATACATCTTCCAGAAGATGGGCTACCCCTTCCGCCAGATGCATTCGTGGGACTATTCCGGGCCCTATCACGGCCCGGACGGGTTCGCCATCTTCGCGCGCGACATGGACATGGCGGTCAACAGCCCGGTATGGAAAATGACCAAGGCGCCCTGGTAGTTGTGATTCGTGTGAGGGGTGAGGAGTGAGGAGTAAAAACTCGCTCCAGCCTTCTCCTCCCCCTTCACTCCTCACTGAATTTTTAAGGAGAAATATTATGAGTCAGAATGCGGAACATATCGTCGATCACTTCGACCTGTTCAAACAGCCCGATTATCAGGACATGTTCAAGAACAAGCAGCAGTGTTTCGAAAACCGGGTACCGGAGATTGAAGTCGAGAAAGGCCAGGAATGGAGCAAGAGCTGGGAGTACCGCGAGATCAACTTCAAGCGCGAGGCGCTGAGCATCAATCCCGACAAGGCCTGCCAGCCCTTGGGGGCGGTCTTCGCCGCAGCGGGCTTCGAGGGCACCCTGCCCTTCGTGCATGGCTCGCAGGGCTGCGTGGCCTATTTCCGCACCCATTTCAACCGCCATTTCAAGGAGCCCAGCTCCTGCGTGTCATCATCCATGACCGAGGATGCGGCGGTGTTCGGCGGCCTCAACAACATGGTCGATGGCCTGGCCAACGCCTATGCCCTGTACAAGCCGAAGATGATCGCCGTATGCACCACCTGTATGGCGGAAGTGATCGGCGACGACCTGGACAGCTTCATTAAAACCGCGAAACAGAAGGGCTCGGTACCGGAAACCTTCGACGTGCCGTTTGCGCACACGCCATCCTTCGTCGGCAGCCACGTCACTGGCTACGACAACATGATGAAGGGCATTCTCACCCATTTCTGGGAAGGCGGACAGCGCAAGGAAAACGGCAAGCTCAATTTCATCGGCGGCTTCGACGGCTATACCGTGGGTAATTTGCGGGAAATCAAGCGCCTGCTCGGGCTGATGGGTGTCGATTACACCGTCCTGGGTGATGGCAGCGACGTGTGGGACACCCCCACCGACGGCGAATTCCGCATGTATGACGGCGGCACCAGGCTGGACGAGACCAGGGATGCCTTGAACGCGAGGGCGACACTCTCTATGCAGGCGTTCAGCACCGATAAGACGCTAGCCTACATCAAGGAGAAGGGCCAGGAAGTGGTGGCGCTCAACTGCCCCATCGGGGTGAACGGCACCGACCGTTTTCTCATGGAAGTGTCGCGGCTCACCGGCAAGCCTATCCCCGATGAGCTGAAAAAGGAGCGCGGTCGCCTGGTGGATGCTATCGGAGACTCCCTCTCCTACTTGCACGGCAAGAAATTCGCCATAAACGGCGACCCCGATTTCTGCCTGGGGATGGCCGGGTTTCTGCTGGAACTGGGGGCTGAGCCGGTGCATATCGTGTGCACCAACGGCAACAAGGACTGGCAAGCCAAAATGCAAGCTGTGCTGGATGCTTCGCCCTTTGGCAAGGGCGGCAAGGCCTGGGCGGGCAAGGATTTGTGGCACATGCGCAGCCTGCTGTTCACCGAACCGGTGGATTTCCTCATCGGCAACAGCTACAGCAAGTACCTGGAGCGCGACACCAAGACGCCCATGATCCATATCGGCTTCCCCGTCCATGACCGCCACCACCATCACCGCTACCCTATCTGGGGCTACCAGGGCGCGCTGAACGTGCTGGTCTGGATCCTGGACCGGATCATGCTGGAACTGGACCGCAACAGCAGCGACATCGGCAAGACGGACTTCAGCTACGATCTGGTACGTTAAGGCAGTGAAGAGTGAGGAGTAAATCCTTCTCACTCTTCACTCCTTACTCCTCACTTTAAGGAATTCAAATGGCCAACATAACTTTCACCTCACCGGCGATGAAAAAGGACGTCACGGTCTATGCCACCGCCGGCGATTGTCACACCCTGCTTGCCGTGGCCAAAGAGCACAAAGTACCGATCAATTTCGAGTGCGAGAACGGCGAGTGCGGCTCCTGCCCGGTGCGGGTCACCATCCTCGCCAACAAGCGACCGATGGGCATGCACTTCACCGAAAAGGAAAAGACGGTGCTGCTGCTGGCTGGCAAGCTCACCAGGCAGCAGATCGAAGACGCGGAAAACAATGACATTCCGCCGCCATGGCGGCTGGCGTGCCAGTTCATTGTGCGCGACGAGGATATTCTGGTGGAGTTTTGATGCTATCGCAATTGCGAGTGAAAATCCGCCAAAATTCTACTGTTATTCTCGCAGATACGGCGGAAATCCGGACTGATACGTCTATCCTCTGAACAGGCCTCCCAGAACTGAATGGCAGCGCTGGCGGACTGTTTCCATAAGATGGCCTCTGCGGGTAGTGGCAGGGCTGGCGAATAGGGCTTGACGGGCACTTCGCCGCCGCTGAAGGGGGCATACATCATGGGCAACATGTCATAGGCTGGCGCAAGCTTCAAACCCGGATGAAAGGCAAGGTTGCCTTCGTGCATATCGGTGTTGGCTATGAGTCTGCCGAACCACCAGATGAGCGTGACGCGCGTGACGTCTTCGTCGGATAGCCAGCCCTTGTCCCGAAATGCCTGCGCGGTCTTTGGCCAAGTCGCGTTCCCCCCCACCAGAGCCGCATTGAGGCTGCCTATGGTGCAGACCGGTGACCGACCGAAATCGCCGTGGCGGTCGAAGCGCACCACCTCCAGGAATGTTCGATCGGCGTACTGGTAAAGGGTGGACTCGGCAGCCGACACCTGGAGCGCATTGGCCATGACCGCTGACGCCAAGTGCTCGCAAATGAGCAGGTCTGCCCAGCGCCGAACTGCGGGAGAGTTGTCCGCGCCTGAAAATTTGACGATGACATCAACCTTGCGGTAATTCAGGAGTCGGCTGGCGGTGAACTTCGGAAACTCGCCGCCGGCGGACGAACCGGCTTCGCCCTGCGTCATGGCGATGTCCGCTAACCGGGGATAGTTTTCTTCCGCCTGAGCGTCGGAAAGGAAGCGTGCATCGCCCTTGCGAATGAGATCAAGAAAACGTCGATAGGCGGCTTCTCCGAGAATGAGGTCGCCGGGCTGGTCGTAGCCCATCAGCGACAGAATGTGAACCACATCATCATCCGACCAGTTGTCCGGGTTGTCGGGAACGCCCAGATCAGGGGCGTGGTTTCTGGCAAAGTTTCTGCCGAGAAAGCCCTGCGGACGCATGTCCACGATGGGGTATGGCAACCCGTCGAACCAGCCGTCCGACATGTCCTTGTCCAGCGGCCAAGGAAAACTATCTTGATTAGTCAGGCAGGAACCCTCTGGATAAATGAAGGACAGGAGCCCGAGATCATGCCCTTGTCCGTGCTCGTCAATGCGATAAAGCGGAATGGGGGCAGCGTTTCCACGAAGCGGTCGACGCAGGGCATACCGCGTGCGACGAGACCCTCCGCCGCTGATGACGGTGGCCCCGAGGCCCTTTAATGCACGGGTCAAGGTGGCCCGGCTAATGCCGCTAAGCCTGGCGCATAAATCAGTGCTCCCCACGCGCGGATTAGTGCGAAGGATTTTGGTCAAGGCATCCGTATTTAGTTTTGTCATGCTGGCTCAAATATGCAACAAAATATGCAACGAATATTATAACAAATAGCACAATTTATCATCTAATTATGCGTACAGTGTTTTATTAAATTGCAATCAATTACCTGCCATAAATTAAAAAAATTAACGCTAGTTCCGCTTTAAGTTTTAAACAGACTCCCCATGGTTGGTTACCCGATGGGCTTTTTTTAAATTCTCTGATTGTCGGCCTGAAGTTTGTCGCAAACCTGACATGTCGTTTGCGACAAAGCCCGGCAAAAATTTCTAACCTCTTCTTAAATCAAGCATAGATGAGTTTTTTAGCGCGCCATTTTGAGTGGGCACGAGACTTGCATAGTGATAATCAAAATGAAACTTTTGTCAGGATTGTCGCTATGAACGCATTGGTCAGAAAAGTCGAGAGGGTGTTCAACGAGCCGGCCTGTCCGACCAACCGGGGCAAGCCCGACAAGGAGCGCAAGAAGGGGTGCAGCAAGCCGCTGGTGCCCGGTGCGGCGGCGGGCGGCTGCGCCTTCGACGGGGCGAAGATCGCGCTCCAGCCGATTGTCGATGTGGCCCACCTGGTACATGGGCCGATAGCGTGCGAGGGAAACGGCTGGGACAACCGCCATTCGGCTTCGAGCGGATCGAAGCTGTACCGCACAGGCTTTACCACCGACATCGGCGAGCTGGACGTGATCTACGGCGGGGAAAAACGGCTGTTCAGGGCGATCCGCGAGATTATCGAAAAATACGACCCGCCAGCGGTGTTTGTCTACCAGACCTGCGTCACCGCCCTGATCGGTGACGACATCGAGACGGTATGCAAGCGCGCGGCGGAAAAGTTCGGCAAGCCGGTAATTCCGGTGAATGTGCCGGGCTTCGCCGGCAGCAAGAACCTGGGCAACAAGCTGGCGGGCGAGGTGCTGCTGGATTACGTGATCGGCACCGAGGAACCGGCGGTCACCACCCATTACGACATCAATATCTACGGCGAATACAACCTGGTAGGAGAACTGTGGCAGATCCAGCCCTTGTTCGATGCGCTCGGCATCCGGGTGCTCGCTAATATTTCCGGCGATGCCCGTTACCGCGAAATCGCCTGCGCCCATCGGGCCAGAGCGGCGATGATGGTGTGCTCGAAGGCGCTGATCAACCTGGCGCGCAAGATGGAAGAGCGCTACGGCATTCCATGGTTCGAGGGTTCCTTCTACGGCGTTTCCGACACCAGCCAGAGCTTGCGCACCATCGCCAAGCTGCTGGTGCAGCGCGGCGCGCAGGAAGATTTGCTGGCGCGCACCGCGACCCTGATCGAGCGCGAGGAAGCGCGTGCCTGGTCGCGTCTCGAATACTACAAGGCGAGGCTGAAGGGCAAGCGCGTCCTGTTGTTCACCGGCGGGGTGAAGTCGTGGTCGGTGGTCTCCGCCCTGCGCGAAGTGGGCATGGAGATCGTCGGCACCAGCACCAAAAAATCCACCCCGGAGGACAAGGAGCGCATCAGGGAGATCATGGGCGGCGATGCCCACATGTTCGAAGCCCTGCCGCCGCGCGAGATGTACCGCATGCTGAAGGAGTCCGGTGCCGACATCATGCTTTCCGGCGGGCGCTCGCAGTTCGTCGCGCTGAAAGCCAGGACGCCCTGGCTCGACATCAACCAGGAGCGCTACCACGCCTATGCCGGCTACGAAGGCATGGTGGAGCTGGTGAAGCAGATCGACCGGGCGATTTATAACCCGATCTGGGAACAGGTGCGGCAGCCTGCGCCGTGGGAAAAGGAAGACTAATTGCGACGGTGGGTAGGAGCGACCTCCCGGTCGCGAATAGCAGAATTCGCGACCGGGAGGTCGCTCCTACAACTAATAGCTGAGCTTCGAAAAAGGTGAATGAAATGGCAACCGTAACCACAACGAAAAAAGCCTGCGCGGTCAATCCGCTCAAGATGAGCCAGCCGCTCGGCGCGGCGCTGGCCTTTCTCGGCCTGGACAAGTGCATGCCGCTGATGCATGGCTCGCAGGGCTGCACCGCTTTCGGGCTGGTGCTGCTGGTGCGCCACTTCCGCGAGACCATCCCGCTCCAGACCACCGCCATGAACGAGGTCACCACCATCCTCGGCGGCATGGACAACCTGGAACAGGCGATCGTCAATATCTACAACCGCGCCAAGCCGGACATCATCGGCATCTGCTCGACCGGGCTGACCGAGACCAAGGGCGACGACGTGCATGGATTTCTCAAGCTGATCCGCCAGGCGCACCCGGAACTGAGCGAGACCGCGCTGGTGTACGTGCCGACGCCGGACTATCTGGGCGCTTTCCAGGATGGCTGGGGCAAGGCGGTTACCGCCATCGTGGAGGCGTTGTGCGAGCCTGTTCCCAAGACCGCCTGGCAGGTCAACATCCTGCCCGGCTGCCACCTGACCGTGGCGGACATCGAGGAGGTGCGCGAGATCGTCGAATCCTTCGGGCTTTACCCGATCATCGCGCCGGACCTGTCTGGATCGCTCGATGGCCATATTCCCGAGACCTTCCTGCCCACCACGCTGGGCGGGGCCAAGATTGCCCAGATCAAGCAGATGGGCGGGTCGGCGGCAACCATCGCCATCGGCGAGCAGATGCGGCCCGCTGCCGAAGCGCTTGAGGCCAGGACGGGCGTGCCTTACCGGCTGTTCGACCGGCTCGTCGGGCTGGCGGCGAACGATGAGTTTCTGGCCTATCTGTCGGAACTCTCCAGCACGCCGATTTCGCCCAAGTACCGCCGCCAGCGCAGCCAACTGGTGGATGCCATGCTGGACGGGCATTTCTTTTTCGGCGGCAAGAAGGTCGCCATCGGCGCCGAGCCTGACCTGTTGTGGCAGATCGGCGCGTGGCTGGGTGAGATGGGCTGCGAGATTGCCGCCGCCGTCACCACCACGCACTCCACGCTGCTGGAGAAGCTGCCGGCGGCGGAGGTCGTCATCGGCGACCTGGAAGACCTGGAAAAGCGCGCCGCCGGCTGCGACTTGCTGATCACCCATTCCCATGGCCGGCAGGCGGCGCAGCGGCTCGGCATCCCGTTCATCAAGATGGGACTGCCGCTTTTCGACCGGTTGGGTGCGGCCCACCAGCTTTCTGTCGGCTACCGAGGCACGCGCGACCGGGTTTTCGAATTGGGCAACCTGTTCATCGAGAATTTGCCCGAACATCATGCCGATTCGTGGCCGCTACCGGGAGAGTCCCATGAAACCGTGCCGCAATCTGAAGCTTGTCACTAACCACGAACGAGGAGCCAACAGTATGAAAGTCGCCTTTACGACTCAGGACATGAAGCGCGTGGATGCCCACTTCGGCTGGGCGAAGCATATCGCGATTTACGAGATTTCCACGGATGGGCGCCGCTTCCTTGAGGTCGTCCAGTTCGACGGCGACCTCCAGGAAGACGGCAACGAAGACAAGCTGGCGGCCAAGATAGACGCCATCCGCGATTGCGCCATCGTCTACGTTTCGGCCATCGGCGGTTCGGCGGCGGCGCGGATCGTGGCGGCAAAAATCCACCCGCTGAAGGTACCGGAGGAAACCGAAATTGCCGGCTTGCTCGACAGGTTGCAGCAGGTGCTGCAAGGCACGCCGCCGCCCTGGCTGCGCAAGGCGCTGGAAAAAGGCAGGGAAAGAACTTTCGATTTTGATGATGAAGAGGAGGCGGATCATGCCTGAAGCCGTTTTGTTTGCAAAACCCGATCCCGAATTGGGAAGCTCGGTTTTTTTGAATGAACTCGTCAAGTTGTGGCGGGCGCAGGATTCCTATGGGACGTGGGAAGGCAAGAGCGACGCGCAGCTGCTGGAACCCTATGTCGTCGACAAGGAAAAGCGCAAGGAAATCCCCGTCATCGGCGACCCCGACCCGGAAATGCTGTGGCGGCTGGAACTGTACTACAGCGCCGTGGGCCTCGCCATCGAGCGACAGACCGGCAACATGGTCACCCCGATGATGAAGATGCACCACGAAGGCTTCGGCCGCATCGTCCTGATCGCCGGCCGCCTGATCGTGGTCAACAAGCAACTGCGCGACGTGCATCGCTTCGGCTTCCTGACCATGGAAATACTGGCGGAAGAGGGGGAGAAATTGGTGAACGCGGGGGTGGAGATGATCCGCAAGTTCCCGGACGTAGCGAATTACGGCTGAGAGGGAACGCGATGGAAGACATGGAGGCATTGAAAGCGCAGGTCAAGAAGTTGAACGCCCAAGCGACCCAGTTCAAGATGGACCTGCACGATTTGTCTGAGGAATTGCCGATCAATTGGGAGCAGATTCCCGAGTTGGCAACAAAAACCTTCGAGGCTTACAAGGCGCTGGCTGAGGTCCGCGCAAAAACGAAAGGAGTTTGACCGTGAATTTTGCAAGCGTAGTGATGCCGGATGGCCGGAGCTGGGTGCCGAAATTCGTCAAGGACATCAACCGGGAAAAATGCATCGGCTGCGGCCGCTGCTTCAAGGTCTGCGGGCGCGAGGTGCTGCAACTGATGGGCATGGATGACCAAGGCGAGCTGATCGCGATGGATGCGGACGAGGATGACGACGAGGAGTACGAGAAGAAAGTGATGACCGTCGCCAACGAGAAGAACTGCATCGGCTGCGAGGCCTGCGCCAAGATATGTCCGAAGAAGTGTTACAGCCACGAAGCGTTGGCGGTTTGATTATGGGAGCACTTCAAAACAGGCTGATGCTGGCCGCCGAAAACCCCGATGATCCGGCAACTCGCGCCCTTGCCGGGGCGCTGGAAACGTCGTGGGGCGCATTGCCCCAGGCGCGTCCGTTGGGCCTCGACGCGGCTGCGTTCCAGACGCTGCTGGCGCGCTATTTCCCGGCCGCCAACGACTTGCCGGAGCTGGTGGCGGAGGCAGGTTGCCAGCCTCTGCGCGACGACGAATACGACGATTTGCTGCAACTCCTGCTCGATCACCGTAGCGATAGCAGGGACGAGACGATCTGGCTCGCCAGCGCCGTCGCCGCAGCCTGCCTGGGCGGCAACCACCTGTGGCAGGATCTGGGGCTGTCCAACCGCCAGGAGCTTTCCGACCTGCTGCAAACCCGTTTCCCCTCCCTGTACGCCCGCAACACCGGCAACATGAAGTGGAAGAAATTCTTCTACAAGCAGTTGTGCGAGCGCGCCGAAGTCCAAGCCTGCCGTGCCCCGAGTTGCGCGGTGTGCGCCGATTATTCCTTGTGTTTCGGTGTTGAGGAATAGGGCGAACTACCTGTAGGAGCGACCTCCAGGTCGCGATATTCGGTGGATCGCGACCGGGAGGTCGCTCCTCAAAGTTATCCATCGAACGCATCGAGCGTCAATACCGGCTCGAATTCTTCCAGCGGCAAGCCGTTATGCACCTTGGGGTTGGCGGAGACAGGACGACCCCGCTCTCTCGAGTTGACGAGAGCCTGGTTAAATGCCGGCGAGACGTTCCACAGTATCCGGGTAGCGCTCAACCATGCGAATTAGCAAAGCCGTCTGAGCGTTGGGTTTTGCGCGTCCCTGGCTGCATGAGGCGGCGCGTTACCCCCGGACAATCCGGCAGTCCGCGAATATCGTTGGAACCTGCAAGCGAAATCAGGATAGATTCTGAGTATTTGAAAGTGCTTGCACTTTGTTTGCAAAGCGCTATCATTAGCCACATGAACAGCAAGCATCGCAAGACGCTCAAGACCGTCTTCTCTGACCCGATCAGCGGAAATCTGCCGTGGGGTGATATCGAGTCGCTGTTGGTCGCTATCGGCTGCAATGTTGTGGAAGGAAGCGGATCGTCGGTAACGTTCGAGAAAGATGGCCGGCGAGCCTATTTTCACCGCCCGCATCCGCAGCGCGAAGCGCTGATATATCGCGTCAAAGCGGTGCGCGAGTTTTTGATGAAACTGGAGATTACGCCATGAAAAACACGATGACATACCGTGGTTATACCGCCAGCCTGGAGTTTGACCCGGACGATAACATCCTGGTCGGGCGCGTGCTGGACATCGACGACATTATCAGCTTTCATGGAGAATCGGTCGCCGCGTTTACGGGCGCATTCCATGAGGCTGTCGATGACTACGTTTCCGCCTGCGAAAAGTTGGGGCAGGCCCCTGAAAAACCTGCTTCCGGGCGACTGATGCTGCGCGTCGATCCCATGGTTCATGCCGCGGCACTCAAGGCCGCAGCGCACACCGGGCTGAGCCTTAACAGATGGGCTGAGCGGGTGCTGCGACAAGCTGCACATGCTTGATCGCGGTGGGTTGGAGTCGGTTAAACCGTGGTCTGTCCCCTGCTATCCTCCTGCTATCCTCGCTGACCGTCCATTGCCCACCGCTTACTGAGGCGTCAATTAGCCTTTGCCTTTCTATGTCGCAAACCTGACAAAGCGGTTTTGTGTCGGCTTTCCTCCCTCTCCAAGTTCCCCGTGTTTTTCATCTGAATATTCTTAACTGTATGAAAAATAACTATAAATTTCCGTCATGACGAGTGTGGCACAGTGCTTGCTGAAGCCTGTTCATGCAGCAACATTCCTGGCCTGAACGGAGAACATCATGGTGACCGTTAACGATACGACCTTGCGCGATGGCGAGCAGACCGCCGGGGTGGCGTTTTCCGCCGAGGAGAAGATCGCCATCGCCCGCGCCTTGTCAGCCGCCGGCGTGCCCGAGCTGGAAATCGGCATCCCGGTCATGGGCGCGGAAGAGCGCGAGGCAATCCGCGCCATCGCCGGGATGGGCCTGAATTCGCGCTTCATGGTGTGGGGGCGGATGCGGGACGATGACTTGCGCGCGGCGGCGCAGTGCAACGTGAACATGGTCAACCTGTCGATTCCGGTGTCCGACCTGCAAATCCGGCACAAGTTGAAGCGCGACCGCGAGTGGGTGTTGCAGGCCATCCGTCGCTTCGTGCCGGCGGCCCTGGATTTGGGGATGGAGGTGAGCGTCGGCGCGGAGGACGCCTCCCGCGCCGACATCGATTTTCTGCTCCAGGCGGCTGAGGCTGCCGAATACGCCGGCGCCCGCCGCTTCCGCTTTGCCGATACGCTGGGAGTGCTGGATCCGTTCGCCACTTACGAAGTGCTGCGTACCCTGCGGGTCACTGTGGACATGGAGGTGGAAATGCATGCCCACGACGACCTCGGGCTGGCGACCGCCAATACCCTGGCGGCGGTGAAGGCGGGCGCGACCCATATCAACACCACCGTTAACGGCCTCGGCGAGCGCGCCGGTAACGCGCCGCTGGAAGAGGCGGTGATGGCGCTGCGCCACCTGCACGGCATCGAGTGCGGGATCGATGGCCAGCATTTCCCGCAGATTTCGCGCCTGGTGGCGTTGGCATCGGGACGCCCGGTGTCGGCCAACAAGAGCATTGTCGGGGAAGGGGTTTTCACCCACGAATCCGGCGTCCACGTGGACGGGTTGATCAAGAACCGCGCCAATTACCAGAATTTCGACCCCGAAGAAGTCGGACGCGACCACCGGTTGGTGCTGGGCAAGCATTCCGGCAGCAACGCGGTAATCAGGGCCTATGCCGAAATGGGGATATTGCTCGACGCGCTGAGGGCAGGCGCCATTCTGATGCGTATTCGCCGTTACGCCGGGGCAACCAAGCATGCGCCCGGTGTCATTGAGTTGAAGCGGTTTTATCTGGAAACTGCGGCGCGGTCTCGGTCGCACCTTGAAGTTTGACTGTTGGGAGTTAAAAAGATGGAAATATTGATGCGAGCCTTGAAAAACCTTTCTACTACCGAAGAGTTTCTGGAATTCTTTGCCGTCGAATACCAGCCTGCAGTGGTGCATGTGAACCGTCTGCACATCCTGCAGCGCTTCCACCAGTACCTGCGGCAGGCGAAGCTATCCACCGATTGCGACGAAGCGGAAGCGCTTGAAACCTGCCGAAACTTGATGGAAAAGGCCTACCAGGATTTTGTCCATTCCAGCGCGGTCAGGGAGAAGGTTTTCAAGGTATTCCGCGATGCCGAAGGGGTGAAAACCGTTTCGGTGGAGAACGTTCGCGCGGCATTGTCAATGCGGAAACAAGTGGCCTGAAAGGAGCGTCTCATGCATATCGTTGTCTGCATCAAACAGGTTCCGGACAGCGCGCAGATCCGTGTCCATCCGGTGACCAACACCATCATGCGCCAGGGCGTGCCGGCGATTATCAACCCCTACGACCTGTTCGCCCTGGAAGAGGCGTTGCGCCTCAAGGACCAACACGGCGGCACGGTCACGGTGATTACCATGGGCCCACCTCAAGCCGAGGCCGCCCTGCGCAAGGCGCTGTCGTTCGGCGCCGACGACGCGATCCTGATTACCGACCGCGCCTTCGCCGGAGCGGACACCTTGGCGACCAGCTTCGCGCTGGCCTCGGCGATCCGCCAGATCCAGAAAAACATGCCGGTGGACATGGTGTTCACCGGCAAGCAGACCATCGACGGCGACACCGCCCAAGTCGGGCCGGGCGTGGCCAAGCGGCTGGACATGCAACTGCTGACCTATGTTTCGAAGGTTGTTTCGGTCAAGCCAGACAAAGCTGAAATCGTGGTGGAGCGTCGCGCCGAGGGCGGCGTTCAGGTACTGAAAACCCGCCTGCCTTGCCTGGTGACGGTGCTGGATGGCAACAACCAGATGCGCTTCGCCAACATGCCCAACATGTTCCGCGCCGCCCGCCACCCGCTCAAGCGGTGGAGTAGGGAGGAAGCCGGTATCGTAGACGAGGATATTGCCAAAATCGGCCTGAAAGGTTCGCCCACGGTGGTGAGCAAGGTGTTCGCGCCGACTCCGAAGTCGGAGCGCGCCGAGATGATAGCGGTGGAAAGCGGCGATCCCAAGGATCTGGCCGTGACGGTGCTGGCCAAGATGTTCACCCGCTTCCCGGCAGTAGAAAAAGAAATCGCCAAGCGCGCCCAATAGAAACAACGCCTCCCCGAAGGGAAGTCGATCGCCCCTCCCCATCGAGGGGGCGGGTTGGGGAGAGGGTGAAAAGCCAAAGAAACCATTTACGAGGAAATAGCCATGAGTGAAGCACCAGCCAGGAAAAAACGCAAATTCGAGCTGGACCCCAAGCTTGCCAGCTACAAGGGCGTATGGGTGTTCGTCGAGCACGAGCGGGGGCAGGTTCACCCGGTTTCGTGGGAACTGATGGGCGAGGGCAGGAAGCTCGCCGACATGCTCGGCGTGGAACTGGTCGGCGTGGTGCTAGGCGCGCCCGGCGAACCGACACGCCGGTTCTGCACCGAGGCGATATACCACAGCGCCGACCTGTGCTACCTGATGGAAGACGACATTCTCAAGGACTACCGCAACGAGCCCTTCACCAAGGGGATGACCAATCTGGTCAACACTTACCAGCCGGAAATCCTGCTGCTCGGGGCCACCACCCAGGGCCGCGATCTGGCCGGCAGCGTGGCGACGACCTTGCAGACCGGTCTTACTGCCGACTGCACCGCGCTGACCATCGACCCGGACAACCGCAGCATGGCCGCCACCCGCCCCACCTTCGGCGGCAGCCTGCTGTGCACCATCGTCACCCTCAATTACCGGCCGCAGATGGCCACCGTTCGACCGCGCGTGATGGCCATGGCGGAGCGCGACGCAAGCCGCACCGGAAGGGTGATCGAGCATCCGCTCGGGATGGTGGAAAGCAGCATCATCACCAAAGTGCTGGAATATATTCCCGATGCCATGCAGGACAAGCCGCAACTCGCCTTCGCCGACATCATCGTGGCCGGCGGGCGTGGCATGAAGAAGCCGGAGAATTTCCAGTTGATCTGGGATCTCGCCCAAGTGCTCGGCGCCGAAGTGGGTGCCTCGCGCCCCGTGGTGCAGGCCGGCTGGGTCGATCTGGAGCGGCAGGTGGGGCAGTCGGGCAAGACCGTGCGGCCCAAGCTCTACATCGCCGCCGGCATCTCCGGCGCGATCCAGCACCGGGTCGGGATGGATGCCTCGGATTGCATCATTGCGATCAACAACGACCCCAATGCACCGATCTTCGACTTCGCCACCTACGGCATCGTCGGCAACGCCATGACCGTGGTGCCCGCATTGACCGAGGCGTTCCGGCAGAAGCTGGCGTCGGTTAAAAAAGCGGGTTAGTGGAATGAATTTAGGAAAAGCAATTGAACCGCAGAGGACGCAGAGGAAAACCAGGCATCACTCGTCAATCATAACCTCCGCGTCCTCTGCGGTGAAAGAACTAGCTGAATCAGGAGAATCACATGAGTGAAAAATTTGATGCCATTGTGGTCGGCGCCGGGCCTTCCGGCAATGCCGCCGCCTATACTCTGGCCAAGTCAGGCTTGAAGGTGCTGCAAATGGAGCGGGGCGAATATGCTGGCTCGAAGAACGTGCAGGGGGCAATCCTTTACGCCGATGCGCTGGAGAAGATGATCCCCGATTTCCGCGACGATGCGCCGCTGGAGCGGCATATCATCGAGCAGCGCATGTGGGTGATGGATGACGATTCTTTTGTGGGCACCCATTACCGTTCGGACGGCTTCAACAAGGAGCCGTTCAACCGCTACACCATCATCCGCGCCCAGTTCGACAAGTGGTTCTCGGCCAAGGTGCAGGAGGCGGGCGCGCTGGTGATCTGCGAGACCACGGTCACCGATCTGCTGCGCGACGAAAGCAACCGGGTGGTCGGGGTGCAGGTGGATCGCGACGGCGGCAGCATTTACGCCGACGTGGTGATCCTGGCGGACGGGGTGAATTCCCTGCTTGCCAGGAAGGCCGGCTTCCACCCCGAGCTGGAGCCGAAGAACGTGGCGCTGGCGGTGAAGGAAATCCACTTCATGCCGCAGGAAACCCTGCAGGAGCGTTTCAATATCGGCGAGGAAGAGGGCGTGGTGATCGAGCTGTTCGGCAAGATTACCCAAGGCATGATGGGTACCGGCTTTCTCTACACCAACAAGGAGTCCATCGCCGTCGGCGTGGGCTGCATGTTGTCGGATTTCAAAGAGCAGAAAACCACGCCCTACGCTCTGCTGGAGCAGATGAAAAACCATCCTTCGATCAAGCCGCTGCTGGCTGGCGGGGAGATGAAGGAATACACCGCCCACCTCATCCCGGAAGGCGGCTACAAGACGATTCCCAAGCTGTATGGCGATGGCTGGCTGATCGTCGGAGATTCCGGCATGTTCGTCAACGCGGTGCACCGCGAAGGCTCCAACCTGGCGATGACCACTGGCCGGATCGCGGCGGAAACCGTGATCGACCTGGTGAAAGAAGGCAAGGCGATGACGGCGGCAAATCTTTCCATCTATCGCAGCCGTCTGGACGGCAGCTTCGTCATGAAGGACCTGAAGAAATACCAGGAGATGCCGGAAATTTTCGATGCCAACCGCCAGTTTTTTACCATCTACCCGGAACTGGTCAACCGTTCCGCTCACCACATGCTGCATGTGGACGGCGTCGACAAGAAAACCAAGGAACGCGAGATATTTTCCAGCTTCCGCGCAAAGCGTTCCTTGTTTGGGTTGATGGGTGATGCCTACAAGCTTTGGAGGGCCTTCAGATGATCGTGGCAGGGGCGCCGCTGGCGGCGCGAACAGCAGGCGATGCCTGCAAATTTTGGAGGGCCTTCAGATGATCGTCAAAGTCGAAGAAAAACTGTTCCAGAACCGCTACCGGGTGGACGCCGAGCGGCCCCACATCAGGATCGTCAAGCCGGATGTCTGCGAATATGAATGCAAGACCCAGCAGTGCACGGTCTGTTGCCCGGCGGGCTGCTACACTCTGGAAGGCAACGGCAAGGTGGTGCTGATCACCGATGGTTGCCTGGAATGCGGCACCTGCCGCATCATCTGCGACGATTTCCGTAATGTGCACTGGAAATACCCGCGTGGCGGCTACGGGATTCTGTTCAAGTTCGGTTGATACCAGTAAAACACATCAGGAGAAATCATCCTGGAAACCTTAGTTGGACGGGGTGGAGTGTGCGGTTTTTGGGGCGCAGGGCAAGGCGCAACGACGCGGAATGGTTGTTCCATTCCAAGGAGTTGCAACGCCGCCATGCGCCGCAAAAACCGTGCAATCCACCTCGTAGCGGGCTCACCAACCGGGTGAAACGGTAAATGATGAATAAACTTATTGGAATTAAGGTGTTAAATATTCAGTCGAGCGGTCAACTGAGGTTTCTAGGATCATGGCAAAGTTGTTTGAAACACATCTTCATCCGCACTCAGAACCTCGGCCCCGGCCATCCGTAAAAAAGGGTCAGTGTCCGTACGATATCAGGGCGACCCAGCGCTGAGATCGTCCCCTATTTCTTTCCGGTATCTTTTGCACCTGAAGTGCCATTCATGCCCTCGATGACTTTTTTCAGTCCCTGGACGCTTTCCTTTGCGTTCTTGCCATTGATGATCAGCACGCCATCACGGGGCGTGGCGGAGGCGGTGGATATCGTCGGCCTTTCAGCAGCGGACTGTTTCTTTAGCGCCTCGATTTGCGCCTGCATTTCCTGGTTTTGTTTCTTCAGGGCTTCGATTTGCGTCGGGATGTCGGCTTCGGTCGGGGCGGGAACCTCCGCAGTGGGTGTCGTGGTATTGTCTGCCTGTTGCGGTGCAGGTTCGGTCAGAGGCTGTCCGGATTCCGGTTGCGGTGCTTGTTCTGCTGCTTTAGGCGGTTCCGGCGTGTGGTTCCCGTCAATTTTCACCTCCTGCATCGCTGCGTCTTTAGCCTCCGGTGCTTTTTGGTGTTGTGGTGGTGGCAATAATTTAACAAGGTAAACCCCCGGCTATGCCGGGGGACTCACCAAGGTTTGACCTATACGTCGATCGCTGTGA
>PFJY01000156.1 GCA_002784065.1 Hydrogenophilales bacterium CG_4_10_14_3_um_filter_58_23 | reverse complement strand
AATCCCTTGCGGGTCGAGGAGGAATTATGTCAATAAATCAGATTGGTGGGAAATATTTCTCCGCGATAGCGGCTTCGTCCAACCCAACCTACATGCTTTCGTTTGTGGCTATGAAGGAACCACCATGAAGCAAGGCACCACTTTCGTCATCGAGGTCAACCCGAAGATTCCGCGCAAGCTGCTGCGCCTGGAAGAGCTTGCCAGCAACCTTTGGTATGGTTGGGACAAGCCGACCCGGACCTTGTTCGCGCGCCTGCATCCCGGCTTGTGGGATGCGGTCGGACATAATCCCAAGGTATTCCTGCGCCGGGTGGACGAAAAACGCCTGGTGGAAGCGGCGGAGGATCAGGTGTTTCTGGCCACCGTCAACCGCGTGCTGTCGGCTTACGATACCTACCACAACGAGCCGTTGCGTCGCGGCGGTAACCACGAACAGTTCAAGGAAGGCGATCTGATCGCCTATTTTTGCGCCGAATTTGGCTTTCACGAAAGCTTCCCGATCTATTCCGGTGGCCTCGGCATACTCGCCGGCGACCACTGCAAGTCGGCGAGTGACCTGCGCCTGCCCTTCGTTGCGGTTGGCTTACTCTACCGCCAAGGCTACTTTTCCCAGATTATCGACGGCGAAGGCAACCAGATTGCCACTTACAGCGATTCGGATTTCGAAGACCTGCCGATCGTTCCTACTCTGGGGGAGGATGGCAAAGAGATGCACGTTGCCGTTGACCTGCCGGGACGGAAAGTAACGGTCAAGGTATGGCAGGCGCGGGTCGGTCACGTCACGCTGTACCTGCTCGATACCGACCTGGAGGAAAATACGCCTGAGGATCGCGATATCACCCACCAGCTTTACGGCGGCGACAGCAACATGCGCCTCATGCAGGAAATCGTCCTTGGCGTCGGCGGCGTGCGCGCCCTCAGAGCGCTGGGACTGAAGCCCACGGTGTGGCACATCAACGAGGGCCATGCTGCCTTCCTGGTGTTGGAACGTGCCCGCTACCTGGTCGCCGAGGGGCTGGATTTCGCCAGCGCGCTGGAAGCGGCTGCCGGCAATACCGTGTTCACCACCCACACGCCGGTGCCGGCGGGGCACGACCATTTCGCCGCAAACGCGATCTGCGACTATTTTCAGCACTTGTGCCAGGAGCTGAAAATCAGCTGCGAAGCGTTTCTTTCCTTGGGCAGGACACCGGATGGGCCGGATTTCAACATGACCGCACTGGCGCTACGCGGCTCGCGCTTCCACAACGGCGTCAGCCGCATCCATGGCGAAGTATCCTCGCGCATCTGCGCCAGCCAGTGGCCGCAGTTGGCGCCCGAGGAAAACCCGATGAGCTACGTCACCAACGGCGTGCACGTGCCGACTTTCCTGGCGCAGGAATGGATAGACCTGTTCGACAACCAGTTCGGCTACGAGTGGCGCCATAATCTCACCGATCCGGGCTACTGGGCGCGTATCGACGATATACCCGACCACCAGTTCTGGAGCGTGCGCCAGTCGCTCAAGTCGCAAATGCTCGAACTGGTGCGCTTTCGCATCAGCCAGCAGCATTTCCGCAACCACGGCTCCGAAGCCCACCTCGACCGGTTGCTGAAACATATCGATCCCCTCAATCCGAACGTCCTCACCATCGGTTTCGCCCGCCGCTTCGCCACCTACAAGCGCGCCGCGCTGTTGTTCGAAGATCCGACCTGGCTGAGTCAGATCATTTCCGAGGCCGACCGTCCGGTGCTGTTCATTTTTGCCGGCAAGGCGCACCCAGCCGACCGCCCAGGCCAGGATTTGATCCGGCATATTCAGGGTATGTCCCACATGCCGGAATTCGAGGGCAAGGTGCTGCTGGTGGAAGGCTACGATATGGGGCTGGCGCGCAGGCTGGTGGCGGGAGTGGACGTGTGGCTCAACAACCCGGTTTACCCGCTCGAAGCGAGCGGCACTTCGGGCATGAAAGCGGGTATTAACGGCGCGATCAATCTCTCGGTGCTGGACGGCTGGTGGGGCGAGGGCTACGACGGCACCAACGGCTGGGCGATCAAGCCGGCACCGACCTACATGGACGACTACCGCCGCAACAAGGAAGACAGCCAGACCTTTTACGAGATACTGCAGGACCGTGTCGTGCCCCAATACTACGATCGCGGCAAGCTGGGCCATTCAGTGGAATGGGTCAAGCGTTCCAAGCGCTCGATCGGCACCCTGTTGCCACGTTTCAATTCCAACCGGATGGTGGGCGAATATGTGTCCCGCTTCTACCTGCAGGCCAGTCGCCAAGGCGAACTGTACGCCCGCGATGGCTATGCAAATGCGAAAAATCTTTCAGCCTGGAAAACTAAAATCCGCGCGGCTTGGCAGGGCGTCGAAATTCGCCGCCTGGATACGCCGAAGAAGCACATCCAGTTCGGCGACAAAGTGCGCTTCGACGTTACCCTGAAATTGAACGGCCTGGCGCCGGAGGATGTGGTGGTCGAACTGATGATGCGCCGCCCGACCCGCAAGGAGATGAAGGATTACCTGCACTTCAGCTTCTCGTTCCAGGGATCCGTGGAGGCGACCGGGGAACATCTGTTCACCCTCGACTTGGCCCCCGACCGGTGTGGCCATCTTGATTACAAGATCCGCGTTTACCCTTGGCGGGAACTCCTGACCCATCCGCTGGAGATGGGGTTGATGGTTTGGCTTTGAATTGATGGGTGGAATATCGCCAGCGTATTCCACCGCATGGTTGTTGTACAAGATATGGCGCAATGCGCTTCGCTTATTGACGTCCAATGTGATTACGCCTTACGCACATTGGAGGACGTTTGGTATGGGCAAGTCTAATGTGAATTGATTGAGGAGTAAATTGATGTGGAATTGTTGGTGTCAGTATGCGGCAACTGCCGTTTTGAGCCTTGTTGTGAACTTTTCCGCGCAGGCGGCTGAATGGGCGCCAGTGATCCAGGTCGGCGACAACGTGCGTGAGATCGACACCTCCAGCATTGTCGGTACGCCGCCGGTTTTCGCTTATGTAACTCGCCACGTTTTCGGGGATTTGAATGAATACCGCATCGGCAAGCGTGGCATAAAATACCTGGTGATATCGAGCAAGGCTGATTGCCGGCGCCAGACCACGTCGAGGCTGACGGTGGATGCTTATGATGAAAACATGTCGCTGGTCAGCAATCAGGCCATTCAAAATCCAGAAGAAACCGTTGCTTCTCCAGAGAGTATCGAAGAAGCGGTACTCAAATATGTGTGTCAACCCAAATAGCATGGCTGTCATTCCGACATTTTAATCTCTGTGGGTTCAATTCCCCGTCCCTTGGGGCGAAGGCTGGCTGAAGGCCAGCGGATTGGAAAGCGCAGTTAATACCCCGCAGCTTGCTGCGGGGTGCTTTATTAATGGTTTAAAGTCTGAACCAGCGCGCGGCTTCAGGGTAAGATCCGTTTGATTTGGCAACAAGATAATTGACGACTTGTAGCGCATCTGCTTGGTTGCTGTCCATTATCCTGGCTGAAGCCACGTATTGCCCATTTACCGCGACTGAAATTCAACCTCACAATCGGATTTACGCGGATTTCAACAGCTATTCACAACGGCACCAGACGCAACGGATCGGCTCCGATAGTGCCGCTCAGGCTTTGCAGGTAGGCCGTGCTCGTTACCCATTCCAACTTGGCCTTGGCGCCTTCGAGCCGTTCCTGGATATCAAGCCGTTCAGCCATATCCTGGTGGCTGGTGCGGCGGGCGAAGATATCCAGGTAAGCGATATGGCGTTCCCAAAGATGGATGTCCCGCACCTGCTTCGTCTTTAATCGTTCCTGGTACCAATCCGAAGCGAGTAAGGTTTCACGGGTAAACAAGGACCGGATGGCCGGGTCATGCACGTCTTTCCCCTCATCATGGCCATTGGCCATGATGTGAAGCAGCGCCTTGAGCGGTGGGCAAGCCTCTTCGATGCTGCCGTCCTCCAGATAGCAGATCGCCACCTTTTGCTGCGCTTCAACGATATTTTCCACCCCATCCACGAACACCGCCATATCCTGGGTTTCCGGGCGCAGAATTTGCTCGCCGAATACCGCACGGGGCGCATCGAACATCTTGCCCATGAAACCGTGTACGAAGCGTTCCGTGATGCGGTAGCCGAGGCGGCTCGCCTGGATCAGGCGGCCTTGATATTGGAAATCCTGCACCTTTTCCAGGTAGCCATTTTCGATCAGGAAGCTCGGGTTCCGTTCCTGCGGCTTCAGGCGCGACCAGATTTCCGGCACCAGCAGGCTGATGTCGTGGTCGATGCGGAGATTTGGGCCGATATAACCCGCTGCGGTGGAATAGCCGGCGTAACCCGTAAGGATGAAGGACACCAGCGTATTGTTGAGATCCGCAGTGGGCCGGAGGGCGTTGAACGGCCCTTTGGTGAGCGCGCCTTCGCTGCCTGCGCCGGTCGTGGACGGCGATTTGCCGGTAAGGCTACAGACGAAGTCCATGAACAGCTCGGGCAGTTCCTGGTAGTGAATCGGGTTATACACGGCCAGGGGACGGATGCCGGGTTCCGGCGGGTTGTTGCGACGGCCCACCAGCACCGCGTTGACGGGTTCGATGACGGGTGTGCCCAAAGGAACCCGGCGACTGAACCGGGCGCCGATTTCCGCCACGTAGCGTCGTACTGGATTGGCGAGATCGGGCCGCAGTTGCAGGTAACGGGGATTCTGGCTCGGCTTGCCGTCCACCAGGCGCGGATGCGCGGAGGACACCACGTATTCATGGGCTGCATGGGCTTCGCGAAGAATCTTGCGCATGGGGTCGGTGTACTGGTCGAACCCCACCACGTCATCGATGATTTTCGTCAATACCTCGCCATGGAGCGGCTCGAAATTCGCCAGAAAATTGTCGCGCAGCGCCATGTCCTGTTCGGTCTGGAGATCAAATCCACGATGAACCGCCTCGTCGGGGCGTTGGAACAGGCGGTACTCGCAGTTGCGGACGAGCTTGACGGAAGGATCGTCGCTTTTCGGCGAGACATTGGGCAGTGATGCGGCGGGAACGACCACCGAGGCGCTGATATCGTCCTCCATCTGCACCTTGTCGGCGGCGATGAAATCCTGGCGTAACTTGAACACGCGCCACGCCCCGTTTTCCGCAAACCCGATGCGCAAATAGGAACCGACCAGCTTTCTTTCACCGAGCTTGAGCTCATGGCCGGGATGGCCGTTAACGAAATCCGTCGACAGATGTTTGCGCCAATCGTCGCCCCATTCCGGGTGATACGTGCGCTTGATGATGAACACCAGAGCTAAAATGCGGTCGGGAATTCCTTCCAGCCAGGCGTTGTATTCCCCGGTGTTGGAGGGGGAGGGAGTGAGCACCTTGATTACCGACCCCAGGCTGCGCTCGGCGCTGAGCAAGGTGCGGGCCGCATCTCGATCCTCATGCTCGAACCCCGGTTTGAAGCGCCCGGCGTAATCTTTCTTGATGATTTTTTCGACCTGGACGATATCCTTCTCCAGATCGGCCACGAACAGCGGGCCATAGATCACCGCGTCATTCAGCGACTTGGAAATCTCCGACTTCCCTCCGCCCGACACGGTGCAGGGCTTATGGCAGAAGGTGCCTTCCGCATCCGTGCCCACCAATCGCCATGATGGCGCACCCGGATGCTTCTGCATCTCGACCTTGTAGCCGTTGGGCTGCACGTAGATATGGCCCGGACGCAGCTTGATGGTCTGCGGCGAGCCATCCTTCACCCAACTGATGGTTTGCGCGGGAAGATCCATACGCAGTTCCTGCGGCACGTAAATGACTTCAGGATGCACTTTGTCGATGGCATAGCCTTCCGGCTGCACGGTCATCAAGTCGCCGTAATGGGTCACGATCTCCTCGAAGCGGTAACCCGGTGCGCGGGTGATGCTGTCTACGCCGAATTCTTCGCCGTGGTTGTGGCGTGGGAATGCCAGCGCGCCGCCCGCGTGTTCCTCTTCGGCCAGCCCGAAAAGGTTGGCGGCATAGCTGATCTGGGTTTTGACCTCTTTCTTGCAGTATCCGAAGTAATTATCGGCCAGAATGGTGACGATCACGCCGCGCTCGTCGCGTGCGGTGATCTTGAACGCGGAGCCCTCGTTGTACAGTTCGTTTTCATTCAGCCAGCACATGCCGTCTGCTTGCTGGCGAGGCGTTGCCGCGTCCCGGTGGGGCAACCCCAGCGCTTTCTTGGTGAACCGGGTCAGGTGGGGTGCCAGTATCACGCAGCCGGTGTGCCCGGACCAGTGATCCACGTCCAGCCCGACATCGTTCGACGGCAGTACCGGGTTGCCGCCATTGCCGAAGATGCTTTCCACAAAATCCAGATTGCTCACCAGACCGCCGGGCGCGAAGAAACGAATCTCCATGATCTTTTCCGGTTCGCGGCCCGGAATTTCGGGGCAGATTACCGGGCGCAGCAGCAGTGAAACGAACATTGCAGCTTCCTCCGGCTGCCCAGCGGTGAACGGCAAGTGCAGCAGATGTTTCGGGGGGGTGAGCGCCGCGCGCAGCAGACGCGCAAAAGTGGCCTTGGGAACCGCCTTCTTGTCGCCGGGAATCGGCAGCCCGCCCTCGGCGATGTGGAATAAGCCCTTGGTTGTGCGACGGTCGCTCACCGGATTGTGCAGCACCCCGTTGCGGATGCGATAACTGCTGACATAATTACCCAAGAACTCATTCTTGTTCACCGGCAGGGAAAGCTCCCTGGCCACGCCATGGCGGTCGAGTACCAGCGTATTTTCCGGTAGCCGGGGCACGGTGCCCTCTGCGGCATCGGCAAGATAATCGTCAAGGAAAGTCTGGATGCGCTGATCGGGCGGGCACAAGTAACCGCTCAACAAGCGGGATTTTTCCCGATAGCTTTTCAGAAGATCGTGTGCAACGGCCAGGAAATCGCCACTTCCTCCATCCAGGCAGGGAGGCTGCCCCGACGAATACAACTTCAGGTTGATATATAGCTGAAGGCGTTTGCGGGTTTCTTGTGGGTCTTCAGAACCGTCGCCCAGCCCCAGAAATTGATTCAGGTCCATAATGCGCTTTACCTTGTGCGTGCACCCGCACTTGAGAAAAATTAAGTATTTTACCCTGAAATGAGTGAATTTTAGATGACTAGCCTTGTCCAATGAGGAATGAGCCTGAACGAGGCCTGTATTTCCAACCAGGAATGAGCCTGAAGCGGCAAGATTAGGTGTGATTGGACGAACGGGT
>PFJY01000171.1 GCA_002784065.1 Hydrogenophilales bacterium CG_4_10_14_3_um_filter_58_23 | reverse complement strand
AATCTTGCCGCTTCAGGCTCATTCCTGGTTGGAAATACAGGCCTCGTTCAGGCTCATTCCTCATTGGACAAGGCTCGCAGTTAGCCTCCGCGACTAATGGCATGAATATGGAAGGTTACGGCGCAATAGCGTTGGGCATGGGCGGCGCTTCGATGGCCTACGACAACGGTACGGCGGCGATGATGAACAACCCGGCGACGCTGGCGATGATGGATGAGGGGGCCAACCTTGATCTGGCGCTCGGTTTTCTCGCGCCGCAGGTGGGATCGTCCGACGGCGGCACCACCAACCGTTCCAGCGCCGATTTCTTCGGTGGGCCGGCCTTCGGCTGGGTCAGGAAGCACGACGGACTGCTGTTCGGCATCGGGGTTTATGGCCAGGGCGGCATGGGAGCTGAATACGGCAGCGATTCGATTTTCTCCAACCCGGCCAAACAGCCGGTTTCCCCGGGACTGGTCAACCGCTCTGAAGTCAGCGTCGGGAGGATGATTCTGCCGCTGGCCTATGAGGTCAGCCCGAATCTGAAAATCGGCGGCTCGTTGGATTACGTTTGGGCCGGCATGGATTTGAAAATGGCGATCAACGGCGCATCCTTCATGCAAATGGCGGGGGGTGCTTCGCCGATGGCATCGGCTTCAGGACCCATGGTCGGCGCTTTCGGCGGGATAATAGGTGCCGCTCCCGGCCAGATCGGCGCAGTCAACTGGGGCTATTTCGATTTTTCCAACCAGAATGACTTTACCGGCCAAGCGGTCGGCACCGGCTATGCGGGCAAGATCGGCTTCACCTACAAGCTGGACAGCAAGACCACCATCGGCGCCACCTACCATTCTAAGACTCGCTTGGACGATCTGGAAGCGCAGGATGCGACAGTTTCCTTTAATGTCGACATCAATGGCGGCCCGGCCAACCTGCTGATCCCGGTGTCGGGCAAAATGACGGTGAAGGATTTTCAGTGGCCGGATACTTACGGCATGGGTATTGCCTATGAAGCGAGCGAAAGGTGGATGCTGGCAGCCGACTACAAGCGCATCAACTGGAAGGCCGTGATGAAGGATTTCAGGATGGAATTCACCCCGGCCGGCAATGTCGGCATGGCTGCCGGCTTTAATGGCCTGCCCATGAACGTGACCTTCTACCAGGAATGGGACGACCAGCACGTCGTGATGCTGGGCGCCGCCTACCGCATGACCGATGCGCTGACCCTGCGCGGCGGCATCAACATGGCGAACAACCCGGTGCCTGACAAATACCTCCACTACCTGTTCCCGGCGACCATCGAGAATCACGTCACCGCCGGCATAGGCTATGTCACCGGCAAGCGTTCCCACCTCGATCTGGCCTTCAGCTATGCGCCCAAGGTGACGGCGACCTCGGGCGCGACCGGCATCACCACCAGCCACGAGCAGACCAACGGGCAGCTGGTTTACAGCACCCATTTCTGAGTAGCGGCTCATATAGCGAAACAAAGCCCCTGTAGGAGCGACCTCCCGGTCGCGATCCACCGAATATCGCGACCGGAAGGTCGCTCCTACAAGTGCCACTCTGCTTTGGAAATGGAATTAAGCCGAAATCACCTCGAACTCTTTTCGGGCTGGAGCGGCCGCCATCTCCGACCAGGGATCCTGGGTATCCTGCAACGCGAACAGCAGCCGCTCATAAAGCGCCTTGCGGTTTTCGGCGTCATCGACCACCCTGGCCTTGACGTAATCCAGGCCGACGCGCTGCACCCAGTGCACGGTGCGATCCAGGTAGCGCGCTTCCTCGCGGTAAAGCTGGAGGAAGGCGCCGCTGTATTCCAGCACTTCCTCGGCCGTTTTTACCTTGGCGAAGAATTGCGCCACCTCGGTCTTGATGCCGCCGTTGCCGGCGATGTGGATTTCCCATCCGGAATCGACGCCGATGATGCCGACATCCTTGATCGCCGCTTCGGCGCAGTTGCGCGGGCAGCCCGACACGGCGAGCTTGACCTTGTGCGGCGCCCACATTTTCCAGAAGGTTTTTTCCAGATCGATGCCCATCCGGGTCGAGTTCTGCGTGCCGAAACGGCAGAATTCGCTGCCCACGCAGGTTTTTACCGTGCGTAGCGCCTTGCCATAGGCGTAGCCGGAGGGCATGTCGAGGTCGGCCCATACCCGAGGCAAATCTTCCTTCTTGATACCAAACAGGTCGATGCGCTGCCCACCAGTGACGCGGATCATCGGCACCTGGTACTTGTCGGCCACATCGGCGATGCGGCGCAGCTCGCCGGCGTTGGTCAGCCCGCCCCACATGCGCGGCACCACCGAGAAAGTGCCGTCTTTCTGGATGTTGGCGTGGGCCCGCTCGTTGATGAAGCGCGATTGCGGGTCGTCGGCGGCTTCTTTCGGCCAGGTCGAGATCAGGTAGTAGTTGAGCGCCGGGCGGCAGCTGGCGCAGCCGTTCGGGGTGCGCCATTCCATGAACTTCATGGTGTCCGGAATGGACAGCAGCTTATGCTCGCGGATTGCCGCGCGCACTTCCTCATGAGTGTGCTCGGTGCAGCCGCACATCGACTTCGCGGCGGGCGCGGCGGAATAATCCCCGCCCAGCGTTGAAGCCAGTATCTGCTCCACCAGGCCGCTGCACGAACCGCACGAACTTGATGCCTTGGTGTGCTTGCGCACGTCCTCGATGGTGAACAGCCCCTTTTCCTTGATCGCCTTGACGATTGTGCCCTTGCTGATGCCGTTGCAGCCGCACACTTCCATCTCGTCCGACATGGCGGCGGCGTGGGTCTGGCCTTGATGACCGCCGGTGCCGATGTTGGCTTGACCGAACATCAGGTGGTCGCGGATTGCGCCGATACAGCGGCCTTCCCGCAACAGCTGGAAATACCAGGCGCCGTCAGCCGTATCGCCGTATAACACCGCGCCTTCGAGCTTGTTGTCGCGGATCACTAGCTTCTTGTAAACCCCGCCCACCGGGTCGGACAGCACGATTTCCTCGGCACCCTCGGCGCCGCTGAAATCGCCCGCCGAAAACAGGTCGATGCCGGTAACCTTGAGCTTGGTTGAAACCGTCGAGCCGACATAGCGGCCATATCCCAGCAGGGCCAGGTGGTTGGCGCACACTTTGGCCATTTCGAACAGCGGCGCTACCAGGCCGTAGGACACGCCGCGATGGGCGACGCATTCGCCCACGGCATAGATGCGCGGGTCATAGGTCTGCATGGTGTCGTTCACCGCCACGCCGCGATTGCAGTGGATGCCGGCGGATTCGGCCAACGCCACGTTGGGGCGGATGCCCACCGCCATTACCACCAGGTCGGCAAGGATTTCCTGGCCATCCTTGAAACGCACGGCGACGACGCGACTGTTCTTGCCGACAAGCTGCTCAGTTTGTTTCTCCAGCAAAAATTTCAGCCCCCTGGCTTCCAGATTCTTTTGTAGCATGCGTGCCGCAGTCTGGTCCAGCTGACGCTCCATCAGCCACGGCGCGAGGTGCACCACGGTCACATCCATGCCGCGCAGCATCAGGCCGTTTGCCGCTTCCAGTCCGAGCAGGCCGCCGCCGATCACTACCGCATGTTTGTACCGGGCCGAAGCCTCCAGCATCGCATCGACGTCGCGGATGTCGCGGAAGCTCACCACGCCATCCAGCTCACCGCCAGGTACCGGCAGCATCACAGGATTCGATCCGGTCGCCAGCAACAGGCGGTCATATTCCGCCACCATGCCGTCTTCGGTCTCGACAGTGCGGCGCTGGCGGTCGATTTTCGTGATCTTTTTGCCGAGGTGGAGCGTGATGCCGTTCTGCGCATACCAGTCCACATCGTTCAGCATGATGTCCTGTATAGTCTGCTCGCCCGCCAGCACCGGCGACAGCATGATGCGGTTGTAATTGGCATGCGATTCGGCGCCGAACACCGTGATGTCGTAAAGATCCGGGGAAATTTTCAGTAATTCCTCAAGGGTTCTCACCCCGGCCATGCCGTTGCCGACCATGACCAGTTTCATTTTTTTCATGATTTCGCTCCTAATATGCCGTGCTGAATAAACATCCGTTTGATCTCCGGTACGCACGAACCGCATTGCGTGCCGCATTTGAGTTTTTCCTGCAACCCGGCGAAGTCCATATCAGCCGCCAGCGCCTCACGGATTTCGTTCTCCGCCACGTTCAGGCAGTTGCAGACGATGCGCCCGCGTTGCATAACACCGGACGGTGGCGCGGCCAGCGGCGCCAGCAGCCATGCGCGCACCGCTTCGGCGGGCAGCCCTTTCGCCATGCCGTCCTTCAGCCATGGCGGCACAACGCCGGACAGACGCGCCGCCACCACTTCACCGTCGTGCACCAGTATCCGTTTGGAAATGCCGCGGCGAACATCCTGGTAGGTCATGGCCGACAGGTCATCGTCCATCTCCAGCAGACGGTCCAGTTCTACCAGCCAAGCGTTATCCACCGGGCTTTCAGCGGCGATGCGCAGGACCATGATCGGCTCATCCTGTCCGACCAGCCCCGCGCTGGCATAAGGGAACCGGGCTAGCAGCGGCTGCACCTTGAGCAGGTGACTTAGCGCATTATTCTTGCGCAGCACCACCATCTGCCAGGGCAGGTCGGCCTTTTCCACCTGCACTGCCGCGTGCTTCAGCTCCGGCTGCCCGGAAACCGGATCGATTGCCGCTATCGTCAGCGCATTGCAGCCTGAGCCACTGAGGAAATTTCCGCCCCAGTGCATGGGCAGGAAGGTTTGCGCCGTTTGCAGTTCGGCGGAAGCGCGCACCTTGATCACGATTTCGCCGCGCCGACTTTTTACCCGGGCAAAACCGCCATCAGCCAGTCCGCGCTGCTGCATGTCGGTCTGGCTCATGTCGAGGAAGGGTTCTTCGGCATGGCCGTACAGTTTCGCTACCGTGCCGGTGCGGCTCATGCCGTGCCACTGGTCGCGCAAACGTCCGGTGGTCAGGTGCAGAGAGTATTTGGCATCGGTCTGCTCGGACGGTACGCGGTAAGTGACGGCGGCGAAGCGGGCGCGTCCGCTGGCCGTGGGGAAGCCGCCGTCGCGGTAAAGCCGCACCGTGCCAGAGGCCGCACCCTGCGGCAGCGGCCATTGTTGCGGGCCCAGTTCCCCGATCATGGCGTAGGACAGGCCGGTGATATCGAGATCGCGCCCGCGTGTAGTCTCGCGGTGTTCGTTGAAGATTTGCTCTGCCCCGGAATAGGGAAACAGGCGCTCCGCATCCGAATTTCCCAGCCGATCACCCAGGCGCCGCGCGAAATCTGCCGCGATCTCCCAGTCCTGGCGCGCTTCGCCGGCCGGTTCGACGGCGGCCAGAACCCGGCTGATGCGCCGCTCCGAATTGGTCATGGTTCCCTCCTTTTCCGGCCAGGTCGCGGCAGATAAAAGGACATCGGCGTAAGGGGCGGTTTCGGTGTTGCCGAATGCTTCCTGCAGCACCACCAGCTCTGCCGTTTCCAGCGCGCGGCGCACCAGGCCTTGGTTTGGCATGGACTGCGCCGGGTTGGTACAGGCGATCCACAGCGCCTTGATCTCGCCCCGTGCCGCAGCTTCGAACATCTCCACCGCAGTCTTGCCAGGCGTGGCGGGGACCGTGTCCACTCCCCATAGTCGCGCCACTTCGGCGCGGTGCGAGGGATCATTCAAATCGCGGTGGGCGGAAAGCAGGGTGGCCATGCCGCCCACCTCGCGCCCGCCCATGGCGTTGGCCTGGCCGGTGAGGGAGAACGGCCCGGCGCCGGGCCGGCCGATTTGCCCGCTGGCCAGATGCAGGTTGATCAGGGCGGCGTTCTTGTCGGTGCCGTGGATGGACTGGTTCAGCCCCTGGCAGTACAGCGACAGCGTTGCGCCCGACGCGCCGAACCATTTCGCCGCCTGCACGATAGCCTGCTCGCTCACGCCGCAAATCCGGGCGACCGATTGCGGCGTGTATTCGCGCACCGCTTCCTTGACCGCGCCGAACCCTTCCGTCATGGCGCCGATGTAGGCCATGTCGCACAGCCCTTCCCACATCAGCACATGGAGCATGCCGTTGAACAAGGCGACATCGGTGCCGGGCTGGATCGCCAGGTGCAGGTCGGCGCCCGCTGCCGTGTCGGTGCGGCGAGGGTCCACTACGATCAATTTCAAATCTGGATTGGCCGCACGTGCCGCCTCGATGCGCCGGTACACGATGGGATGGGCGTAGGCGGTGTTCGACCCGGCGATGAAAATGCAGCTGGCCTGTTCGATGTCCTCGTAACAACACGGCGGCCCGTCCGCACCGAATGCCGCTTTGTAGGCCGATGCCGCCGAGGACATGCACAGGCGCGAGTTGGAATCCAGGTTGTTGGTGCCGATCAAGCCTTTGACCAGCTTGTTGAAGACGTAATAGTCCTCGGTCAGCAACTGGCCGGAAATATAGAACCCGACGCTGCCCGGCCCGTGCTCGCGGATGATTCCGGCAAACCGGTCGGCGACATGATCCAGAGCCTCGTCCCAGCTTGCCCTGCGCCTGGGTTCGTCCCTCACATGGCGCAGTTCCGGGAACAGCGCACGGGTTTCGTGCCCGGTGGTCCGATGCAGGTTCGCGCCCTTGGTGCACAGCCGTCCATGGTTGGCGGGGTGCTCCGGGTCGCCGCGCACGCCGGTGACACGGGCGCCGTCGCTCTCGACGATCACGCCGCAGCCGACGCCGCAGTAACAGCAGATGGATTTGGTTTCAGTCACGCAACCCCCTTTTTACACCCGAATAAACACCACGCCGGCCTCGACCTTGGCCGGAAAAGTCACAGTTCCGCCCTCGTCCGGCGCCACCGCTCTGCCTTCTTGCAAGGCGATGTTCCAGCCGTGCATCGGACAGGTCACGTGCTTTCCGCAGACGATGCCCTGCGACAGGTGCCCACCCTTGTGCGGGCAGCGGTCTTCGAGCGCAAAAACTTCGTCGCCATCGGTGCGGAACAAGGCAATGCGGCCATGCCTGCTTTCGACCACGCGCGAACCCAGTTGCGGAATTTCATCCAGGGTGCAAATTTTTAGCCAGTCAGTCATAAATACCTCCAGTTCATATACGTGAAACTCACAAACCCTTCTTTCATCAAATTCCTGTAGGAGCGACCTCCCGGTCGCGATGTTCGGTAGATCGCGACCGGGAGGTCGCTCCTACAATTTCTCCGGGGAGGCGGAATCAGGCTGCCTGGCGCAATTGTCGGCGATACAGGAAGTCCAGCACTGCGCCGCGGGTTGCGTGGTATTTTGGATCGTTCGCCAGTGCCAGACGTTCGCGCGGGCGCGGTAAACCGACGGTCAGAATCTCGCCGATGGTGGCTGCCGGGCCGTTGGTCATCATCACGATGCGGTCGGACAGCAAGACCGCTTCGTCCACGTCGTGGGTCACCATGATTACCGTGCTGTGGGTCTCCGCTGCGATCTTCATCAGTTCGTCCTGGAGGTGGGCGCGGGTCAAGGCATCCAGCGCGCCGAACGGTTCGTCCATCAGCAGCACCTTGGGTTGCATGGAGAGGGCCCGGGCGATGCCGACCCGCTGCTTCATGCCGCCAGATATCTCGTGCGGATATTTGTGCTCGGCGTGATATAACCCGACCATGGCAAGCGCATCGTGGGCGCGCTGGCGCATTTCCGTGCGGTCTTCGACGCGCCCGAACACGCGTTCCACTGCCAGGTAGACATTGTCGAAGCAGGTCAGCCATGGCAGTAATGAGTGATTCTGGAATACCACTGCGCGATCCGGGCCGGGGCCGGCAATTTCGCGTTCGGCGCACAGCATGGCGCCACCGCTGGGCGTGGTTAGTCCCGCCACCAGGTTGAGCAGGGTGGATTTGCCGCAACCCGAGTGGCCGATCAGGGAGACGAACTCGCCCTGCGCGATGTTGAGGTTGATGTCGCGCAGGGCGACATAAGGGCCTTGCTTGGTACCGAAAGCCATTTGCACGTTTTCGATCTGGACGTATTTTTCCATGTTTTTTCCTTTCACCACAGAGACACAGAGGCACAGAGAAAACCGTTTCTCTCGTCTTTGCTTGCACTTCTCTGTGCCTCTGTGTCTCTGTGGTTCAAAAAATCACTCGTAACTAAACCGTTTCGCCAGCAGCACCAGCACCTGTTCCAGCAGCAAACCGACGATGCCGACGATGAAGATGGCGATGATGATGTGTTCGACGTTGAGGTTGTTCCATTCGTCCCACACCCAGAAGCCGATGCCGACGCCGCCGGTGAGCATTTCCGCCGCTACGATCACCAGCCAGGCCACGCCGATGGAGAGGCGGATGCCGGTGATCATGTAAGGCAGCACGGCGGGAAAGAGGATATGGGTGAAAATCTTCCACTCCGACAGGTTGAGCACTTTCGCCACGTTCATGTAATCCTGCGGAATGCGGTTTACGCCGACCGCAGTATTGATAATCATCGGCCAGATGCTGGAGATGAAAATTACCCAGATCGCCGCCGGATTGGCCGCCTTGAACACCAGCAGGCCGATCGGCAGCCAGGCCAGGGGAGAAACCGGGCGCAGCAGGCTGATGATCGGGGCGGTCATGGCGTTGAGGAATTGGAAGCGCCCGATCATGAAGCCGAGGGGAATGCCGATTGCCGCTGCCATGCCGAAGCCGATGGCGACCCTTTGCAGCGAAGCCAGGATGTTCCAGCCGATACCCTGGTCGTTGGGGCCCTTCTGGTAGAACGGGTCGCTGAACAGTTGCACCGCCGAAGCCCAGGTTTTCACCGGGCCCGGCAGGGTCGGTGTGGTCTGCGCAACCAGCGCCCAGATGCCGACGAAAAGCAGCAGGCCGAGTAGCGGCGGGAGCAGGACTTGGAGAGTTTTGTTCATGTGTTCACCTTGCGTTGGTAGGTCGGGCACTCCGTGCCCGACAAACCCGAAATTTGTTGGGCACAGAGTGCCCAACCTACATTGCTACCAAACTCAGGACTGCCTTACCTTGAACCCGGCGGCATAGGACTTGGGATTCTTGCCGTCCCACACCGTGCCGTCGATCATCTTGCTGCTGCGCATGACATCCTTGGGAATCGGCGTCTTGGTCTGTGTCGCAGCCTGCTTGTATAGCTCGATCTGGTTGACCTTCTTCGCCACCGCCAGATAATCCGGGTCTTCCTTGAGCAGGCCCCAGCGCTTGTGCTGGGTGAGGAACCACATGCCGTCGGAAAGGTAGGGGAAGTTCACCGTGCCATCGTTGTAGAACTTCATGTAATTGGCGTCCTGCCATTTCTTGCCGTTGCCGTTGTTGTACTGGCCCAGCATGCGATCCTCGATCGAGTCGAAGTCGGTGTTGACGTAGGACTTCTCGGCAATGATCCTGGCCACGCTGGAACGGTTTTTCATGTCGTCGATGTACTTCGATGCGTCCAGGATGGCCATGATCATGGCGCGGGCGGTGTTGGGGTGCTTCGCCACCCATTCCGCCGTGGCGCCGAGCACCTTTTCCGGATGATCCTTCCAGATGCCTTGGCTGGTCGCCGCCGTAAAGCCGACATTGTCGCGGATGGCGCGGGCATTCCACGGCTCCCCGACGCAAAAGCCGTCCATGTTGCCGACGCGCATGTTGGCGATCATCTGCGGCGGCGGTACGGTGATGTTCTTCACCTCGGTAAAAGGGTTGACGCCATAAGCACCCAGCCAGTAATACAGCCACATGGCGTGAGTGCCGGTGGGGAAGGTCTGGGCGAAGGTATATTCGCGCGGCTCCTTTTTGATCAGCGCGGCCAAACTGGCGCCGTCCACTGCGCCCTTGGCTTTCAGTTGATTGGATAAGGAAATGGCTTGGCCATTGTTGTTGAGATTCATCAGCACGGCCATGTCTTTCTTCTGGCCACCGATGCCCATCTGCACGCCATACATCAGGCCGTACAACACATGGGCGGCGTCCAGTTCGCCGTTCACCAGCTTGTCGCGCACGCCAGCCCAGGAAGCTTCCTTGCTGGGCACGATCTTGATGCCGTATTTCTTGTCGAAGCCCATCACCGAGGCGATCACCACCGAAGCGCAATCGGTCAGCGGGATGAAGCCGATCCTGACCTCGGTTTTTTCCGGCGCATCGGAACCGGCTGCCCAGGCGCCGCTGCGTATTGCAGGATCGACCATGGACATCAAGGCTCCTGCGCCCAATAAAGTTGCCCCTTTTTTCATGAAATCCCTCCGGCTGGTTTTGAAATCTTCACTCATGGCTTTCTCCCAAATAAAAGAAATAAAAAAGGCGTCACATCCGCGAAAGGGATTGCTCCCGCGAATGGACGCCTTTGTCCTTTTCAAGCCAACCGTCGTTGGTTGGCTCAGATTTGATTCATTTACTGCTGCCCGCCGTTGGGCCTTGATGACCTAAAAGCAATACTCGTGCCAGAATTTTTCAGCCCAGCAATTCCGTGATCTCGACCAGTTGGCGAGCCACGTCTCCCAGGCGAGAACCCTTGTCCATGGCCGCTTTGCGCAAAGCATGATAAGCCTCTTCCTCGGACCAGCCGCGCTGCTTCATCAGAATCCCCTTGGCGCGCTCTACCTCTTTGCGCTCCGAAAGCTGACTTTCTGCTTTTTCCAGGTTCGTCCGCATCGCCTGAAACTCGTTGAAACGCGCAATCGCTACGTCCATGATGGGCCGCAAACGCTCGCTTTTCAGACCATCCACCACATAAGCGCTGACACCTGCACGAATGGCGGCGCGGATCTTGTCGCTATCGTCATCGTGGGTAAACATCACGATCGGGCGGGGCTGATCGCGGTTGATAACGCAAAGGTTTTCCAGCGTATCGCGATCGGGTGATTCCGTATCGAGAATGATTAGATCGGGCTTGAGTTCCGCCACCAAGCCAGGCAAATCCGCACTTGCGGAGACATGAGCGGCAATCTTGCAGCCTGCATCCTGCAAGGCGCGCTTGAGAAGCGCTGCGTGTTCAAAGGTTTCGTCTACCAGCAAGATACGAAGAGGGGATTCAGACGGAGTGACAGGAGTTTTCATAGCCTGACAATAAGGCAATTCTCATACCATGGCAGGCAACTGATTGATCTTGATGGGAATCATGAAGCAGAGAACGAATGGTCAAAAGTCGGAACCCTATGGACGCACCAAAAAAGGGCGAGATTTCCGCCTGATGCGCCAAATGGGAGCCGACTCTAAGGGGAATTGGACTTGTTCAGCCCTTCCTTATGGGCTGTCTATGGACAGCCACTTAATCCAAACACCTTGCTGGTTCAAAACCCGGGCCTTCAGGCCGGTAGGAGCATCTACCCCGGCCTGAAGGCCGGTGATTACGCCGAGATCGCTTTGGCCGCAGAACTGGAAACGTAGCGAAAAACCCTGATCGGGGGCTACCGATTAAAGCGGTAGTCGTCCGCCGCATACAGCCGCCATCCTCCATCCCCCGCGAGTTCCAGCACCTGCGGGTGATATTTCAAAATGGAGAGGCGATGGCCGACGCTGACTAGCGTCGTGGCGCTGCCCGCCAATTGCCGATATAGACAGTCCTCGTTGGCGATATCCAGGGCGCTGGTCGCTTCATCGAGGATGGCGTAGCGGGGTGCGGCGAGCAGCACGCGGGCAAAGGCCACGCGCTGTTGCTCGCCCACCGACAGTACCTTTGCCCAGTCCAGTTCGGCATCCAAGCCGCCAAAGCGGGCGGCGACATCAGGAAGGTTGACGCTCTTCAGCAACTGCAGGAGTTCCTCATCCACTATCTCCCGACCCTGCTGCGGATACAACAGTTGGCTGCGCAGGCTACCCAGCAGCATGTAGGGCCGTTGCGGCAGAAACAGCATTTCCCCGGTATCCGGCCGGATGATGCGACCGCTTCCTTAGATTACACCCCATTCTTCTTCAGCCATGCCCCTTGCTGATGGATATAATCCAAAGTCATACTTACCAATAACCTTTGTGGAGGTAGAATACCCATTTCCTTGGATGTGCATAACACTTGATGTGACCTGACATCGATGGGCACAGAATAATAGCGGCAACATGCCATAAAAAGATGGAACAGGAGTTGTTGTGTCACGATTAACCGATTTGATTGCACAAGCCAAAGCCAAAGACACCAAACTTGGGGCAGACCTGGACAGGGAGTTCAAAGCACTGTCTTCGCGTTTGCCTTTCGGCCTGAATTTCGAGCGGCATAGTCCAGAGGCGGTTGAATTGCCGCTGCGCCCCATTCGCAAGGGCGACAAGGTGCGCATGCTGCCTGTGCGCGGCTCGACCAAGAAGGGTGACCAGCATCTATGGCAAGTAAAGGCCATCCACAAGGCGAAGAAGCTGGCTGACTTGGAGCTGCTGGGTACTGCGGAAGTAGAAACGCAATCGGTGGCGCTTGAGGACCTGGTGGTTGTGGCCGAGTTCCGCGACACGATCTATCCGGGCTTGGTTAGTACAGGAAAAGTGGAGCGTGGTGCTGATAAGCCGTACCACACGGTTATCAATGGCGAGAACTACCACGTGCTGAAGGCATTGACCTACACGCACCGCGGCAAGGTGGACGCCATCTACATCGACCCCCCCTACAACACAGGGGCGAAGGACTGGAAATACAACAACGACTACGTCGAAGGCGACGACTTGTATCGCCATAGCAAGTGGCTAGCGATGATGGAGCGGCGTTTGCTGGTGGCGAAGGAATTGCTGAATCCGGCAGATTCCGTGTTGATCGTCACTATCGATGAAAAGGAATATTTGAGGCTTGGGCTGTTGCTCGAACAGACATTCCCTGAGGCGACCATTCAAATGGTCTCTTCTGTCATTAATCCAAAGGGTGCATCACGCGGCACTGGATTCCGTCGAACCGATGAGTACATTTTTGTAGCAATGGTTGGGAAAGCGACGCCGGTTCGCCTTGAACTCGGGCCTGAGTGGTCAAGCTCCGCTGCTGGGGTCACAGCAAGCCAAGACAACAACGGCGCTGCGGAGGAAACACCTGAATGGACCTCGATGATGCGAAGGGGATCGCACGCGGCGCGTTCCGAAAGGCCTGGTCTATACTTTCCAATCTACGCGGCTCCCGATGGGTCACGCATCCTTGAGGTCGGGGAATCTGTTCCGATCGGATCGCCTATCCCCAGTGATCGACCCGGTACGACGACAATCTGGCCACGACGCTCGGATGGATCTGAAGGAGTTTGGCAAGTTGGGCCATCGGAGCTTCGCAACCGTATCGAGCAAGGCCGAGTACGACTTGGTCGAGCCACCGCGTATGGTTTCGTTGTGAATTACCTTCCCGACGGTGCATATGCCGCAGTCCTCTCAGATCGCTTCGAGATTATCGGACGTGCGGACGATGGGTCGATTATTGCTAGGGGGCGTAGGGATACCCGTCGTATTGCACCGTCGCAATGGAAGATACCTTCTCATAATGCTTCCGAGCACGGAACAGCGTTATTGTCGACCCTCCTGCCGCGTCGCGCTTTTCCATTTCCCAAGTCGCTATTCGCTGTCGAAGATACCCTGCGCTTTTTTGTGAAGGAGAAACCCCGTGCCGTCATCCTTGATTTCTTCTCCGGTTCAGGCACCACCGCCCACGCAGTTATGCGCCTAAATCATCAAGACGGAGGCCATCGCCATTGCATTTCTGTCACCAACAACGAGGTTGCTGCTGACGAACAGAAGGCATTGCGCGAACAAGGGCTACGCCCCGGCGATGCCGAGTGGGAAAAGCACGGCATTTGCGACTACATCACCAAGCCAAGAGTGCAAGCCGCGATTACCGGCAATACGCCGGGCGGCGAGCCGATCAAAGGCGATTACAAGTTCACCGATGAATTCCCAATGGCCGAGGGCTTCGAGGAAAATGCCGAGTTTTTTACCCTGACCTACGAGGCCAAGGATGCGGTCAACCACAATTTGGCTTATGCCCGCATTGCCCCATTGCTGTGGCTGCGCGCAGGTGCGCAGGGCAAGCGCATTGACAAGCTGCCCGCCGATGGTTGGGCAGTGGCAGATACCTATGGTCTGCTGTCCGAAGTGGACAAAGCCACGCCATTCATCAAGGCGGTGAACAAGGCCAAAGAACTGCGCGTTGCCTATATCGTCACCGACGACGACCGCCGCTTTCAGGCCATCGCCAAGCGATTGCCCGATGGCGTGGTGCCAGTGCGCTTGTACGAGTCCTACCTGACCAATTTCAGTTTTGCTAACGGGGAATAAGGCATGAAGTTCACCCTCAAAGACTACCAACGAGACGCTGTGCGCGATGCATTGTCCAATATCAGAAAAGGTCATCGTCTTTGGCACAGTGAGTCCGACAAAACTGCGTTCTCTCTGACCGCTGTAACTGGTGCGGGTAAAACTGTTATGGCCGCCGCTGCATTCGAGGCGCTATTCCATGGTGATGATGAATTCAACTTCGATGCTGACCCCGGCGCGGTGGTGATCTGGTTCAGTGATGATCCTTCGTTGAACGAGCAGACCCGCTTCCGCTTGATGGAAGCCAGCGACCGCATCAACCACACCGATTTGGTGGTGGTGGAAAATACCTTCAACCGCCCCAAGTTTGATGCTGGGAAAATCTATTTCCTCAACACGCAGAAGCTGAGCAAGAACAGCTTGCTGGTTCGCGGCCACGATCAGGCGGAAATGGAGGCCAAGGCGGGCAACCTGCTGCCGGAAACGCGCCCCGACCTGCGTGCCTACACTATCTGGGACACGATTCAGAACACCATTGAAGACCCCGAACTGACGCTGTATCTGGTGCTGGACGAGGCGCACCGAGGCATGGGCGGTGCCACGTTGAAGGAAAAGGGCACCATTGTTCAACGGCTCATCATCGGCTCTGGTGGCGTGCCCGGCATCCCGGTGGTATGGGGTATTTCGGCGACTGTGGAGCGTTTCAACAAGGCCATTGAGTTTGCAGGCAAGCACATCAAGCTGCCCAATGTGGTGGTGGACGCAGACAAGGTGCAGGAGTCCGGCCTCATCAAGGACACCATCCTGCTGGATATTCCGGACGAGACCGGCGATTTCGATCTGGTGCTGGTGCGGCGGGCGACCGACAAGCTGAAGGGATCGACCGTTGCCTGGGGCGAGTACGCCAAGCAGCAAGAAGAGGCGCGTGTTGTTGTTCCGCTGATGGTGTTGCAGGTACCCAATACGCCCGACCCAAACGAGATTGGGCGCGCACTGGATACCATCTTCGAGCGCTACCCGGAGTTGCCAGCGGCCTGCGTGGCGCACGTGTTTGGTGACCACACCACGCAACGCTTTGGCAACCGCGATGTGCCCTACATCGAGCCGCAGCGCGTCCAGGAATCCACTTGGGTGCGCGTGCTGATCGCCAAAGATGCCATTAGCACCGGCTGGGATTGCCCGCGCGCGGAGGTGATGGTGTCTTTCCGAGCCGCCAACGACCGCACTCATATCACCCAGTTGTTGGGACGCATGGTGCGTTCGCCGTTGGCGCGCCGCATACCCGGCAATGACCGGCTGAATGCAGTGGATTGCCTGCTGCCGAAGTTCAACAAAAAAACCGTAAGGGAAGTGGTCGATGCCTTGATGTCGGGTGACGACTCGGCGCCACCAACCGGGCGCATCCTTATCGATTATGTGGAGGTGAAACCTAATCCCGATGCTTCTGCTGCCGTATGGGAAGCGTTCGAAGCATTGCCATCGCAAACCCGCCCGCAGCTCGGCGCGAAGCCAGCGAAGCGCTTGACTGCGTTGGCTCACGAACTGGCATCTGATGACATACTCACTGGCGCGGGCAGGCTGGCCCATGGCGAGATGCACAAAGTGCTGGATGCCTTTCAGGAAAGCCAGCCGGAGAAGATCGAGGCCAAGCGTAAGTCAGTAATGACGGTAGAAGGCAAGACCGTGATCGCAGACCTGAAAGGTAAGGAAAAGAGCTTCGATGAATTTTGGGAAGACGCCGATATGGCAGTGATTGACGATGCCTACCGGCGTGCGGCGCGCATCTTCAGCCCGGACATTGCGCGCACTTATGTCGAGTATCTGGCTCAGAAGGTTGCCAGCATGGACGACGACCCGGAGGAATATCTGGAGGCCATCGTCGAGGCACGTGTCACTGTCGCGGGCTTGGGCCTGGTTACGGAAGTACAGGACTACTTTGATGCGGAAGCCGACAAGCTGGCAAAAGCATGGATCGCAAAGTATGCGCCGCAGGTCAAGCTGCTGACCGATGACCGCAAGGAGTCCTACCGGCAGATCATCGAAATGAGCACGGAGCCGCAAAGCGTGGATTTGGCTAAACCCGAATCGCGGTATGAGGCAACCAAAGCGCGTGAAAAGGATAAGGAGATTGTTTTATCGACATGGGAAAACCATCTGCTTTGCGACAAGGATGGCAAGTACCCTGCCGAACTGAACGACTGGGAGGGAGCAGTTGTCGAGACCGAGTCTAAACGCACCGGCTTCCGCTTTTGGTACCGCAATCCACAGCAACCGGGGCAATCTTCACTGGGCATTGCCTATGTCGAGAATGAAGAATACAAAATCGTCCGTCCGGACTTTCTTTTCTTCGCCGAGCAGGACGGCAAGGTGGCGGTGGATCTGGTTGACCCACACGGCTTGCATCTCGCTGACGCACTGCCCAAGCTGCAAGGATTGGCGTTATATGCCGAGAAGTATGCCAAGGCATATCGTAGTATCGAATCCGTTGCAGAGGCAAAGGGAAAACTGCGCGCGCTTGATTTGACCAATGCAGATGTACGCGAAGGTATTGCCGCAGCGAAAAATGCAGAGAGCCTCTTTTGCGGGACGTTGGCTAAAGACTACTGACTGCGTAGGGCGGTTAGCGGTAATAGCTGACGAGTAAATCGACATTATCAACGTCTGCTTTGGCCGACAACTGGACGTTCGATGCGGTCTGGCTGACTGACCGCAGTGGGTCGAATGCGGAATCAACTCTTGTCGATACTGTGGACTGGGGCGGCGGCATGGCCGACCTCGTGGTTGGGGAGTAACGCGAACGATGCGGTTCGTTCCTCACCGCATCCTACTTGTGGGTTTAGCCCACCAGCTTGTCATAATCGGCATGGCTGCCGATCCAGAACCACAGAATGCCATCAGCAACGGCTACACCCAGCGCGCGGCAATGGAGACCAACGCGGACAGACTAAAAAAACGCCCGGCTTTTTTGAAGTGCAACGATGGATGGCGCGGGTCAGCCTTTAGCAAGGCAAAATTCTTGTCCGCAAGGATACGAACAGGCTCGGGCAGTTTACTGTGGCACGCCCAGAAGTCCGGCGAGGCGAAATGCTTCAAAGTTCAGAGCAGCGGCCAGACTGGAATGATTTGAGCGCCGAGTTGGCCAAGGCGTCCAGCTTTCCTGCTTTGGCGTCTTCCTCCATTTGGCGATCCCATGCCTCGGAGTCGAACTCGCGGAACCAGCTTCGAAATGCCGCTAATTCCGCTGGCGAAAGGCTTTTGACCTCATGCTCTATGGTTTGAACTTTACCCATTGCAGTTCCAAAAAAGTCTTTTATGTCAGACGTATAGCACCACTTTATCCAAACACCTTGCTGGTTTAAAACCTCGGCCTTCAGGCCGATAGGAGCGTCTACCCCGGCCTGAAGGCCGGTGACTACATTGCTGGCAGGGGCTAACTACCCTTTCACCCCTTCCCAAGCCTTCTGCAACCTTTTGACCGATACCGGATAAGGCGTCTTCAATTCCTGCGCAAACATCGACACCCGCAATTCCTCGATCATCCAGCGAAACTTGAGTAGTTCCGGGTCGCTGATCCCTTCCTTGCGGTGCTTCTCCAGCCTCTTCTGGTAACCCTGCCACAGTTCACGGATGGCCGCCGTCCATCTGGCATCGCGCTCGACAGCGCCGGAAAGCTTTTCCAGTCGGCGCACGGTGGCTTTGAGGTAGCGCGGCAGGTGCTGGAGCTGCTCCCACGGCGTGGCGCTGAGGAAGCCTTTGTAGACCAGGTTGGCGAGCTGTTCGCGGATGTCGGCGGCGATGCTGGCTGGCGGTTTGGCGGCGAGCCTGGCCTGTATCGCCTGGTAGTCGGCGGCGATGGTGGCAAGGATGCGGCAGGCGGCATCCGACACGGCGGCGAGGCGGGTGCGGGCGCGGTCTTTCTGGGCGGCGAAGGCCTTGGTAGTGCGGGGCGGTTCGTCGTCGCCGATGAAGGCGCGGTCGGTGATGGCGGTGAGCAGGTCTTCTTTCAGATCGTCGGGGTTGGCGACGGCGCGCAGCAAGATGGCGGTCTGGGTGAAGCCGGGCAGGCCTTTTTCCAGCTGCTTCATCTGCGGGCTGAGGGCAAGCCGCAGCAGGCGGCGCACGCCTGCGCGCATGGCGGATTCCGCCGCCTCGGGGGTGTCGAACAGGCGGATCGAGACCGAGTCGCCGTCGTCTTCCAGCGCCGGGTAGCCGGTGAGTTGCTGGCCGCTATGGGTGAAGGCGATTTTTTCTGGCAGGTCGCCGAAATCCCAGTGGGTCAGCCCTTCTTTCTCGATGTCGAGTTCCGGCGCGCTGGCGAAGGTGAGCTGCGCGGCCTGGCCGAGTTTTTCCTTGAGCGCGGCGAGGTCGCGGCCGGAGGCCATTTCGGCGCCAGCTTCGTCCACTACCTTGAAGTTCATGCGCAGGTGTATGGGGAGATCGGATTGTTTCCAGGTGTCGGGGGGAACTTCCTGGCCGGTTCTCTTGCGGATGAAGGCGGTGAGGGTTTCGGCGAGCAAATCTTGGCCGGGCGTCATCGCTTCCAGCGCCGCCGTAACAAAATCCGGCACCGGCACGCAGGCGCTGCGCAGCCGCTTGGGCAGCGACTTGACCAGCACGGTAAGCTTCTCGCGGATCATGCCAGGCACCAGCCAGTCGAAGCGTTTGGCGTCCATCTGGTTCAAGAGGTGCAGCGGCACGGTGATGGTGACGCCGTCGAGCGGATGGCCGGGTTCAAAGCGATAGGCGAGGCGGCAGGCAGTTTCGCCTACCATCAGGGTTTCCGGGAACAGCTCGACGGTGACGGCATCGGCGCCGTGGCGCATCAGGTCGTCGCGGCTCATGAACAATAAACGCTTGTCTTTGGCTTCTGCACTGCGGCGCCATTTGTCGAAATCTGCGCCGTTGTGGATGCCCTCCGGGATACGGGCGTCGTAGAAGGCGTAAATGCGCTCCTCGTCCACCAGCACGTCCTGGCGGCGCGACTTGTGCTCCAGTTCCTCGACTTCGGCGACAAGCTTGCGGTTGTGCTCGAAGAACGGGGAACGGGTGTTAAATTCGCCCGCCACCAGGGCGCCCTTGATGAAGATTTCACGCGACTCTTGCGGGTTAATGGTGCCGTAGTGGACGCGGCGGCGCGGCACCAGCGTCAGGCCATACAGACTGACGCGCTCGTAGGCGGCGACCTGGGCGGAGCTCTTTTCCCAGTGGGGGTCGAAGTAGTGGCGGCGCAGCAGGCCGGCGGCGACTTTTTCCACCCATTCCGGCTCGATTTTGGCAGCACAACGGGCATAGAGCCGGGTGGTTTCGGTCAGCTCCGCCGCCATCACCCATTTCGGCGCTTTCTTGAAAATCACTGAGCCGGGAAACAAGTTGAACTTGATTTCCCGCGCCCCGGCGTACTCCTGAGTTTCGGTCTTGACGCCGAGATTGCCGAGCAGTCCGGCGAGCAGTGCGCGGTGGATTTCCTCATAGCTGGCCGGGGTCTGGTTCGGACGCAGGCCGATCTCGACCACTTGGGCGTGAAGCTGGCCGTGGATTTCGCGCCACTCGCGCAGTCGCGTGGCGGAGAGGTAATGTTCGCGGCACAGGTCGAGCAGCTTGCGGTTGGATTTCTTGTGCTTCAGCGCCTCGTCGTAGAACGCCCACAGCTTGAGATAAGCCATGAAATCCGAGTTGTCGTCATTGAACTGGCGGTGCTTGTCGTCCGCCGCCTGCTGGCGCTCCAGCGGCCGGTCGCGCGGGTCCTGCACGGACAGGGCTGAAGCGATGATCAGCACTTCGGTCAGGCAGTTTTCCGCCTTGGCTGCCAGGATCATGCGGGCGATGCGCGGGTCGATCGGGAATTTGGCGAGCTGGCGACCGGTTTCGGTCAGCGCGCGCTGCGCGTCCACCGCGCCGAGTTCCTCCAGCAGCTTGAAGCCGTCGGCGATGGCGCGGGAATCGGGCGGTTCGAGGAACGGGAAGTCCTCGATGTCGGCGAGGCCCAGCGCCTTCATCCGCAGGATCACGGCAGCCAGGTTGCTGCGGCGGATTTCCGGGTCGGTGAAGGCGGGGCGGGTGTTGAAATCCTCCTCCGCGTACAGCCGCACGCACACCCCGCTCATCACCCGCCCGCAGCGGCCGGCGCGCTGGTTGGCGGAGGCCTGGGAGATTTTTTCCACCTGCAAACGCTCCACCTTGGAGCGGTAGCTGTAGCGCAGCAGGCGGGCGTAGCCGGGGTCGATGACGTAGCGGATGCCGGGCACGGTGAGCGAGGTTTCCGCCACGTTGGTGGCGAGCACGATGCGGCGCGCCCCGCCGGGCTTGAATACGCGTTCTTGTTCGGCGGCGGAAAGGCGGGCGAACAGCGGCAGGATTTCGCTGCCTGTGGGATGGCGCTTCCTCAGCGCCTCGGCGGTGTCGCGGATTTCGCGTTCGCCGGGGAGGAAGATCAGGATATCGCCTGGGCCGGTGCGTGACACTTCGTCCACCGCATCGAGGATGGCATCCTCGATGTCGGCATCCTCATGCGTAAGGCGGATGAGCGTAGCGTTATCCGCCGTATGGTGTACCAAAACGTCGGAAGGCGCTTCGCTTTTCCGACCTACATGTAACGGGCGGTAGCGAATCTCCACCGGGTACAGCCGGCCGGAAACCTCGATCACCGGGGCGCCGTCGAAATGCTTTGAAAACCGTTCCGCGTCGATGGTGGCCGAGGTAACGATCACTTTCAGGTCGGGGCGCTTCGGCAGGATTTGCTTCAGGTAGCCGAGCAGGAAGTCGATGTTGAGGCTGCGCTCGTGCGCCTCGTCGATGATGATCGTATCGTAGGCGGTAAGAAAGCGGTCGTTCTGGGATTCCGCCAGCAGGATGCCGTCGGTCATCAGCTTGATGGTGCTGTCCGGGCTGGTGTGGTCGGAAAAGCGCACCTTGTAGCCCACCACCTGCCCGAGCGGGCTTTTCAGCTCCTGCGAAATGCGCGCGGCCACGGTGCGGGCGGCGATGCGTCGCGGTTGGGTGTGGCCGATCAACCCGGCGGCGCCGCGCTTGAGTTCCAGGCAGATTTTTGGCAACTGGGTGGTCTTGCCCGAGCCGGTTTCACCGCAGACGATCACCACTTGGTTGGCGGCGATGGCGGTGGCGATATCCGCGCGCTTGCCCGAGACCGGCAGCTCTTCGGGGTAGTCGGGAACGGGCAATCGCTCCAGCCGTTGCTTCATCCGCCCGACCGAGCGCTCCACGGCGCCTTGCAGTTGCTGTAGAGGGGCGTCCATCGGCTTGTTGGCGGCAGCCAGTGAGCGCAACTTGTCCAGTTGCCGCCGGAAAGCGTGGCGGTCGGAGATCATGCAGGCGGGAAGCGCGGCGGAGAGAGTTCGGAGTGTCTGTTGCACGAAGATTTGCGGGTAAGCGGGTGTGACCGGAATTATACACCCGGGGCAACCGGGAATTGTTTGACCCTATTTAGCGGGTAGTTGCAGGGTAAATTAGAACCGGTACAGAGCTTCCTTCACTCCGCCATGTCAGATCGTTGACGGGCGATTTTTTGCTCTTTTTAATCCAAATGATAGCGTATAAAACTTCTTTATACCCAGATAACTTTACAAAAATTGCCTGGCTTGTCGAGTCGTGGTAGTTTGAACGCAATATCGTCAATTTTGTCTACACGAATCAAATACGGGTTTTAAATTAAGGGGTTTTCCGAATGTCACAAGCGCGCATGGTTACGATCGACGGCAATGAGGCCGCTGCCTATATTGCCCACCTGACCAACGAAGTCATCGTGATCTACCCGATTACCCCCTCGTCGCCGATGGGGGAATACTCCGACATCTGGTCGGCGCAGGGTCTCAAGAATCTGTGGGGCAGCGTGCCGGACGTGGTCGAGATGCAGAGCGAGGGCGGTGCCGCCGGGGCGATCCATGGCGCCTTGCAGACCGGTTCGCTGGCCACCACCTTCACCTCCTCGCAGGGCCTGCTGCTGATGATCCCCAACATGTACAAGATCGCCGGCGAGTTGATCCCCTTTGTCATGCATGTCGCGTCGCGCTCGCTGGCGGCCCAGGGCCTGTCGATTTTCGGCGACCAATCCGACATCATGGCGGCGCGCACGACCGGTTTTGCCTACCTTTCGTCCAACTCGGTGCAGGAAGCGATGGACATGGCGCTGATCGCGCAGGCGGCGACGCTGGAAGCGCGTTTGCCGATCCTGCACTTCTTCGACGGTTTCCGCACTTCCCACGAGGTAGCCAAGGTCGAGCAGGTGCCGCTGGAAGTGGTGCGCGAGATGATAGCCGACGAGCTGGTGTTCGCCCACCGCGCCCGCGCCCTGTCGCCCGACCATCCGGTGATCCGCGGTACGTCCCAGAATCCGGACGTGTATTTCCAGGGGCGCGAGACCGTCAACCCTTATTACGACGCCATGCCTGGCATCGTGCAGAAGGCGATGGACAAGTTCGCCGGGCTGACCGGTCGCCAGTACCGGCTGTATGAATACGTCGGCGCGCCCGATGCCGACCGCGTGGTGGTTTTGATGGGTTCCGGCGCGGAAGCGGTGGAAGAGGTCGTCGAGCACCTTAACGCCCACGGCGAGAAGGTCGGCGTGTTGAAGGTACGCCTGTATCGCCCGTTCGCGGCGGACGAGCTGCTCAAGGCTATCCCCGCCACGGCCAGGCGCATTGCCGCGCTGGATCGCACCAAGGAACCGGGCGCCGACGGCGAGCCGCTCTACAAGGACGTAGTGACGGCGTTTGCCGAAGCCTACACTGCCGGCGCGAGCCAATTTGCCGCTCTGCCGCGCGTGGTGGGTGGTCGCTACGGCCTGTCTTCCAAGGAATTCACGCCGGGCATGATCAAGGGCGTGTTCGACGAGTTGGCCAAACCCCAGCCGAAAAATCACTTCACCGTCGGCATCTTTGATGATGTCACTCATACCAGCCTGGACTGGGATCCCGATTTCCGCACCGACGCCGGCCACGGCGTAATGGGCTGCATGTTCTACGGCCTCGGCTCGGACGGCACGGTGGGCGCCAACAAGAACACCATCAAGATCATGGGCGAGGAAACCGAGCTCTACGGCCAGGGTTATTTTGTCTACGACTCGAAGAAGGCTGGCGCGGCGACCATCTCTCACCTGCGCTTCTCGCCCAAGCCGATCCATTCCCCTTACCTGATCGGCCACAACGAAGCCAACTTCATCGGCTGCCATCAGCCGGTGTTCCTGGACCGCTACGAGATGCTGGATTCCGCCGCCGAGGGCGCGGTGTTCCTGGTCAATACGCCGGAAGCACCTGACAAGGTGTGGGGCAGTCTGACGCGCAGAATGCAGCAGCAGATTATCGCCAAGAAAATCGGGGTCTACGTAATCGACGCCTACGCCATCGCCAAGGCAACCGGCATGGGCAGCCGGGTCAACACCATCATGCAGACCTGCTTCTTTGCCATTTCCGGCGTGCTGCCGCGCGAGCTGGCCATCGAGAAAATCAAGCACGCCGCCGAGAAGTCCTACAGCAAGAAAGGCCGTGCGGTAGTCGAAGCCAACTGGAAGGCGATCGACGAAACCCTTGCCAAACTGCACAAGATAGCCGTGCCGGCAACTGCGAGCAGCATCCACGAGATGCCGGAACCGGTGCCGGCGTTCGCGCCCGAGTTCGTCAGGAAGGTCACCGCCGAGATCATGGCGGGTCGCGGCGACCGCCTGCCGGTCAGCGCGATTCCCGCCGACGGCACCTGGCCCACCGGCACTGCGGTGTGGGACAAGCGCAATTTGGCGCAGGAAATCCCGGTGTGGGACGAAGAACTGTGCATCTACTGCGGCAAGTGCCCGTTCGTCTGCCCTCACGCCGCCATCCGCTCCAAGGTGTTCCCCGCCGGACTGGCCAAGGACGCCCCAGCCACCTTCAAGCACATCCAGGTCAAGGGCAAGGAATTCGAGCAGGGCATGCACATCAGCTACCAGGTGGCGCCGGAAGACTGTACCGGTTGCATGTTGTGCGTGGATATCTGCCCGGCGGTTTCCAAGGTCGATGGCCACAAGGCGCTGGAAATGCGACCGCAGGCACCGCTGCGCGAGGCCGAACGGGAGAATTTCAAGTTCTTCCTGACGCTGCCGGAATTCGACCGCACCCAGTTGCGCATCTCCACCATCAAGGGCGCGATGGTGATGGAGCCGTTGTTCGAGTTTTCATCCGCCTGCGTCGGCTGCGGCGAAACGCCCTACATCCGCCTCGCCAGCCAGCTCTTCGGCGACCGCATGGTAATCGCCAACGCCACTGGCTGCACCTCGATCTACGGCGGCAACCTGCCCACCACGCCCTACAGCAAGAACGCCGAAGGGCGCGGCCCGGCCTGGGCGAACTCGCTGTTCGAAGACAACGCCGAATTTGGCCTGGGCTTCCGCGTCAGTATCGACCAACATGCCGAGCAGGCGCGCGAACTGCTGGAGCGGATGAAGGATAGTGTCGGCGCCGAACTGGCCGAATCCATCCTCAACGCCGACCAGTCCACCGAAGCGGGCATCTTCGCCCAGCGCGACCGGATCGAGGCATTGCGCGTTCGGCTTGCCGCCATCGGCTCCGTCGAGGCGCGCAACCTGGAAAGCCTGGCCGACTATCTGGCGAAGAAGAGCGTGTGGATCATCGGCGGCGACGGCTGGGCCTACGACATCGGCTTCGGCGGCCTGGATCATGTGCTCGCTTCCGACCGCAACGTCAACATCCTGGTGCTCGACACCGAAGTCTATTCCAACACCGGCGGCCAAGCTTCCAAGGCCACGCCGCGCGGCGCCATGGCCAAATTTGCCGCCGGCGGCAAACACACCGGCAAGAAGGACCTGGCGCAGATCGCCATGAGCTACGGCCACGTCTACGTCGCTCATGTCGCCTATGGCGCGAAGGATATTCACACGCTAAAGACCTTCCTCGAAGCGGAATCCTTCGACGGCCCGTCGATCATCATCGCCTACAGCCCCTGCGGCGAGCACGGCTACAACCTGAGCAAGCAGCACCAGCAGCAGGAACTGGCCGTCAGCACCGGCCACTGGCCGCTGTTCAGCTACGATCCACGGCGCGCGCAGGCGGGCGAGAACCCGCTCAAGCTGGACTCGAAAAAGCCGTCAGTGTCCTACCGCGAGTTCATCCAGAACGAGCCGCGCTTCCGCGGACTGGTGAAGGAAATGGATAGCGACGGAGGGGAAGTGCTGGCGTTCTACGAGAATGAACTGCAGAAGCGCTTCGCCTTCTACGAGCACATGGCGGGAATGGGCGCAGGCACAGAAAGTGGCGCCAAGAAGGAACCAACTTAAACCTGATTGGTCTACTCTTACGTTCGATCCCCTTGGCCGTGCCGGTATTTTTGGCACGGTTTTTTTTGGCTATTCTGAGCATAACTGGAGACCTACTAAGAGGGTGTGTCCCTTTATCCAAACACCTTGCTGGTTTAAAACCTCGGCCTTCAGGCCGATAGGAGCGTCTACCCCGGCCTGAAGGCCGGGGTTTCAATGGCGCGGGT
>PFJY01000106.1 GCA_002784065.1 Hydrogenophilales bacterium CG_4_10_14_3_um_filter_58_23 | reverse complement strand
CGTGGCTCGCTCCGCGATCACGATCTAACCTTATGCGTCAGGCTGGTGGGCCGCGCTTTTGAGTCTTTGGTTGCCGAAACTCCCGACAAAATCTATCTTTCCGTGCGCGTCTGCATCAGGGGCAAGACAACTGCGCATGGCGAACTTTTCGGGCTGGAATCGCAGTTGCGGGAAGAAATCCTGGGTCAGGCTGCCGGACAAGGCATCGACCGCCTCTGGGTGGAAAAGGTACGCATTGAAACAGAGCCCATCACCGATGCCGCCCACATTGTCGCCCGCTCGGACGCCATTGCCGATCTACAGGGGTTTCTCGATGAAGCACCTGAAGATGCCGCGCTATTGGAGTCCTTGATGGAAGACCTGCGTCCGCTGGTGGACAAGGCTCCTTTCGAACTAATTCAGTCCATACCTGAACTGGATGCCATCCGCAGCGGAAATCTCGCTGGCATCGTCAAATCCGTTACACCTGGCCTGCTGGCTTATCTGGCAAAATCAAACTAAGGCTCCCATGCGCATTACCCGTCTTGACCTGCTGCGATATGGCAAATTTACCGACAAGTCTGTTTCGCTGCCGAGTGCCGCCAAGGATTTTCACCTGATTGTTGGCCCGAACGAGGCGGGAAAATCCACCCTGCGCAATGCGGTACAGGATCTGCTGTTTGGCATCGAAACCCGATCACGTTACAACTTTCTGCATCCGCACAGCGAGATGCGCCTGGGCGCGCTGATCGAGCACGGCGACGACAAACTGGATTTCATCCGCACCAAGGCTCGAACCAAGACGCTGCAAGCATCTACTGGCACGCCCCTGCCTGAGAATGCGCTGACGCCTTTCCTGGGGCAGATTGACCGCACGTTCTTCGACCAGATGTTCGGGTTGAATCACGAACGGCTGGTCACCGGTGGCCAGGAGATTCTGAGCGCCTCCAATGATGTTGGCCAGATTCTCTTTCAGGCGGCGGCCGGGATTGGCGGCCTGGGCGATATTCGCGACCGGCTGGAAGCGGAAGCCGACAAGCTGTGGGCCAAGCGTAAATCCGGCGACCGCGAGTATTACATTGCCAGCGCCGAACTCGACCAGGCCGAGGCGACGCTCAAGCAGGCTACCGTGCGCACCAAGGACTGGCAGGAGGCCCGCACCAAAGTTGACCAGATTGGCGATGATCTCAAACTGGCACAAGAACAATATCGTACGCTGGAGCAGGAACGTATTCAGCTGGAACGGGTGCGCCGTGTTGCGCCGATGCTGACCACCCTTACCGAGTTGGAGCGCCAATTGGCCGAGCTTGGCGAAGTCGTTTCATTGCCAGAAAATTCCGCTGACCAGTTGGCAAACGCCGAGCATGAAATCGCCATCGCCACCCCTTCGCTCATTCTTTTCGAAAAACAGGCCACTGAGCTGCAGGAGAAAATCGCGACGCTCCACCCAGATGAATCCATCCTTGCCCGTGCTGCGGACATTGAGGCGCTGTCGGCGATGCGCCAGCAGTTGCGCAACCACGAAAGCGACATCGGAAAGCGCGAGGAAGAAATCCGTGTGCTGTGGCAAACCATCGAGGAGTCCATGCGTCAACTGGGATGGCCGGAAGAAGATGAGGATGCGCTTGCCCAGCGTCTGCCGGGCAGCCTGGTGCGTTCGGCCATCGACAATCTCGTCCGGCGCCATGAAGCGGTTGAGCAGGCGCTTTCGGCCGCTGAAGAGACTGTCAGAAGCCAGGAAGAAGAAGTCAAAGTCATCAATGCCGAAATTGCGGCACAGCCCGCAAGCGAAATCTCCGTTACGCTGATCGATGTATTGACGACGGCAAGATCTCTTGGCGATGTAACCGCTCAGGAAAAGCGGATCGAAACCCAAATTGGTCGCCTGAAGCGTGAGCGGGAAACGACGGCTCATGAATTGGGCGAATGGAACCCCGGCACAGATAACCTGCGCAAACTGTTGCCGCCCACTCAGGATGAAACGAATACCCTGATCAAGGGCCGCAACGACCTGGAATTGACTGCCTCGACGACCAGGGAACGTCTTGCCGAAGCCAAATCCGAAGTTCAAACCCTGCGGCTGGAGATTTCGCAATATAAAGCCGCACACCACCCGGTAACGTTGGCGGATGTGCAGCAAGTTCGCACATCCCGCGATTCGACTTGGCAATCTATCAAGACCGGCACTGCCTCCTTGGAGGGTGCGGCCCCCGGCTTTGAAAAAGAGCTTGCCGAGTCCGATGAACTTTCCGACAAACGCCATGACAAGGCGCGGGAGGAAACCGAACTTCAGTCACGGCTTGACCGTTTGCAACGATTGCAGCAGCACATGGCCGACCTTGAATCGCGCTTGCAGGAAGCCACGCAGGCGCTGACCAGTCTCGATCAGGATTGGGAAGACCGCATCAAAGGCATGGGGCTGGCGGGCATGCCACTTCTAAAGGTCAATGAATGGCGATCCGCACGCGAACGCGTTCTCGGTGCTGACTATGCCTTGTTGGAAGCGCAATCATCTCAAGAGGATTTTGTAGCGAGTGTCGCGCAGGCCAGGTCCGCATTGACGGAAGCCATGCTTGCCGTCAAGCCGGAAGCCCGGAATCTCAAGCTTTCCGCGCTGATTCTGCTGGCGGACGAAGTCGTGAATACCGCGACCCGCATGCAGGAGCGACGCAATACCCTTGAGATCCAGAAAATCCGTGCCGAGGCGGCCATCCCCGAATTGAACAACCGGGTTGTGCGAACGAGGGGGGCTATTGACACATGGCGTGCCGACTTACAAAAAAATATGGCGCTTGCACATCTTCCGCTGGATGCCGACATCGGTACGATAGCAGGCGCTCTAGACCTGTTCGAGCGCATGAATCAGCACCTCCAGAAAATCAGGGATATCCGCGCCAACCGCGTTGACCTGATGCGCCGTGACCTCAAGGATTTTGCCGATGCTGCTATAACTCTGGCTGAGGCCATTGCACCGGTAACTTTAAAAGAGCCCGCAGCCCAAATCGCATTAAGCCTCGACAGCCGGTTGAAGCTGGAGTTATCGGCTTCTCAGGAACTTGGCCGATTGAAAGCCGAACTTGAGAAGGCCGCAGAACAGGCCACTGCTGCCCGCAACAGGATCGCTGAAGCCAAAGCCAGCCTGCAACCCCTGTTCCACTTGTCTGGAATGATGGACAACGATGGGGTGCGTGCCGCGATTGTCAATTCGGATCGCCTGCGCTCGTTCACGTCCGAAATTGATCAAGCCGTAAAGCGGCTGTTGCAAGCAGGCGATGGACTGGATCGCTCAGCGCTCAAATCCGAGTTCGAGGCCATCGATGCCAACACGATTTCAATTCGTCTGTCAGAGATCAAACTTCAGATCGATGAAGTAGTCGGTCAGCAAAACCGGCTGTCCGGCGAACTGAATTCCGCCGAGACCGCTCTTGGCAAAATCGCGGGGCAGGATGAGGCGGCGCGGGCTGAGTCGCAGCGGCAAGAGGCTCTGGCAAGAATGTCAAACGCTGTTGAACGCTACATTAAGGTCTATACGTCGGCAAAACTGCTGCGCTGGTCAATTGAACGGTTCCGCGAGAGCAAACAGGGACCCATGCTCGCCAGGGCGAGCGAGGTTTATTGCGGGCTGACCCAAGGGGCTTTTAACCGACTGGTCGTCGATTACGAAAGTGAGCCATTGAAACTCTCCGGGCAACGGGCTACCGGAGAGCTAGTGGATATTGAAGGTATGAGCGAAGGCACTCGCGACCAGCTCTACCTTGCACTACGATTGGCGGCACTGGAGCTCCATCTGGAGCAGACAATCTCTTTGCCGTTCATCGCCGACGATCTTTTCATTAATTACGATGACGGACGTGCAAAGGCCGGATTTGAGGCGTTAGCCAAGTTATCCGAAATGACCCAAGTGATTTTCTTGAGCCATCATGAACATTTGGTTCCTGTGGCACAGTCGGTTTTTGGCGAGAGCTTGAATGTGGTTATTCTGACCTGATACGCCATTCTTCAAAATATTGGCGGCGCCTACTTTGGGTTCTTTGCTAACCTTTGCGTCCTTTGCGGTAAAATGCATTTTGTAACTACTCAGGTCGGAGCAGAAAGCACCTCATGCCGTCACATGTTGGTTGGGTTGAGCGGTTTTTTGCGATACCCAACCAACATGTGACGGCAATAGGGGAGAAAAATAACCGTACCTGAGTAGTTAATGCATTTTTTACATTAACCACCCATCGAGCCCCACTTGCCAGATTTTTCGCGCCCCATTCCACTCGCCCACTACGCCCTGCTCGCTGTCACGGTGCTCGGCTGTTTCTTTCTCGGTATCGGCGGCTTTCCCCTGTTCGATCTCGACGAGGGTGCGTTTGGCGAAGCCACGCGCGAAATGCTGGCGAGCGGCCATTACCTTTCCACCTACCTCAACGGCGAACCCCGCTACGACAAGCCGATCCTGATCTACTGGTTGCAGGCGGCCAGCGTTTCCCTGTTCGGCATCAAGGAATTCGCCTTCCGCCTGCCCTCCGCCTTGGCTGGCAGCGGCTGGGTGATCTTGACCTATCTGTTCGTGCGCCGCGTGGCCAATGACCGGCAGGCGCTGGCAGCGGGGATCATCACCGCCAGCGCGCTGGCGGTTTCCATCATCGTCAAGGCGGCCACCGCCGACGCCCTGCTCAACCTGCTGATCAGCGCCACGCTGTTCGGCGCCTACCTGTTCCTGCGCTTTCACGAACGCAAATATCTGTACCTCGCTTTTGCCGCCATGGGCCTGGGGTTCTTGACCAAGGGGCCAGTCGCGGTGATCGTCCCGGGCCTGGTGACTTTCCTCTACAGCCTGCTGCGCAATGATCTCAAAGGGTGGCTGGCGCTGGCGCTGAATGGGCGCGGCATCGCCCTGTTTGCCGCCATTGCGGCCCCGTGGTATGTGACGCAGTACCTGGTCGAAGGCGACGGCTTTTTTCGCGCCTTTTTCCTCAAGCACAACGTCGACCGCTTCTCCGCGCCGATGGAAAGTCATGGCGGCAATTATTTTTACTATGTTCCCGTGCTACTGCTCTCCGTGTTGCCCTACACCACGGTCTTGCTCAAGGTTTTCGCGCAGTGGCGCAGGATCATCAAGGACGATTTACAACTTTTCCTCCTGCTGTGGTTCGCCGTCGTCTTCGTGATTTTCTCGTTTTCCGCCACCAAGCTGCCCCATTACCTGATTTACGGCTATTCCGGCATTTTCATCCTGATGGCGGCTTACCTGGATGAACTGCGCTCGCGCTTTCTCGCTTTCCTGCCGCTGCTGCTATTGCTCGCAGTGCTGCTGTTCTTGCCACAATGGATCGAAGCCGCCATCCCCTATATCCACAAACCCTATTACCGGGATATGCTTGCCGCCACCCGACAATCATTAAGTATCTGGTACACCCCCTTCTTTACGGGATTCGCTCTGCTCACCCTGTATTTCATAGTGGAGAAGCGATACGCCTTAGGTGACAAACTGCTGGCGAGCGGCGTCATCCTGGCAACAAGCTTTTCGCTGCTGCTCCTGCCTCTGTTCGGCGGCATGCAGCAGGGGCCGATCAAGGAAGCCGCGCTGCTGGCGCGTGACCGTGGGTACACGGTCGTGATGTGGGGGCTCAACATGCCGAGCTTCAGTGTCTACAGCCAGCGCATCGTGGAAAAGCATGACCCGCGCCGAGGCGACATCGTGATTACCCAAACCCACCGCCTGGCCGAGCTGACCGCCTACGAAACGCTCTACAGCAAGAACGGCATCGCCCTGGTCCGGGTAAGCGAATAAGCGGCGTGAATTTCATTTCCCTCCTCTCCCCCGCCCCCTGCCGCATTTCCTGGCGCGAACCGCGCGTCTGGCTGGTGCCGATGCTCGCGCTCGCCGGCATGGCCGTGCTCGTTGCCAGCGACACCAACCGCAGCCTGTTCCTGGTTCTGAATAGCCTGGGCACGCTGGCCAGCGACGCGCTGTGGGAGAACCTGACCGTGCTGGGCGGAACCCTGGCCGGCTTGACTCTGCTGGCCCCGCTGATCGGGCGTCGGCCGGATATTCTCTGGTCGCTCGCGCTCGCCGCCATCCTTGCCACGCTCTGGGTGCATGGCCTGAAAGACCCGATCGGCATACTTCGCCCGCCGGCGGTGCTCCCCCCCGAACTGCTGCATGTCATCGGTCCTGCGCACCACTACGGTTCATTCCCCTCGGGTCACGCCACCACAATTTTCACCGTGGCAGGCATCCTGAGCCTGTACCTCAGGCAAAGCGCCCTGACCTGGCTGCTGGTTGCGGCCGCCCTTCTGATTGGCTTTTCACGCATCGCGGTCGGCGTGCATTGGCCGCTGGACGTGCTCGGCGGCGCTTTCGGCGGCTGGCTTTCAGCAGTATTCGGCACCCTGCTCGCTCAGCACTGGCGCTGGGGAATCAGCCGTCCCGGAAAATGGATATTGGGACTGGCGCTGGCCGCCTGCGCGCTGGCCCTGCTGATTTCTCCCGACATCCACTATCCCGATGCAATTATGCTGCAACGAGCGCTGGCGCTGATCTGCCTGCTGCCGGTTCTGCTGCCCGCCTTTACGCGCAAATAGCGCAAGACAGACTAAGCGAGGCAGCGCCAGTTTCTTGATTCATAGTACTCGTTTAGGTATTATGATTAGCACCCAATAAAGCATAGACAGGAGCCTACCCATGAACACCCTACCCGCCCAGGAAATCAAGCGGCGCGGCATTGCTGCCGTGGATGATCTTATCGCAACCGGGGATGTACACATCATCAGAAACAATCAGCCCCAGTACGTGGTGCTCTCGGAAGTGCGGTACAGGGAATTGATCGAGGCGCAAGACGAGGCTTACGTAGCAAGGGCGCGCGCATCGCTGGAAGACCTTAAGGCCGGGCGAGTGAAGCGAGGCACGGCGAATGACTTGATTAAAGAATTAGGCCTGGAAGACTGAGGCATGTACGCGCTTGTCTGGACGGCTCGGTTTACGCGGTCAGCTAAAAAATTCACCGAACACCATGGTGAATTACGAACAAAGTTCGCCGGCATCCTGCGCGATCTGGAGAACGACCCTTTCCAGCCACACCTGAAATATCACCACCTCGGCGGCAAGCTCAAAGGCGTTCAGGCCATCAGCATCACCGATAGCTATCGAATCACATGGCTATGTCACTGTTAAGTAGTGGTCTATACTATCGCCATACCAATCAATAAGATAGGTGCTACGATGAAAACCGAAGAATTTCATGTTTTG
>PFJY01000042.1 GCA_002784065.1 Hydrogenophilales bacterium CG_4_10_14_3_um_filter_58_23 | reverse complement strand
CTGGAAACATCGATGGTTATTGGTGTTGTGCCGGGTCGGTTGCCGATAACAACACGATTTGCGAAAAGAGCCATAAAAAAAGGGCGGGGCGCTCGGCGGCCCACCCTTTTTTATTGCGGCCCGATCAGGCCGCCGTGGCGCTGAAAGTCGTTTTCATTTTCTGTAAGGCCTTTTGCTCGATCTGGCGAATGCGTTCTGCGGACACGCCATATTCCGCAGCGAGCTCGTGCAGCGTGGCGCTCTTATCCTCGGTTAGCCAGCGTGCCTCGATGATGCGGCGGCTGCGGTCGTCGAGGCCCTGCAACGCGCTGGACAGGCCGCGCTCGCGCAACTGGCTGGTTTGCTCCTGCTCCAGAAGGGCTGCGGGTTCATGGGTCGCGTCGGCCGCGAGATAGGCGATCGGGCCGGTGCCTTCATCCTCGTCCCCGCCGTGGGTTTCCATGGAGACATCCTGTCCGCCCATGCGGCTTTCCATTTCTACCACTTCTTCCGGCTTTACGCCCAGGTCTTTGGCGATGCGGTTAACCTCATCCGGGCCGAGGTAGCCGAGACCTTTTTTCATGCTGCGCAGGTTGAAGAACAGTTTGCGCTGCGCCTTGGTGGTGGCGACCTTGACCAGGCGCCAGTTGCGCAGGATGTATTCATGCATTTCGGCGCGGATCCAGTGGATCGCAAAGGAAACCAGGCGCACGCCGCGCTCACCGTCGAAGCGGCGCACGGCTTTCATCAAGCCGATGTTGCCTTCCTGAATCAGGTCTGCCTGAGGCAAACCGTAACCCATGTAGCCGCGCGCGATGTTCACCACTACGCGCAAGTGTGAAACCACCAGCATCCGCGCCGCTTCCACATCGTTGTCGCGCTTCAGGCGCAAAGCCAGTTCCTGCTCTTCCTCGGCGCTTAGCACCGGCATCGCCCTGACCGACTGGATATAGCTTTCCAGGCTGCCGACCGCAGAAGGGATGGAGATGGCTAACAAAGCATTCGTCATAAGATTATTCCTCCAATGTTTGCCATTTTAGCACTCGGTGGATGAGAGTGCCAAATGGTTGGAAAAGTTCAGGGTATTCCGGCGCACGCCAGAGTCTATTTCCGAGTAATTGCGTCAACTATACTAACTCATGGCTACATTAGTCAATAATTATATTGTAGGGGCATCGCACAATCACGAAACGCGTGAGACAACCCGGTTTATTAGCCGGGAACTTACGCTCTGGGCCCGGTCCGGCTTAAATGCCTTCCCACCGCCAAAAATGCGCCGAGCCAGCCGAGCAGGGAGGAAAACAGCAGCAGGCTGAGGTTATAGTTGGCATCCAAGGGTAGCAGGCGAAATTGCGTGGCGTAGAGTTTCGCCAGATCGGTTATGCCGACGTTGAGCAGTTGCAGGCCAAGGCTGACGATGAGCCAGGCGGCGAGACCGCCGCCCAAGCCCTGAAGTGCTCCGTGGTAAAGGAACGGGCGGCGGATGAAGGCATCGGTCGCACCGATCAGCGTGCTGATCTCGATTTCTTCGCGCTGTGACAGGATTTGCAGACGGATAGTATTGCTGGTGATCACTACCAGGGCGAAACCGAGCAGGACGGCAAGAATTAGAACAATATCGCGGCCGAGGCGCAGCATGGCGTTAAGGCGTTCTGCCCAGGCGGTGTCCAGCAGTACCTTGTCCACTTTGGGCAATTTCATCAGCTCGTTGCGCAGGGTATCGAGCTCATCAGCGTTGAAGCTTTTGGGTTCGATCACGAAGGCGTCCGGTAGCGGGTTCCGTTCCAGACCAGCCGCCACGTCTGCCAGCCCCGTGCTTTGCAGCAGCTCATGCAACGCCTGGTCGCGCGGGATGAAGTGGAATTGTTTGATGGCACGGAGCTTCTTCAGCCGCGACTCGACCTGTCTGGCATCGCCAACCTCTGCGCCAGTAGACAGGAACGCGGTGATCTGGGGCTCCAGTCTGACGTTGCCGGCAACAGCCTTGACGTTTTCGATCAGCGTGTAAAGGCCCAGCGGCAGGCTGAGCGTGACGCCAAAGACGAGCATGGCAAGCAAGCTGGAAAAAGGCGCACGGGCGAAGCGGCCGAGGATCAGCCCCAAGGCGAGGCGGTGTTGGCTGAGCCAGTTCATCATGTCGAGAGCTCTCCCTGCTTCAGGTGTAACACCCGGCTGCTGTAGCGTGTGATCAGCGATTCGTCATGGGTGGAGATCAGGAGAGTGACGCCAACCTGGTTGAAGGATTTGAACATTTCCATGATTTTGCTGGCATAATCGGCGTCGAGATTGCCAGTTGGCTCGTCGGCCAGCACGATGGCCGGGCGGTTGACGATCGCCCGAGCAATGCACAGGCGTTGCTGCTCGCCACCGGAAAGGGAAATCGGGTTCGCCTTTTCCAGTCCCAGCAGTTTTACCTTGTCGAGTGCGGCGCGGGCGCGCTTCATGCTTTCGGCGCGCGGCAGACCGGCGATATCCAGCGGCAGGATGACGTTTGCCAGCACGTTGCGGTCGTAGAGCAGTTTGTGATCCTGGAAGATCAGGCCGAGGTTACGGCGCAGGAAGGGGACGGCGCTGCGGCGCAGCTTGCCGATATTCTGGCCGCTCACCACCACGCTGCCGGACGAGGGTCTCTCGATCGCCGCCACCAGCCTTAGCAAGGTGCTCTTGCCTGCGCCGGTCGGCCCGGTGATGAACACCATTTCACCGGGTGCTATGGTGAAGCTGAGGTTTTTCAGCGCTTCGTGGCCGCCGGGGTAGCGTTTGTAGACTTGGCTGAAGGAGATCATTGGTGTTGTTTCATTGCGATTTTGCGGTGTCTGCTTATGCGATCTCGACCAGCTTCTCGCCCGCTTTCAACGCTTTCACAACCGCGGGGAGCAAGGGTTCAATCCACTGCAGCAGCGCATTTTTGCTGGTATTGCCGATGCGAATCCAGATAATGGGCGGGCCGTTTCCATCGAGGGCAATCCGGGTGGCAAAATCTTCATCCTTGGTCAGGATTGCGGCACCTATATCCAAGGCGTAATCCCAGATTGCCGGGTCTGTAGAATCTCCCAACCCGACATCCATTACGTGCTCGGCAGAGAATCCCTTGCTTGCGAGCATACGCGCAAGCGCCGGAGGCAACTGCGCGTCAACGATAAAGCGCATCAGGCGGCTTTAAGAATGGGGTGGTCGGTTTGACGTGCCGCAAACTCCAAGGCAGCGGTAATGTCCTCGGACTCCAAATAGGGGTAGTCCTCAAGTATCGTTTCCCTGGAAACTTCGGCTGCCAGCAAATCCAGAATGTCCTTGACGCGAATGCGCAAGCCGCGAATGCACGGCCTGCCGCCACATTGATTGGGATTGATTGTGATGCGGTCTAGATGACTCATGTTGGCTTCCTGCAACGTCGAATTATTTTGAATTATAGGCTCAACGCGATATTTTGCCGATACAGCTGAAGCTGATCATTTAATTCGTTTCATCGCGCTTTTGTATACCGCGTTGCGTTCGCGTTTGCCAACCGCCACGACCAACACCACAATTTCCTTATCCAGCACTTTATAGACGAGGCGGTAGCCGCTGCTTTTGAGCTTGATCTTGTAGCAGTCGGCCATGCCGTTCAGGCGGGAGGAAGGAATTATCGGCGATTCGAGCCGTTCAGCCAGTTTTTTCTTGAACTGCTCGCGAACGGCGGAGTCGAGTTTTCCCCATTCCTTGAGCGCCGACTCGACGAATTCCAGCTTATAACTCATCAAGCGTAACTTTTACGCGCGGCTCGTTTTCCCGTTCACTGACCAGTTGCGCCAGTTCCGCGTCTTCCAGTTTCTCCATCAGCGCTTCATACGCGGCAACGGGCACTAGGTAGGCAGTCGGCTTGTTATGGTTCAGGATCACGACCGGGAAACCCTCGGACTGCTCCAGCACGGCAGTCGGGTTCTTTTTCAGTTCGGTGATGCTGACGGAAGCATTGGCGTAAACAGATTCCATGGTGGGATATCCGGCAGTGGGTTGCTTGAATTATAAATACCGGGTCTTAAAAAGACAACAAATATAGGGCCAAATATGGATCATATTTGGGTTGCCTGGCTAACTGGTCAGGATCACTTATTCCTACGTATCGTGCGCGGCAGGATGCTGCCCGCCAGTAAGGCACAAATCATGGCGGCAAATCCGCCTGCCATAGTGCCGCCGTGCAGTATAAACACGAGTGCGAACACGGACACCTCGATAGTGAAGCCGAGAATTTGGCCGTGTGTAATCTTGTGCCACATGCTCCACAATCCAAGGAACATCACAACGCCGTAGAACAAAGGCGTAAAGTCCATGTGTGCCAGTCCGATTCCCATTACGCTCTCCTTGACGGCATCTGGTTACAGATAACGGTGTGGTTCCATCCTCAGCAATTGATTTGCCGGTCTGACACAACGAGTTTTGGTATCGGAATGGCGTTAGGCTACGGTCGGGATGGTACTCTGGCCATCTTCGTCGCATAATTTCTATCGTGCAAGAAAAAACGTAGGGGAAAAATGAGAATATCACGCAGCACCATGGCAGGATTGCAACAGGTTTCCGGCGACCGTCTTTCGGAGTTAATACCAACACGCGATTACAGCAATCTGAACCGGCAGGATTGTCAGCTACGGGTCTGGCTTCCTGATCCCGTTAAGCGATCACTGGAAGAAATATGCGAAATCAACGAAACATCGATGACTGCTTATTTGACCGAATACTTTGCCACCTATCTTTTTGGTCATCACGAGTTGCTGCGAATGCGCGCAAAGGGTATCGGATTGTACGAGCTAAAGCCTTTGACGCGCTATAACATGGAGTCTGTTGCTGTGCCAACGGAACCGGACCTTGGCAAAAACATCTTTGCACTGAAGATTTGGGTGCCGGATAAAATCAAGGACGGCCTCCGGTCCTTGGCGGAACGCGCCGGAGTGACCCTCGGCGAATTTTCACGCGCTTTGATCTGCGCGCACTTGTTCGGATACGAGTATGGGAAAAGCAAATTAATGAACATCACAATGCTGAATGAGAACGTGGCACAGGAATGGGAGAATGCGCTAATTGATAACGAAGCCTTTTAGAAATACCGCGAAATCGGTCACGAATGCATATAACACAGCCAAACCAGGTATCTGACCCAATCAGTCCCATATGGTATAAAAAATCCATCATAGGATGCCCAATCATTTATCTATGGGATGGTTCGCGGGGAACTGTTATTCAAGAAAATATTGAAATAGACGAGTACACGATACAGTTTAATGATGGGGTTGTTTCAGCCCAACCAGGGCGTGCATTTCGAATTGATGAAGAGTACCTAAATAATCTATTAAGCCAACTCAAGCAGCAATTTCAGAAAGATTTTCTCAAGGCGGACGCATTTGTTAATCAACCGAAATTTCTCCCACTAATCTCTTTAGGATATTATGAACGAGAAAAAGCTTCCTTCGTAAAATCTTGGGTGGCTGAAAACACCCCGCCAGACAAGAATGGTCAAAGCTGCCCCTTGGACAACGAGCAGGCGAAGACTATCGCAGCCGTACATGGCCACGTCCAGGTGGTTGCCCGCGCAGGCAGTGGAAAAACAGCCACGCTGGTTAACCGTGCCTACTTCCTGCAAAAGCACTGCGGCGTCAAACCCAGCGAAATAATGTTGCTCGCCTTCAACAAAAAGGCGGCAGAAGAGATGGAGCATCGGCTCGGGAAGTTGCTTGATGGCCAGCCGACGCCCTATGTCATGACTTTTCATGCTTTGGCTCACGCCCTCGTCCACCCCGAGCAGAATCTTATCCACGACAGCTCGGATGGCCGCACCCAAGCCCTGAGTCGCTTTGTGCAGGACGTTGTCGATGATCGACTGAGAAACCCGGCGTTTGTCGGTCGCATCCGCAAGGTGATGTTGGCTCATTTTCGCGAAGACTGGGACAAGATTGTCGAAGGCGGCCATCACCTCGGGCAGCATGAAATGCTCCAGTACCGTCGATCGCTTCAGCGCGAAACGCTTGACGGTAAGTTCGTTAAGTCGTTTGGGGAAAAACTCATTGCGAATATCCTGTTCGAGCATCAGGTTCCCTATTTATATGAGCCGGTCGAAAGCGGTTGGCTGGAAAACTACCATCCCGACTTCAAGCTTCTGCGCGAAGATAAAACAGGCGTATGCATTGAGTATTTTGGTATGGCTGGCGATCCAGACTACGACGACATGTCGGAGGAGAAGCGGCGTTACTGGCAAAAGAAGATTGGCTGGACTTTAATCGAATTCACGCCGGAAGACATTACGTCAAACGGCGTCGATGGATTCTTGCGTCTGCTGCAAACCACCCTCGAAAATGAGGGTTTCACCTTCAAGCGCATGACCGAGGACAAGTTATGGCACCAAGTTCAGCAACGGGCGATTGACCGATTCACGGCTGTGACTCGCGGGTTCATTGCCCGCTGCCGAAAACTAGAGATGACGCCGAAGTCACTGGAACTTTGTATTGCGCGCTATAAGCATAAGGTAGGCTGTCAAGTTGAAGGGGATTTTCTCGACCTTATACACCCCATTTTTGACGACTATATTGAGCGTCTCGAAGCCGAAGACAAAGAAGACTTCGATGGGTTGATGCACCGAGCTACAAGTGCGGTGGAAGGGGGCAAGACATCTTTTTCACGAAACAAGAGAACGCAGTATGGTGATCTTGCGAATCTGCGCTTCATGCTGATTGACGAATACCAGGATTTTTCGAAACTGTTTCATTCGTTGGTTGAGAATATCCGTAACCGGAATCCCAATTTGCAACTTTTCTGTGTTGGCGACGATTGGCAGGCCATCAACGGATATGCGGGTTCCGATCTGAAGTATTACCGAGACTTCTCGAACTACTTTCCGTCAGCGGAAAAGCTTTGCATCTCGACCAACTATCGCTCGACGGCCGGCATCGTCGGGATTGGCAATGCAGTCATGCATGGGCAAATAGGCCAACCCGCCAAGGCGCACACGAATGCACCGGGAAATATCTGGCTGGCAGACATAGACGCCTTCCAGCCGTTGTTGAACGAAAAATCGATCTATCATGACGACAAAATCACCCCGATGGTATTGCGCATCGTCGCCAAGGCATTGGAGCAAGAAAAGGATGTGGCGGTACTCTCGCGCACCAATACACCCAGCTATACCAAGAAGGAAAAAATCCGCACCCAGTTCCCGAAGGATGTGGCGGTACTCTCGCGCACCAATACACCCAGCTATACCAAGATCGACGACTACAAGGAAAAAATCCGCACCCAGTTCCCGAAAGATCAACGTCATCGCATTAAGGTTTCCACCACACATGGATTCAAAGGACTCCAGGCAGATGTGGTCATAGTCCTTGATGCGGAGGAAGGCTACTACCCGTTGATCCATCGGGACTGGTTTTTTCTGCGGATTTTTGGTGAGAACGTCGAACAGATCACCGATGAAAATCGACGACTGTTCTATGTCGCTTTGACCCGTGCCAAAGACACATTGGTGATATTCACACACGAGGCTAAGAAATCACCATTTCTGGTGGAAGCCGAGAAAAAAATGCCTCTCAGGCCGATACGGTGGACAGATTTTCCGTATGCTGGGCCGAAATCAAATCGACTATGGGTAATGGTTGGGAACCAGCCTTATCGGGGCAGCACGCCGACCTTCAATATCAAGGGTCTTCTCGGGCAAGAGGGGTATGCATATCAAAACCAGGATGGCTGGAAGTGCTGGGTAAAAAGTTTCCCCAATGAAGGCATCACCATCGATCTGCTGAAAAGCTCAACGTGGTCGCCCAATTCGGATGGTGTGGAGGTGCGCATCATCGACGATCAGGATAACTTGATCGAGAAATACCGAATTGACGGTGGCAAATGGGCCAAGGCGGCTTTAGCCTGAATCATCGTGTCATGAAATTTTCCATACGGTAACCAGAACATGACTGGCCTGATACCATCATGACGGCCTACGAATTCAATGTCATCTTTACGCTTGAAGCGCGCAGTAACTCCATGCTTGAGGTCATCACCGAGTATTACAGTCTGAGCGAGAGCCGTGTATTTGATGAGATACAAGGCGCTATTACTCAGCTGCGAATGGTGCTGACCGCAAAGGGGATCAGATATACCGATCTGAAGCGAGCACTCATACCCAACATCGGCAAGATAGAGCGCGCATTTGTCTTCGACTGGTCGAAGTTTGACACGGCTTGGTACGGTCGCGAGGTGCTGCACATCATGCTGCCGCTTCTGGAGAAAGGCTCTTCGCGTAGCGTCCTCGTTGGTGATTGGGCCACGGGACATCGCTTTGCCGACATTTTTCGTGAGTCTTTCGGCGAATCCAGCAACGCCCGCCTTTTGGATGGGCCGCAACACGCAGACACTTTGTACTTCGTTTACCTGAACAACCTGACCGAGGCATCCGCTGCTCGCTTAGATTCCGCTCTCTCGAAGCATGCCGCATATCTTGGTTCCATTGACCTGACGTACTCATCTCTGACGAAGGCTTTTTTATCGACAATGCTCGTTCGGGCTTTTATCCAGCATCGTGCAACGATCATACAGGGCCACGAGGACGACCGTGACGAGACAGAAGACGTGAACCTAGTTGGATATGACTTTCAGAGGTATGGATTCATCAACCGTAGCGTGCCACTGTGGCTATACAATTGGTTTTTGTCCTATAAAATCGAGCGACCAGTGCTGCGGAACGATGATAGCGATACGATCTTCTCGCTTAACGCAATGACAGCAATGCCGCATCCTATAGCCCGGTGCACAGTCGAACTCGATGAACGCAAGCTCGATTACCTGCAACGCGAAAAAGCGGGTTCATTGGAGTGCGCTGGTTTCAAGGAATTATCGGCTGCGGAAATAGCGATCCAAATACAGACCAAGCTAGATGGAAACTACATCTACAATTTGGCGCGGGCTGTAAATGGTGAAACGCTGAAATTTGATATCATCATCGAAAATGGTAAGGCAGCCCGCAAAACATGTGCATTGGAGTACTGCCCTACTGATCAAAAGCTACGCGTAATCACATTTTATTAGAGCTGCCCAAATTTAGTACATCAGCACCCGACCGAGAAATCGCCAGTCCTCGGAGGAGTCTGGCAGATGTCTCAACGACCGCACGATTTGTGAGGGACTTGGGTTGTTCTGGCTTTTTTCATTCAAATAGCGCCTCAACAAATTCCCGTGCCACGAAGGGCCGCAGGTCGTCGAGCTGCTCGCCGATGCCGATGAACCTCACCGGGATCGGACGGGCCTTGGCGATGGCGGCGATGACGCCGCCCCTGGCCGTGCCGTCGAGCTTGGTCAGTACCAGCCCGGTCACCTGCAGCGCATCGTCGAAGGATTTGACCTGGGCGATGGCGTTCTGGCCGGTGTTGGCGTCGAGTACCAGGATGGTCTCGTGAGGGGCGCTCGGTTCGGCCTTGGCGATGACGCGCTTGATCTTTTTCAGCTCTTCCATCAGGTGGAGCTGGGTGGGTAGCCGTCCGGCGGTGTCCGCCAGCACGATGTCGATGCCGCGCGCGCGCGCTGCCTGGATGGCGTCGAAGATCACGGCTGCGGAGTCGTGCCCTTCCTGGGTGATGACGGTGACGTTGTTGCGTTCGCCCCACACCTGCAACTGTTCGCGCGCGGCGGCGCGGAAGGTGTCGCCGGCGGCGAGCAGCACCGATTTGCCCTGGGCCTGGAAATGTTTGGCCAGCTTGCCGATGGTGGTGGTCTTGCCGGCGCCGTTGACGCCCGTCATCATGATCACATAAGGTCGGTGGCCTTCGATGGCTAACGGCGCCTCCAGCGGGGTGAGCAACGCCTGCAAGCCATCGCGCAAAGCCTGTTTAAGTTGCGCGGCATCTTCCAGCTTGTCCCGTTTGACGCGGCTTCTCAGGTCGTCGAGCAGGTATTGTGTGGCGGCGACACCGACATCGGCGGAAAGCAGGACGGTTTCGAGTTCCTCGTAAAGCGCTTCGTCGATCTTGCCGCCGCCGAACAGGCCAGTAAGCTGCCTGCCCAGGTTGTTGCGGGTCTTGCTCAGCCCTTGTTTGAGTCTGGCCGCCCAGCCCAGGGGCTGTTCCTGGCTTTCATCGGCTTTCTTGTCGGACTTGTCGGATTTGAAGAAACTTAGCATGGGGTGTGGCGGTCTCAAGGTGAGCTATAATTCACAACTTCGTCATTTTAGGCGATTGGGAGGTTTTGTGCAGCGTAAAAAAATATTGATCCGGTGCCTGGTAGTCCGTTCCACCAAAACGGGGACAAATGAAACGGATGGATTTTGTCAGGCTAGGCGCAGACCTGCCGCCGTATGGGGTATACGGCAAGGGGATGCAACGACGCATGGCGGAAAAAGACGCCGTTTCATGTCTTCGGTTTGGTGGAACGGACTACTCGGGTTGCTGGCGGCGATGCTGCCGTTCCAGTCCATGGCGGATGTCCATGAATACCAGCTTGCCAACGGCATGAAGGTTATCGTCAAGGAAGACCACCGCGCGCCGGTGGTGGTGTCTCAGGTATGGTATCGCGCAGGCAGCATGGATGAGTTTAACGGCACGACCGGCGTGGCTCACGTGCTGGAACACATGATGTTCAAGGGAACCAGTGCGGTACCCGCCGGTGAATTTTCCAAGCGGATCGCGGTTGCCGGCGGCAAGGAAAACGCCTTTACCAGCCGCGACCATACCGCCTATTTTGAGCAGCTGCAGAAACCCAAGCTGGCTCTGGCTTTGAAGCTGGAGGCAGACCGGATGCACAATCTGGTGCTGTCGCCCAAGGAGTTTGCCAAGGAAATTAAGGTGGTGATGGAGGAGCGCCGGATGCGCACCGAGGACAACCCCCAAGCGCTGGTTTACGAAAACATGATGGCGACAACCTACAAGGTTCATCCTTATCATCATCCGATCATCGGCTGGATGAGTGACCTGGAAACCATGACGGCGGACGATGCCCGGGACTGGTATCGCCGCTGGTATGCGCCGAATAATGCGGCGCTGGTGGTGGTGGGCGACGTCAAACCCGAGGAGGTGCTGAAACTGGCCGAGCGCTATTTCGGCAAAATCCGACCGGCTGCGCTACCTCCGCGCAAACCCCAGACCGAACCCGATCAACGCGGCATCAAACGGGTGGCCGTTAAAGCTCCCGCCAAGTTGCCCTACCTGGCCATGGGCTACCACACGCCCACTCTGCGCGATCCCGGAAAGGATGGCGATCCCTATGCGCTGGAGGTGTTGGCCGGCGTGCTGGACGGTCATGCCTCGGCGCGACTCAATCAGGCGCTGGTGCGAGAACAGCAGATTGCGGTATCGGCCGGGGCAGGGTATGACCTGATTTCGCGCGGGCCTTCGATGTTCATGTTGGAGGGATCGCCAGCGGAAGGCAAAAGTGTTGCCGAGCTGGAAACGGCACTTCGCGGGCAGATCGAGAAGATCAAGCGGGATGGCGTGACCGAGGAGGAGCTGCAACGTGTCAAGGCGCAAGTGATCGCGGCCCAGGTCTATCAGCGCGATTCGATGTTCTACCAGGCGATGCTGATCGGCGAGGTAGAAACCGCCGGACTGCCATTGAATACGTTGGAAACACGCCTGGAAAAACTCAAGGCGGTCACCGCCAGACAGGTTCAGGAAGTGGCGCAGAAATACCTGGTTGACGACCACCTGACGGTGGCGGTGCTCGACCCGCAACCGCTGGATGGCGCGAAGCCGGTGAAACCTGCAATGGGAGGGCGTCATGCGCATTAAATTTCTGGATTTTGCTTTTGCCGGTCTGCTGCTGGTCGCCACCGCAGCCCAGGCGGCACTGCCGATCCAGCACTGGCAGATGGACAACGGCGTGCGCGTGTTTTTCGTCGAAAATCACGATCTGCCGCTGCTGGATATCAGCGTCGAGTTTCCTGCGGGTAGCGGTCGGGATGACAAGTCCAGTCCGGGTCTGGCGAGCATGACGCATCATCTGCTTACCCTGGGTGCAGGCGGGATGACCGAGGAAGAGATTTCACGCCGCATGGCCGATGTCGGCGCCAGTCTGGGCGGAAGTTTCGACCAGGATCGGGCCGGGCTGCGCCTGCGTACTTTGAGTAGCGCGCGGGAACGCGACCAAGCACTGGAGATTATGGCCAAGGCGCTGTTATCACCCGATTTTCCCGAAGCGGTACTGGCTCGGGAAAAAAACCGTTCCATCGCCGAACTCAAGGAGGCTATGACCCGACCGGAGTTCGTCGTCGATCGGGTGTTCAATTCGATGATCTATGGAACCCATCCTTACGCGTTTTCCTCCCTGGTCGAGCCGGAATCGATCGCCGCCTTGCGGCGTGAAGAGTTGATCGGTTTTTACCGCGCCCATTATCGTGCCGATCATGCGGTGATCGCCCTGATCGGCGATGTCACCCCGGCCCAGGCCAGGGAGATTGTCGCTCAGCTAACCGCAGCCTTGCCGCTGGCTGAAAGCGGGTTGTCGCCCTTGCCAGCAGTGGTTATGCCCAAAGGGGAAACCCGCAAAATCGCTCACCCCGCCACGCAAAGCCACATCCTCATCGGGCAGCCGGGCATCACCCGTGACGACCCCGACTATTTTCCGCTTTATGTCGGCAATTACATTCTCGGCGGGGGCGGCTTCGCCTCACGTTTGATCGAGGAAGTCAGGCAGAAGCGCGGGCTGGTCTACAGCGTCTACAGCTATTTCCTGCCGCTGCAACAGCGCGGCCCGTTCCAGATCGGCTTGCAGACCAAGCGCGAGCAAGCCGACGAGGCGCTGGCCGTGGTGCGCAAGACCTTGAATAATTTCATTGCCAAGGGACCGACCGAGGACGAGTTGAAGAAGGCCAAGCAAAACATCGTGGGGGGCTTCCCGTTGCGCCTGGACAGCAACAAGAAAATCCTCGATTACCTTACCGTGATCGGGTATTACCGGTTGCCGCTTACCTACCTGGACGACTTTTCCGGCAAAGTTGAGCGGGTGACGGTTGCCCAAATCAGGGACGCCTTTACCCGCCGCATCCAGCCGGACAACATGGCGACCGTGGTCGTCGGCGCGGACGAGGCGATGTAGGGTGGGCAACGCTCTTTTGCCCACGCGAAAACAACGCATGATCCTCACCGCGTGGGCACAAAAACGGTGCCCACCCTACAAAGACCGATAACCCGTCATGGCACAGCAGGGCAAAGTCAGAATCATCGCCGGCGAATGGCGTGGCCGTCTGATCCATTTTCCACAAGCAGAAGGCTTGCGCCCGACCCCGGACAGGGTGCGGGAAACCTTGTTTAACTGGTTGGGGCAAACACTGGATGGCAAGACTTGTCTCGATCTGTTCGCCGGTAGCGGGGCACTGGGGTTCGAGGCGCTTTCACGCGGCGCACGGCGGGTGGTGATGGTGGAGCAGAACCCGCAAGTGCTGAAGGCCTTGCAGGAAAATGGGGCAAAACTGGATGCGGTCGGGATGGAAATTGTTGCAGGGGATGCGCCGAAATTTCTGCTGCGTGAGAAGCGGCTGTTTGACGTGATTTTTCTCGATCCACCTTTCCACCATGGGATTTTACCGTTATTATTGCCGCTTCTTTCGGAACGGCTCGCGCCAGAAGGCTTGGTTTATGCTGAAACCGAGCAGGCGCTTGAACCAGGGGAAGAATGGGACGTCTGGCGTAGCGACCGGGCGGGCAATGTGTTTTATTGTTTGCTGAAGCGAAAAACTGAAGGGCCCTGATGGCGCTTAGAGCGGTTTACCCCGGTACGTTCGACCCGATTACCCTCGGTCATGAGGACTTGGTGCGGCGCTCTATTCGTCTGTTCGACGAGGTCATTGTCGCGGTGGCGGATAGCCCCGGCAAGAAGCCCTGTTTTACGGTGGATGAACGGGTGGTGATGGCGAGGGAAGTGCTGGTTGATGTGCCCAAAGTAACGGTGGTGGGGTTTTCCGGGTTGCTGATGAACTTCTTGCGCGAAAACGAAGTGCGCGTCGTGCTGCGGGGCTTGCGTGCGGTTTCGGATTTTGAGTACGAATTTCAGCTGGCAGGGATGAACCGTAGCCTGTATCCCGAGGTCGAAACAGTATTCCTGACGCCATCGGGTCAATACATGTTCATTTCGGCCGGCATGGTCAGGGAGATTGCGCTGCTGGGTGGGGATATTAGCCAGTTCGTGCAGCCCTCGGTCAAGGCGAGGCTGCAAAACAAAATTTTTTCTTAATTTTTCAGAAGGAAACTGCAATGGCTTTAATGATTACCGACGAGTGCATCAACTGCGATGTGTGCGAACCTGAATGCCCCAACGGTGCAATTACACAGGGCGATGAAATCTACGTGATCGATCCCAACCTGTGCACCGAGTGTGTCGGACATTACGACGAACCACAGTGCATCAGCGTTTGCCCGGTGGATTGCATCATCACCAACCCCTCGCGCCAGGAAACCAAGGAAGAATTGCAGGCCAAGTACGAGGCGCTTCAAGCCAAGGGTTAAAACCTGGACGAAAAAAACGGCGGCACGGTATTCCGTGCCGCCGTTTTTTTAGGCGAAAAGCTCAGGCGCTTGCTGCGGCAAGCTGTGTTTCTTGTTCGCAGGCCAGCGAGTTGGCAATGTGCTGCTGCAACTGGGACAAATCCTGCATCTGCTTGAGGATGCCGTTCTCCATCTGCTGCAGTTCAGTGATCCGGTCTTCCAGGGTATCGGTCGCCTTGTGGATGCGTTTGATGCTTTCCAGGCGGCGGCGCAGATGGAGTTGATGCTCGCGTACCTGGGTTTCCATCGGAGACATGATCGCCTTCAGCCAGTTTTCCACATCCTGGTTTGCGACCTTGTAGACATGCACCACCCGGTTTGCCAGCGTTTCGAAAAATTTCGTGGTGAGGGAAATTTTTTCGTGGGTCAGCATGTTGAGCACAGTGTTGAAGTGCTCGTTGTAGGCTTTTTCCAGTCGGGCGATTTCCTTGTGATACTTCAGGGTCGAGAATGAGGTGGGAGCCGCCTGACTTAACCCATGTTCCTCGTTGAATTTCTTGTACATCGCGCCCATCATGCCCTTGATTTCCTCAATCTGCTTGGCGGATTGGGCAATGTTCTCGTTGGCATCCTTGAAAAACTTGTTCATGGCATCGCGCATGCCCTTGGTGAACCTGGCTTCGACCATGGCGACGCGGGTGTTCTTGACCTCGGCCTTGAGCGCATCCATGCCGAGGTGGGCGAACAGGATATTGGTCTGCTGGGAGAATACGCTACGCAGAGCCTGGAAGCGTTGCAGGCCTTTTTCGAAATCCTCCTTGTCATTCTTCACCTTGGACATCATGTGCTCGATCACATCCTCGTTCTTGCCGCGCAGTCCGAGCAGTTCATCCAGTTGCTCGCGCACGCCTGAAAGCCGCGCATCCAGAATCGAGCGGATGTTTGCCTCCATTTGCTCGATTTCGCCCTGGGTATTATCCCGGACGATTTCCTGCTTGGAGGGAATGAGCTCGTCGCTGAGCGATTTTTCCAGCGCCAGCAAACGGCTTTTTTCGAGTAGAGGCTCGTCCTGGTTGATCTTGGCGAGCAGTCCCTTCTGCGCGGAAACAGGGAAAACATAGGCGGGCTTGATGCCGAGCAGGCTGGCGCTGGCGCTGACTTGCTTGTCGATTTCGCGTTCGATTTCATCGGCGCTTTTCATCTCGTCCCACAGGCCATCGATTTTGTTCAGTACCACCAGGCGACCCTTCTGGTGCCCCTGCTGGTTGCCGATGTGATTGCGCCATACTTCGATATCGGACTTGGTGACACCGGTGTCGGCGGCGAGGATGAACAGCACCGCATGAGCGTTGGGCAGAAGATTCAGGGTCAGTTCCGGCTCGGTGCCGATGGCGTTGAGACCCGGCGTGTCGAGGATGACCAGGCCCTGCTTCAGTAGCGGATGCGGGAAATTGATGATGGCGTGGCGCCAGCAGGGGATGTCCACCGTGCCGTCTTGGTGCACGGTGACGATGTTGTTTTCGTCCTTTTCATTGTACAGGCCGTAGCGTGCGGCTTCGTCCAGGCTGACCCGCTTGGTCTGGCTCACATGCAGGAAGGCATCGACCATGGAATCGCTCGACTCGATGTCGAGCGGCACGATTTTCCATTCGTCGAGGTAGCGCTTGTACTCCGTGGTGGTGGTGTCGGCGGCACGGGTTTCGATCGGCAGCAACTGGATGCAGGGTTCGCGGCCTTCCTCGTACATCAGTTCGGTCGGGCACATGGTGGTGCGCCCCGCGCTCGAAGGCAGTAGCCGCTGGCCATAGCCGGCAAAGAAAATGGCGTTGATCAGCTCGGATTTGCCGCGTGAGAATTCAGCGACGAAAGCTACATTGAGCTTGTCGTCGCGGAGTCGGTCGAGCAAATGCTGGATGCGCAGGTCGGTCTGGCCGTCGTTCAGTTCCTGCTCGTTGAGCCAGTTGCGAAAGTTGCCGACGTTGTCCGACAGGCGGCTGCGCCAGGCGCTGTAGGCTTCGAAGTGCGCGACCAGATCATCGTGTGCCATGATTCCCCCGGGGGATGGTTTATCCAAGTGGGTTAAACTTTATCACAAAATACAACACAATCAACGTGATTTATCCATATTTTAAGGTGCGTATTGAACGCCACCTCTGGCGGTGGGCATCCACCAAATGAATCGGGGATTTTGAGGCGCCCCTGCAAAACCAGCAAATGGGGTAAGCAGGGATGGGCGGTTTTATCGCCCAACTCGCAAAATCTGTCCTTGCCCAGACGAATTTTGCGAGCATCCGCTACGCGGCTTGCCTGCTTGACCCACTTCGCTTCGATTCTTCAAGTCCGACAGGCTCCTAGGTCACTGGTTTTTCAGTCGCTTGCGGTGCTTGTGCAGGCTTTGAGTCAGCTCCGAGATGATTTCCGAGGCGGCTTTAATGATCTGGTTTGAGCCAAAGCCGGCTTTGGCCATTTCGCGATAGAACGATTTGGCGACAATCTTCGCCATCTGGTCCGGATTCTGAGCTGCGGCGAACAGTGCGTTGCCGAAGGTTTTTTCCACTCCGGCAGCCAAGGTAATCTGGGCGAACCGGGAATTCAGGATACTTTGCAGCTGGATGACCTGGATTGATCGACCGATGAACAAGGACACGATGTCGAGCAGATTGAGATCATCCAGGTTGAACGGGAGCGGATGCTTTGGTCCGTTGACGTTGACCACGCCAATGGTCTTGCCGTTGATTAGGATCGGGGAGGAGATCATGCTCTTGCGCGGGTCGTGAAGCTGGCGAGCCGCCTGCACGAAACTCGATTGCGTGATGTCCTCGATCAGGAGCGACTTGCCGGTGGCGACGACGTGCCCGGAAATGCCCTCTCCTGGCTTGACGGCGTTTTGGTAGGCGCTGGCTGGCAAATCTCCAAAGTTGGCGCAGACGCGCAGGCGCAACTCTTCGAATTCGTCATCGTTCAACAGCATAATGGAGCAGTTTTCCGCGTTGAGGATATTGGCCGCCATCGTTGCGAGCTGATAGAGATTCTCGTCCAGGGTGCCCTCGGATTCGAGGAAATTGGACAGGTCATGCAGCTTGGCTAGCGGATTCTCTTTATTGCCCATGGCCTGTCTTCCTGCTTTCCCTAAAGTGGACCCCTCAGCTATTGAGCAGCAAAGCTTAGGGGCAAGTTTTGATTAATAGCATAATCCCGTTAAGTTAATCAATGCGATCTGTCGATATTTTAAGGCGTGCCCTGAACGTCATTTCTGGCAGCCAGGACAGTAGAAGGTGGAGCGTTGTCCCTGACGCAACTGGCGTACCGTCGCACCGCAGCGCGGGCAGGGCAGACCGGCGCGGCCATAGACGCCATATTGCTGCTGGAAATAGCCGGGGTTGCCGTCGCTGTTGACGAAATCGCGCAGGGTGCTGCCGCCTGCGGCGATGGCCAGATTCAGAATGTCCTTCACTCGCGCCGCCAGTCGGGCGCAGCGCTCCTTGCCCAGCCTTCCGGCTGCGGTTTTCGGGCTGATACCGGCGGAAAACAGCGCTTCGTTGGCGTAGATGTTGCCGATGCCGACGATGATGTGGCCGTCCATCAGAAATGGCTTGATCGGGGTTCGGCGACCGCGCGACACCCGGTAGAGGAAATCGCCGTCGAAGGCTGCCGTCAGAGGCTCGACGCCGAGCTTGGCCAGCAGCGGATGGCCATCCGGCGGCGCCGTCGTCCACAGCACCGCCCCGAAGCGGCGCGGGTCGTGCAGCCGCATGCACTGGCCGCTTTCCAGCACGAGGTCGAAGTGGTCGTGCTTCTCCGGCGGCGTGGCGGCGGGCAGGATGCGCAGGCTGCCGGACATGCCGAGGTGCAGGATCAGCCAGCCCTCGCCGCAGTCCAGCAGCAGGTATTTGCCGCGCCGTTGCAGGCTGCGGATGGTCAGTCCGGTGAGGGCGCGCTTCAGGTCTTTGGGGATCGGATGGCGCAGGCCGTGGTGGCGGATCACGGCGGTTCGGATGCGTACCCCGGCCAGATGCGGCTCCAGGCCGCGAAGAGTGGTTTCGACTTCGGGCAGTTCGGGCATTGGGAAAAAGCTGCCAGCTATCAGCCGTCAGCTGTCAGTCACTGTGCGCGGCAAGGCCGCGCGGTTATTTTTGAGAGCCAAAAAACAGCCGCTTCCCAATTCCCGCAGGGAAATGGTATTGCAGTTTCTCGTCTTCGCGCAGCAGTACCAGCTCCGGATCGCGCCGCAGGATTTTGCACGGAATGAGCTTGCCGTTGCCGAGGCGCAGGGTGAAGGATTCCTGCGGCGGTGTGCCGTCGTAGGGCTGGGTGACCAGGCTGGAAGCGTTGCGCCATTCGTCAGCCCAGCGGTTGAAATCGTCCTGGCTCCAGTTCGGGCGGGCCGGGGTGGCCGACCATTTGCCATCGCTGTCCTGACTGAGTTTCAGATCCGCAAACGCGAAGCCGGCCAGCTTTTCTTCCTCAGCCAAAAAGGCGCGGGCGGCGAAATCGGCGGGCATTTTCATCGCATGGGCGAGATGGCTGGGCGCGACCAGATGGACGCCGCCATTCGTGGCGACGTAGACCTCGCCGGTCAGCGAGTTCTGCGTGCCGAAGCTGAATTCCTGGTCGTTGAGCGTGAGGCGTAGCAGGGGTGGGTCGAGCTGGAAGCGGCCCAAATCGGTGGCGGGGAAGCGCTGAAGGCTGGTGGCGGCGAGGATGTCCAGTGAGTGTCCAACCGCCACTCTTTCCGCGCGTGCTTGGAATGGGGCACTCAGGCGCCAGCCATCTGGTTTTTTTTGCAGCACGATGGCCGGCTGGCCGGGCTTTTCGATAGCAATGCGGTCAATGCTGGCGCTGGCCAGGGTGGAGAGTTTGAATTCCGTCTGAGCCATGGGCTTGGGCTTGAGCCAGACCAGCAGGATCAGGATGGCGACCAGCGCGGACAGCACTAGATTCAGCAAGATGCGGGATTTCATGCCTTGCGCCGCCGCCACCAAGTGCCGATGCCGATGCCGATGAATGCCAGCGGCAGTATGATGAGAAAGCCGATGGAGATCACCGCTGCAGCGTTTTTGCTCAAGTTAAGGCTGGTGTCCTGGGCAGCCTTGGTCGGGATGGTGATGAGGCCGTCGTCCCCGGCCAGCCAGTTGAACAGGTTAAGGCCAAGGTCGAGGTTGCCGCCGTTGCCGAGATAGGTGTTGGAGAGAAAACCGCCGTTGCCGACCACGATGACCCGCTGGCTCTTGTCTTCCACGTTACGTTCAAGGGCGATGGCGATGGTTGCCGGCCCCGGCGTGTCGCGGTTCTTGTCGAAGGCGAGGGGGCCGTCGAGCTTGCCGGTTTCCACCCAGCCCTGCGGCGCGACCTCGATCAAAGGGGTGGACTGCCAGCCTTTATCTTCGCTGGCGCCGATAGTGCGGGCGTAGGGGAAGGCGGTGACCAGATTGAAGCCGAGTGTCGCCGGATGACGGCCGTAAACGGCGCCCAGAGCGATGGTCGGAGCGGCATTGAGCTGCTGGGCGGCGGGGTCCACTACCGTGCCGGGCGTCAGCGCTAGCCCCAGCTTTTCAGCCAGAGGCTCCAAGCCGTGAAGCGGCTCCTGGTCGATCAGCCAGAGCAGGTTGCCGCCCTTATCCAGGTAGCTTTTCAGCTTCTCCACCTCCTCCGGCATCAGGTCCACTTGCGGGCTGGCGATCACCAGCAGGCTGGCATTGTCGGGTACATCCTGAGCCAGGGTGAGGTTGAGGCTTGCGGTCTTGAAACCCTTGGCTTCCAGCTTCTTGCCGAAATCGCCGAGGTCGTGGTTGGCCATGCCGTCGAGCTTGCGCTCGCCGTGGCCGTCCAGATAGAACGCCAGGCGCTGGCCGGCGCGGGCCAGCCGGGTCAGGAGCGAGGTCAGCATCGGCTCGTTCAAAGTGGTGAGGTGCTCGCTGCGGCCCTGGTATTCCACCACCATTTCGCCGTTGGCCTGGATGCCGGCCGCCCGCGTTTGCTGGGGCTGTTCCGCCGGATCGACGAACTTGAGCATGAGATCGGGTTTGGCATGGATGTAGAGGTTGATGAACTCGCGAATGATCTTGCGCACATCGCCGAGCCGGGGGTCCATCTGGGTGGCATAGGCGGTGATGGTGACCGGGCCGGGCAGGCTCTTGAGCACGTCGACGCTGGCCTGGCTCAGCGTGTTGCGGCTGTTGCGGGTGATGTCCCATTGCGCCGTGTAGGTGCGGGAAAGGGTGACGAGCAGGCCGACAGCGAGGAGGAACAGGACGAGAAAAATGGCGCTTTGCAGGCGCAGCTGGAAGCGGGATGGGTTGGGGGTATTCATTAGCCGTGCGTCCTGTCGTTGTCGAGCCGGCGCACCGCCAGCACCAGGAACAAGGCGATGAAAAGCAGGAAGTAGGCGGCATCGGCACTGGCGATGATGCCGCGGTTGAACGATTCGAAATGCTTCATCAGTGACAGGGTATTTAGCCAACTGTCGGCGTCATGCGCCGACATATTGATGATCCACAGGCCAAGCAGCGCGCCGAAGCTGCCGATCGCGGCGATGATCGGGTGTGCCGTGAGGCTGGAAATGAACAGGCCGAGCGCGGCGAAGCTGGCCGCCAGCAGCGCCAGGCCGACGATGTTGCCGGCCAGCAGCCCCAAGTCGAGCGTTGCGCCGGCATACAGCGACAGCGACATCAGCGCGGCCAGGCCGATAAACAGGCAGAGGAAAGCCATCAGGCCGAGGAATTTGCCGAGGATGATCTCGCTGACCGAAACCGGCGCGCTCAACAGCAGGTTAAGCGTCTGGTTGCGGCGCTCCTCGGCGATCAGGCGCATGGAGAGGAGCGGCACCGCCATCAGCAAAATGATCGCGGCGTTGCCGAACAGGGGCGTGACAATCAGCTCAGTCACGCCAGGCGGGTTGGCGAGGGCGGTCAGCTGCGGTTGGATCGCCAGAAAGGCGTCGACCTGGTTCAGAAAAAACCAGGCGAGGATGATCTCCAGCACAGCCAGGATAATCCAGGCCATCGGCCCGCTGAACAGGATTTTCAGTTCCTTGGCGGCAATGGTGAAAATCATGTTTTATCCTCTTGTTGCGTCAGCCGGATGAAGACTTCTTCCAGGTTGACCTGCTCCGGATAGGTCTGCTTCAGTTCGGCCATGTCGCCGCCGAAGACCAGTTTGCCCTGGTTCATGATCTGGATGCGGTCGCACACGCTTTCCACCTCCGGCAGGATGTGGGTGGACAGGATTACGCTGTGCTCACCGCCCATCTCGCGGATCAGGCTGCGGATTTCGCGGATCTGAATCGGGTCGAGGCCGACAGTGGGTTCATCCAGGATCACCACGCGCGGATTGTGCACGATCGCCTGGGCGATGCCCATCCGCTGCTGGTAGCCTTTGGACAAATTGCCGATCAGGCGTTTTCCGACTTCGGACAGGCCGCAGCGCTGTTTGGCTTTGTTGACGGCGTCGGCGATTTCATTCTTGGGAATGCGGTGCAGTCGCGCGGCCAGGCGGAGATATTCATCCACGGTCAGTTCCCGGTACAGGGGCGGGGTTTCCGGCAGGTAGCCGAGCAGCGCCTTGGCTTCGAGCGGGCGCTCCAGCAGGTCGATGCCGCAGATCTCGATGGTGCCGGTGCTGGGCGCCAGGCATCCGGCCAGCATTTGCAGGGTGGTGGTTTTTCCGGCGCCATTCGGCCCCAGCAGGCCCAGCACTTCGCCCTGGCGAAGTTCGAAGCCGATGTTCCGCACGGCGCAGCGGGCGCCATAGCGATGGGAGAGGTCTTTGGCGGAAACGGTAATCTTGGTCATGCCTTGGGTGCTTTGAAAAAATGCCAATATGTCCTAATATGGGCAACGCGTAAAGAGCGCATTTGCCAACCGCCTTAATTATCTCTCTGTGATGAAATTTAAAATTCTCTTGCTGGTTCCCGCTGCGCTGGTTGTTGTCGGCTGCGCCCAACTGTCGCCGAAACAAGCCGTTCAGCCCGTCGCTGTGCCGGAGCACGCAGAGCGAAGCCCGGTGCTACCCAAAGTCGACTTAACCAGCCCCATTCTGTTTCAGTACCTGGTTTCGGAGATCGCCGTGCAGCGTGGCGATCCGGGGCTGGGCACCGAGGGGATGCTGGATCTGGCCAAAACTACTCGTGATCCGCGCTTGGCAAAACGGGCCGCTGAGATGGCCTTGCAGTCGCGGCGCGAAGCTCAGGCGCTGGAGGCGGCCACGCTGTGGCACCAGATCGACCCAGACGAAACCCGGGCGCAGCAAGCCGTGGCGGCGATTCTGCTGAATACTGGCCGCCTGCAGGAAGCGAAACCCCATCTGGAGAAATTGCTGGCAGGAGAAGGAGACAATGTCGGTGGGGCGCTGCTGCATTTGAATCAGATGCTGTCGCGGCAGCAGGATAAGCCGGCCACCTTGGCTCTGGTGCAGGAATTGGTCGTGCCCTATCTGAATCGTGCCGAAGCGCATTTCGCTATCGCCTATGCGGCATGGGGTGCGGGCCAGGATGAGTTGGCGCTGCGTGAAGTTCGCGAGGCAGGCCGACTCCGCTCCGGTTGGGAGGCTGCGGCGCTGTTCCAGGGCCAACTGTTGCAGCGCACCTCCGTCCCCGAGACACTGAAGTTTTACCGGAACCTGCTGGCCGATTATCCCAAAATGTGGGATGTGCGCATGGCGTATGCCCGTTTGCTGGTGAGCAACCGACGATATGTCGAAGCGCGCGCCCAGTTCGAAAAACTGCTCGGCGAGCTGCCCGGAAATCCCGATGTGAGCGTAGCGGCCGGACTGCTGGCGATGCAGCTCAAGGATTACGACGCTGCGGAGAAATACCTGAAACAGGCGCTGGCCGACCATTACCGCGATGAAGCCACGGTGCGTATGTATCTCGGCCAGTTGTTCGATGAGCGTGGACGCTACGCGGAAGCCGCAGACTGGTATGGTTCGGTCGGCCGGGGCGAGCAGTATGTTCCCGCGCAAATCCGTCAGGCGGCCATGCTGGCCAAACAGGGCAAGCTCGCAGAGGCGCGTCAGCATCTCGGCCAGATACCGGTGCAGAACAACCAGCAACGGGTACAGGTGGTCGTAGCGGAGGCGCAGTTGCTGCGGGATGCCAAGGCTTATGGTGAGGCGTTTGAGTTGTTGAGCAAGGCGCTTTCGATGCTGCCGAATTATCCTGATCTGCTCTACGACCATGCGATGGCAGCGGAAAAATTGGGCAAGATCGACGTTTTCGAACAGGACCTGCGCAAGCTGATCCAGATCAAACCCGATTACGCCCACGCCTACAATGCGTTGGGGTACACCCTGGCGGATCGCTCCGAACGTCTGGATGAGGCGCGGCAGCTGATCGAAAAGGCGCTTGAATTGGCGCCGGACGACTTTTTTATCATGGACAGTCTGGGCTGGGTGTATTACCGCATGGGGCAACTCGAAAAGGCTGAGGACGCCATGAGGCGCGCCTACATCGGTCAGCACGATGCAGAAATCGCGGCGCATCTTGGCGAAGTTCTGTGGGCCAGAGGTAAGCGCGAAGAGGCGGGAAAAGTCTGGCGCGCCGCCCTGAAGGAAAACCCCGGACACGAAACGCTGTTGAATGTCATCAAGAAATTTATTCCTGCAAAGTAGTAGGATGGGTGGAGCGTAGCGATACCCATCATCAGGCGACCGGTCAACGATGGGTATCGCTACGCTCCACCCATCCTACGACCTAGTCACTATCTAAAAATGGCAAATCTGCGATTTCTCGGTTCGTTCGTCATTTCCGCGTTGCTGTGGGGTTGCGCCGAACTGCCAGTTCCGCCGCCGGAGCTAGAATCAACAGCCCGCCAACAGGCCGACATCGGTGCTGATGGCTTGTTCCGGCTGGCAGGCCGGATCGCGGTGTCGCACAACGGGGAGAGTTTTTCCGGTTCGCTGCGGTGGAGTCACGCTGCCGGGGAGGACGAGATTTTCATCCTTTCCCCGTTGGGGCAGGGTATCGCCCGCATTTTGAGCAATGCTGCCGGCGCCTCGCTTTCGACCGCAGAGGGCCGAAGTTACCGCGCCGCAGACGTGGAAAGCCTGACCGAGGAAGCGCTGGGCTGGCGCCTGCCGGCGCGCGGCCTGCAATACTGGGTGATGGGCCGCCCCGCACCGGACGGTGTGGCGGAAAGCGAGATGGACGATAACAAACAGCTGCGTACCCTGCGTCAGGATGGCTGGCGCATCGATTATCTCGGTTACCGGATGGTGCAGGGGGCCTCGTTGCCGGCCAAGCTGGAGGTGGCGCTGGACGAGCGCCTGCGGGTCCGGTTGGTGATCGATGACTGGGTGTTGCCATGATGACTACCTTCCCCGCCCCGGCCAAGCTGAACCTGTTTCTGCATGTGGTTGGCAGGCGGCCGGACGGCTACCATTTATTGCAAACAGTGTTTCGTTTCGTCGATTATGGCGACAGCCTTTCTTTTAATATCCGTGATGATGGCGTGATTCGGCGGGTGAATCCGCTGCCCGGCCTGGACTTGGAACAGGACCTCACCGTGCGGGCTGCGCGTCTTTTGCAGCAGGAAACCGGGTGCCGTCTGGGCGCGGATATCGTCCTGGAGAAGCGCTTGCCGATGGGCGGTGGCTTGGGTGGAGGCAGCTCTGACGCCGCTACGGTGCTGTTGGCGCTGAATCGCTTGTGGAACCTGAATCTCGGACGCCAAATGTTGCAGGATCTGGGTTTGCGCCTCGGCGCCGACGTGCCGGTATTCGTCTTCGGCGAGAGCGCCTTTGCCGAGGGAGTGGGCGAAAAGCTCCAGTCGGTGGTGCTTCCGCCTGCCTGGTATGTGGTGCTGGTGCCGTCGGTGGCAGTTTCCACGGCAGAGATTTTTACCAGCAGGGAATTGACACGCGATACGAAACCTATCAAAATGTCGGACTTTTCAACGGGCTGCGGAAGAAATGATCTGGAGCCTGTGGTGTGCCGGAAGTACCCGCAGGTTGCCGAGTGCCTGGAGTGGCTCAAGGCCTTCGGCGAGGCCAGGATGACCGGATCGGGAGCGTGTGTTTTTGCCGCGTTTTCGAGCGAAGGAGAGGCGCATAGAGTGTTTTCCATGAAGCCGTTGCGGATGGCCGGTTTTACCGCAAAAGGCATGGATAGACATCCTTTGTACGATTTTGTCAGTTAAGTGGGGAGTCGCCAAGTGGTAAGGCACTGGATTTTGATTCCAGCATTCGTAGGTTCGATCCCTACCTCCCCAGCCAGTTATCAAAAGGCGTAGCGTGTTTTCCATGAGGCTGGCGCAGATGGCCGGTTTTATCGCAAAGAGCATGGCGCAAAGGGCATAATAATAAAGGCTATGTCACTGTTAAGTAGTGGTCTATACTATCGCCATACCAATCAATAAGATAGGTGCTACGATGAAA
>PFJY01000101.1 GCA_002784065.1 Hydrogenophilales bacterium CG_4_10_14_3_um_filter_58_23 | reverse complement strand
GTTGCCCGCCACTTCCAGGTGGTACTGTCGGCCAATGAAGGCAAAGCCTTTGCCCAGCTCCAGCAAAAACTGGGTGATGTGCTGGGTGAGTTGGCGTTCCACATCCCGCTCGTTGTACGGCGCCGTCATCGCCATAAAATCGAAGGTGTAAGGATCTTTGAGCGTTTGTTGGGCTAAGTCAGACTGTGGCGAAGGCAAGGTGCGAGAAAAGTTGGTCACCGCCTTGCCTGCGCGGGCATACAAGTTTGACTTGAGTTGCAGCGCCAGCACATCGCGACTCCAGCCTTGCTCCAAGGTTTGCTCGATGTAAAAGCGGGCTTCGGTCACGCTGCCGCATTTAGTGAAAATCTGGATGTTGTGTCCCCAAGGGATGTTTGACAGCAACGCAGATAATTCCGTTTCAGCGCCTGCCCACACGGCATCGCGTAATTTGGCAACAGCCTGTTGCCAAATTGCAGGATCGCAGTAAAAACGAAAGAAAGCCCGGCAATACCGCAGGTTCTTGGATGAAAAGCCGCCGACCTCCGGGAAGGCTTGTCTCAAGTCGTGACTGAAGGCATCGATGAATCCGCTGCCCCACTGGGCATGAGACTCCCGATCAACAATTTGTGCCCCAATTTCGTAGTAGAGGGAAATCAACTCCCCATTGGCGGCCAACGCGACTTTCATCCGTGTCGCATGGATTCTCTGCTTGATGGTCTTGAGCCAGTCCTGGTAGTCGGCCAGCACATCGGGCGGCAGCGCCAGAGGGTGTGTCATGGTGGAGTCACTCATCTCCACTCCCACCGGTCACCGCTTTCACTTCTGCAAGCAGATCGCCAAACTTACCGTAATTCACCTTCACGCCGTCATCAAGATCGAGCTGGATGCGCATGTCGGCATAGTGGCGAAGTTTTTCGTCATAGGCGAGCAGCTCGACGTGTTTCTTGCGCAGAACTTCGATTTCTTTGTTGATTTTGTTTCGGGCCGAGGTAACGGTTGCAACTTCGGCATCCTTGGTCAACATCTCGATACGTGACTGGATCTTGCTGGTCAGTGGCACGACATATTCGGCACGCATCCGGGCAAGCGTGCCTTCGTGGTAACGGTGCAGATAGACCAGCGCCTGAAACGCTCCTTGTTTGCCGCTGGAGAATAGCCAGTAGATCGGGCGCTTCTTGTAGGTTTGCAGGTGATTCTTGAAAAAACTGGACGCGAGATAACGGCGAATAGTCTCTTCCGGGGTTTCGTTACCCTTCATCCCGAGACTTTCCGCCAGCCAAGCCATGTTTTCGTTCAATGTCTCTGCCCCCCATACCGCCAGCAGGAATTCGCGGATGCGGTTAGCGGCATCATCCTCAAACCAGAATTCGTCGGTAAGCGGCACAATGCCGTCTGCGTCTGCGGGGAAAGTCTGATAGCGGGTGGCATCGAAGCCGATATTACCGGCATGCGCATAAATCAGGCCAGGCTCGTCCAGACTGTAGCGCCCCATCATGCAGCCGATGGCGTAGGAGATCAGGCGCTGGCAATCCTTCTCGCGGTCGGCACGTGCGAGAGTGATCTTGTCTTCGGGGACTTCAGGAGAGAGTTCATCTTGCAGGCCATAGGCTTCGATGAAGAGGCGGTTGTTTTCTGTTTCTAACTGCTGGACGTGATTGATTTTAGCTTGAGTAGATGCCTCCCACTTAAGCCATGAATCCTTCAATATTTTTTCAGGCTCATAAACAAGTGAGTTATCTTTGAAGCCCCAAGAGATTTCGTAGGCATCCCAATCTAACTTCGAAATATCGACGAGTTCTTCAACGATTTTTTTAACAGCGGCATTCGGACGTGTAAAAGGCACACTCCCAACTGGTCCTTGCGAATAGTCCATAGTTGGAGCTAATTCTTTAAGAAAAATGTCAATTACGCGGCTATTCGTGTAGCCCAATATTTCATAGTGGTCAGCAGCGCTATTGGGAAAACACATCGGCCCCTTAGCATCGAATATGAAACCTTCCTCAACATGCCTCATAGACAGTGCAGAGATGGTCAGGCTTGTCCACGTTAGACCTTGCCTAAAGAAATATTGGATATTCTGTGGGCGGGAACGAAGTCTGCCCTTGTCGTTAAAAAAATTGCGTATCTCAGCGCCGTCAGATTCCCAATTTACGAAATACTCATTATTCCCATACCATTTACGAAAAGCCCCACCCTTTTGATATGGGAACCATTTTGCCTGGCTTTTATTCTTAAATATGCTGCTATTCCCGATGCTAACTTCATGCCAGAATCGAAGAAACCGATTGTTATCCCCAGTAATCAGCCCTTGCTTTAGTGCTGCAACGTCAGCCAAAGCTGGGAATGTATCGAAACATTTTAAAGCTCTGTCACCAAGTGAATATGCAATGATATTTCCTGGAACATTAAGAAAGTCTGCTGTGTTGCGCTCAAACCGCCATGAGCAGTCCTTGTCTCTTATGGCCAAAATGGCATTGGGCGATTGTTTGTCCTCTCCGTAGAACGGCGAAAGATCAATAAATGTTGCGTTCCACGCTAGCGAAGATTTCTGAATAGAGAACGTACATATAGGGACATAAGCCGATTCAAAGAATGAGTGATATTCAGGCTGTATAAGAGACTGCAGACTAAAAGTTTCTAATATTTTTAAGCGCAACCCTTCGTATGAAGACAGATTCATCCACGTAAATGGGGTCATAAGCGAAATATAGCCACCGTTAATCACGCTTTCCATCATTCGAACCATGAACATCGAAAACAAATCTGCTTTCCCAATCTCAAATGCTGTAGCACCAATCTCTTTTAGAAGAGGTGTCATGTAGTTTCCACCCATATACGGCGGGTTTGCCACCACCGCATCGAACTGCATGCCCAACACCCTCGCCTGCTCAACCAGCGGCAACAATTGTTGCGCTGCCGATTCGGCATAAAGGTCGCCGCTCTTGATAGCCTGCTGCAAACTCTCCGTCATCGTCGCCAGTTTCACATTCAACGCCTGCGGGATTTGGATCAGCGAACCAAAGGTCTTTGCATGAGCGAAGGTATCGATCAGTAGGCGTATGGATTGCGCTTCGACAGGCTCAGCACGAACGTTATTGTTTGATTTCAATGCCATCGACTCGTCAAAGCTCATTTGCGGACGACTGCCGGGAAAAAGATCGTCATCACCAAAACCGCTCGTTCTCGTCCTTACTGGCGAGGGAAACAAAGCCTGAACGATTGCATCCGCATCCAGCCCCATGCTCTCCTGCAACGCCAGCACATTGAGCTTCGGCGGATTATCCAGCAGGCGGCGATCATCGGCACGAGCCTTCATCAGCAAAGCAAATCCAGCTAGTTGGGCGGCACGGTCGTCGATATCCAGACCGTAGAGGTTCTTTTCCAGAATCAGACGGGGAATGTCGCGTAAGCGATAGCCGCGTTCCAAATAAATGCCTTTGAGCACCTCGTAAGCTTCAACCAGAATATGACCGGAGCCGCAGGCGGGGTCGAGCATCGTGATGGTTTCAGGATTCAGGCTGCCTCCATCTTCATCCATGCGGGTCTGAATAAGCGCATCCAGCTGTGCCTGAACCTCGGGCGTCTGCTCGGCAGGCTCGATGTAATAAGCCCACTGACTTTTCAGCGTTGAAGCAGGATTCGCCATCAGCCACAGGCGACCAACGCTATTCTGCACCAGATATTTCACGATCCAGTTTGGGGTAAATAGCTGGGTGGCGGCGGGAATATCCTCGCTCTTGACCACCTTGCCAATCACCTCATCCTTCTTCTCGCTGATATAAAACTGGTAGAGCCAGCCGATGATCTCGACTTCCTGCCAATCTTCCTCTGGAATGGAAGCTACCAGTTTGGCAATCACAGAATCGGTGCGCAACAGATTATCCGGAAGCAGCAGTTCGGTTTCGTCGTCGATATGCTCAAACAGGAAAGGCATGGAGCGGGACAGCGCATTGCACTGAGCGACCAGCAGCATCTTGTACAGCTCACCGTCCTTGTCACCGGCGAGTTTAAACTCAACTGCCCTGTCTTTATTTAAGCCCGGCAGATCCAGCTCAGTCGCATGATTCAGGATTTCCGGCATTCCACCTTCGCGGTTGGAAAGCGCACGGTAGCCGTGATCCAGATAATCGTGGATTTCCATATAACGCAGCGCAGCAAACCGGTTGAACCAAGTATAGGCGACGGCTTCAACCGTATGACTGAAGCCATCAATTTTCATACGCTGAACCAGCCGTTCGCGGAGCTCATACACCTTAGCTGACCATTCCATACCGGCGATGATGGCGATATCGCCTTTTCTCTCACCGATTGCCACCTCAAGCTTGCCGCCAGAATCAGACAAGCCAAGCAAATTGGCACGAGCTGTTACCGCTGCAATAAAATCTTTACGGGCTTGGGGAGCGTAGGTTTTGAGTTTGGATTTATTCATTGTCTTTATAGTTGTTCGATATGCTGATGAATGCGGGCGAGAATATCGCCAAACGGGACTTGCCCCTTGTAATACAGCGCTGCGGTTTCGCGATATTTGGCATCGTACAGACTGCGTACTTTTGGATCGGACAGCAGAAAGGCTTCGTTGCTGGCGATATGCTGATTATCGGCTTTGGGGAAACGAGCTTGCCTGTGTGCAATATATTCAGGCGTTCCGATGAAAGCCAGCACTTCCGCGTTCCCCAGTAAGCGGTAGATGTCGTAATAATGCCGCAGGAAGTTTTTGGGGAAAGTTGTCGCTTCCTGTTGCTTGCGAAACTTGGTCGATACGGTTTGCAGTTTTTCCACAAAGGTATAGGCGGGACTGTAACAGGCAACATCCACTGCCCGATTGTCGATCACATTTACTTTCGCCTTTAAGGCAGCATCCAACGCCCATGAACTAATGGTGCGTGGCGAGTTAGGCGTGGTGACATCAAAGCCGACTTCAAGCAGGATGCCTTCTTTCACGCCTGGCAATTGCTCGATCACCGAAGGATAGTCGAGGATGATGCCGCCATTACGAAATTTGTCATCGTCATAGTCGGCATCACGCTTCACCTCGATCAGATCGGGGATCGCAATCTGTATTGCCAGGCTATCGAAAAATTCTTTGCGTGCGGCAATGTGTGCCGGTTTGTCGTGATTTTTACCTGTTTTGAGATCCAGCTCGACAAGTGGCTCAAAGCGTATGTCGATGTCCTCAGAAAACCGGTCAATAATGCCGTAAGCCTTGGAAAGCGACGTTCCACCCTTAAGTTCAAATTTCCAGCCCTGCTGCTGCAATGCCCACAGGCTGTGCATCAGCCAATAATCTTTTTCAATAAGATATGGAGAAATTTGCAGTGATCGTGCGAGTTGTGCAATAAGCGTGGGGAAATCTTTGTGGCGGTGTAAAAATATATTGGTTCCGATCATTTAAAGGGCTCCCGGCTTGCTTAAGCCTTGCGACAACCATGCATTGACCAACCGTTTGGTCGCGACTGATCCAAAATCAACCAGAGCTTTATTCAACTTCTTGGCATCAAACTGATTGAGCTTCTTTTTCGCTCGTTCAAGCACTTGCTCCTCATCCTCTGCCAGATCAGCCAGATTATTCAGCATATCAACCAGCAGATATTCAGTCGTCACCTGACTAGGCTTAGGAAAGTTGTGTTTCAGGCGAAAATCATATTCGCGTTGATCCAGCTTGAACATGCCGTGGCGCTTGTGGTTGTAAACGATATTTTTGTTGTAAAGCTGGGTTGTACCCAAGCGCAGTGAGTTATAGACGCTGGGATTGAAGCTGAGAAAATTTTTATCTTTTAAAAAAACCGCGAGCAAATCACTTTCGCTTGGCGGCACTTCACCGAAGACATTTTTCTTAGGTCGGTAATACATTCCCTGCGCCAGTTTTTGCAACAGGCCCTGAGCAACCAGTTGCTGAAGCTCACGATCAACACTCGTCGAATAGGGTACAAGATCCTCGCGGCGATACACCTTGCCGGCACGAACGTGCTGGACAAGAGAGGTTGATTTACTCGACGAAGATTGTTGCAGGCTCATGGCTGTATTTTAATTAACGTTTCATGCAGAATCATACCCCTTGAAACTCAATACTCCAAGTGTTGAACGTTTACTGAATCCGGGCCCGCTGCCCTGCCCTGATCGCCGCCAGCAGTTCGGCTTTGAGCTTACCCAAATAGTCATCCACTTCAGCCTCGGTTTCCAGATAGGATTTACTGGAAAAATCAGCAGCACGAATAACCCTGGCAGGTTTCGGCGTAACGGTCTGAGTTATCGGGGCTGAGCCAACATTGATAACCGTCGCATGGTCACCCGGCGACTTGACGGCAAGCGGTTGCGCTTTGGCGGTCGCATTCATCGCAGCCGTAATCATATCCATCGCGCCATCCAGCGCACTGCCAGACTGATCCTGCAAATAGTGAATTTGAGGAATGCTGGATTGGGCCGCAATATCCAACTTAATTTTCTGTAGCGCAGACAAGGCGTGATTGCGCAATTCAGGCTGTGCATGCGCCTGATCCAATGCGCCTCCAACCTCAGCAATTTTCTTTTCCAACAAGAGCAAGGCGTGTTCACGCTTGGCATCTACCAGTTTGACATTCACCGCTTCAACGGATTGAATCAAGGTCTCAATCTGGTTGATTTGCTGGTAAGGCATCGGGTTGTCACGTATCGCTTCCAATTGCTGCAACGCGGTTGCCGCCGCGACTTCTTTAATGAGTGCCGGACGATTGGGTTCAAATCGTTGCAACGATTCAAGCATCCTGCGCCAGCTTGCAATCTGCGTCGTATAGAAGCTGATCAGATCGTGAATATCATCGGCAGCATCCAGCCATTCATCCTTATTCGCCAGTATGGCCTCGACAAACTCAAACGAGTCGCGGATCGCCAACTGCTTAGAGATGCTCAACACGTTTTGCTCAATGACCGCCTTGCCAGGATGATGCTTGGTGGTGGACAGGTGAGAATATTCCTTCAGCTTGGATTGCCATTGAGTCAGACTCTCGCGGAAATCGGCAACCAGTCCGTCTTCGTCATCACGCCCCAGTCTGGAGAACAGGTCTTTATGTAGCTCACGAGCACGTTTGAGCTGAACCGCATCAGCAGTTTTGCGTTTGAGAATGGAGACCTGCTTAAAACGCACCGATTTGGTGAGCGCATCCACGGCAGAACCGGGTTCGAGATCAGAGTTATCGGACACAAGTTTAATTTCACCCGCCATGAACAAGCGAGCAATCAGCAGCACGATTTCCCATTCTGGCTTCCATCCCCACGGCGCGCCGCTGAAGCGATCAACCACGTCAGACAGCATCACACGACTTTGAGAAGCTTTGAGCTGTAGATATTCCCGCATTTCATTCAGCGCGAGCGGATTACCCTCCTCCCCGCCTAACGACAAGGCATGTTGACCGATGCTGTCAGCCATCAAGACAGCCTTGATCTCGGCAATCGGATCAAGCTGGCGTATCTTGAGATATTTCAGTTTGGTGTAGGTATTGGAGATGAGGTAATTAACCAGTTCATCAATTTGCGTCGAAGGCGTAGCCCCCTTACTCGGCAACTTTTGGCCCAACGCATAACAGTCACCATTGACCAGTGCGGTACTGAGCTGCTCGATCAACCGTGCTTTACGCTCACGGTTTTCATCCTTACGGTCGGCGAGGATACGTTTGAGCGGTGCCGCAGCTGAACTGGCTTTGGGACTGTCGATATATTTCTCGATCTGCTGATAGAGGTTCAGCTCAATATCGAGCCGATTACTCTCCGCCATACGGATCAGGGCACGATCAGCGCTACGCAAAATTGCCTTGGCATCATTCAACGACTCGTAGTCATCGCTCAACGGGGTGACAATTTCAAAAGAGAGTTGATGACTGGCATTTTTCCACGGTGCACCATCCAACAGACGGTTTATTTCATAATCACCCTTGGTATCGCGATGGCGAATTTTAGTCATGCCACCAAGAATTTCCTCAAAAATTAACTCGCCCAACAAACGGGATTTTTCAACCGAAGACACATCGACATGCCCGATTTCACGTGCGACATCTCGCTCTTCGTTGGTCAGGAAAAACCACAGGTCGCCATTGCGACTAACCAGACGTTGCTGTTCCAGACGAGTCAGGCTTTCCTGTATCTTGCGTTTGAGCGCCAGCTTGTCAGCATCAATCTGATCTACGCACAGTGTCGCGAGATTATCGACATTGGGTTTGACGATATCCGGTATGTAACGAATCAGGAACAACGCCTTGAGCAGTTGAACATCATAGGATTCCAGCGATGGATTAGAGGGCGCTTCATCAATCGAGCGTTTGGCGCTGGTATCAATAAAGCTTTCGATGGAGGGATAAAAATCATACATCGGCACGAGGGCATCAATATTCCGATCCGCATTGCGCACCGCAGCAGACTGGAACGCATCCAGCAATGAACGCTCGCCTTTGGATAGATGCTTACCCGTAGCCCCAACCTTGCGGATGGACTCGAAGACCTTTTGCAGCAAGGTGAACTGGTATGGCGCAAAAGGATAACAGGCGACGAATTCAGCCGCATCCTTGTAGCTGCGCATCGAAACCGAGTTACCCACAAAGGCGAGCTGGTTGTTGATGATGTCGCCCTTTTGCGCGAAGCAATCCCGCAACGCGACGTGAGCCGCTTCAGTCTTGGACAGCAAACGCTCGCTGATCACATCATCGGTATTTGAACTCGCCAGTGACAGCCGTGTGTGAAAACGCCCCTGAATCTTGGAAAAGTCTTGCGACTTGGCTTTATTGGTTTCACCGATAGCAGCATCAATATCTTCCTGACTGGTCACAATCACCCACGCCCTGCCCTGACACAAGCCACCGAGCTGCTCAATGATGGTTTGCAGGGTGAGCATCATCTGCGTGTTGTCGCCAATAAATTGCCCCACCTCATCCACCAGGAAGATAACGCGATGGCCGGCTGGCTTGGTCGCCAGGTAGTCCCGAATGATTTTTGCCAGTCCTTCGATGTTGATTTTGTAATCGTCGCGAGAATTATCGAACCAAAGCCCGGCAGACTCCTCGGTCATATTCAGTGATTTTGCCAGTGCATAGACCACATCATCCCGCAGAAAATCAACGGCATCCCGCTCTTTGTCCCAGTTCGAGCCATTCTTTTCCTGAAAAGCCACCTTAAACGCTTCAAAATCACCCTTACTAACCAGATGGCGCTCCATGTCGGCAATATGTGGCGCATCGCCTGAGTAGCCGAGCTTTTCATTAAACACGCGCAGGAACACCTGCAAAATTACATCACGGTCTGATTTACTGTCAGCCTTGGCATCGATATTAAACAGAATGACATCGGAACTACCCTTTACCGCACGCTGAATGTCCGCCAGCAGGAGTGCGTCCTTGATTTTGTGCTCATCAAAAAATGCAGCCGCGCGTTTAGGGATGCCTGTTGCAGGATCAATTGCCTCGATGTTTTCCAGTAAATAGGAAAGGATTTTGATGAAGTGAGATTTACCCGATCCAAAGAAGCCAGAAACCCAAACCCCCATACGCGAGGTGACGACCGGATCTTTAGGACTATCAGCAGCAGCCAGAAAGGCATCGAAAAAACGTCGAAAATATTCGGTCAGCTGTTTGGTGACGACGTACTCATCCAGTTCTTGCCAAATACTCTCGGCATCGCGTTGATCAGCTTTAATCACACCATTGATTGGTCGGTCGATAGGTTTGGTAAACAGCTCTTTGATTTTCATATGTTTTACCTATTTGCGATATGCGTCATGACACTAACCGGAATGCGCGGTAATAGTGGTCTTCGGAAAGTTTGTTGAATAGCCGGAAGGAGTAGCCGTCATATTTGCCCGGATACAGCATCAGCAAGGGCGTGTCTTTCATCAACGGATGCAAAGCTGATAACAAAGTGTGCGTGCGCAATATAGGATAGGCAGATCCGACGCCCGTCAGAATAACCAAGTCTTGATTATCGACATCTATCTGAGACACGAGCCGTTCAGCCAACTTGTCCTCTTTCAGGACGCGCCGCAACGATTCAAGTGCTTTGTCATCACCTTGTGCCTGCTGCATATCGAATGCTTTATCGAGCAGCTTGCGCTCTTCCAGCAAACCGATAGCCAGGTCAAAAACATTGACCGTGGCAAAACGTATCGGCGGATGATGTTTGGCAAGTGCAGGCTCAATGACGTCAGCCAGAAATGAACGCATTTCCGGCTCGAACTCAGGCGGGTAATCGAACACCCAGAAACCGATTTCATTGCTAAGACCTTCGTTATTCAGCAGCTCTTTCGAGGTAAGACGCGGCAGGATTTGGTTAAGACGCTCTTCAAATACGCTCATCGGGATACTTTCATTGTAGCCACAACATCAAATTCACCATGCCGTTTTAGAAAAGAAATGACCGTCGGATGCAGACTAGGCGGCGTCATATTCTTTTTTCTGCTGGAGTCGAGATATTTGGCCTCGACCAATATTCTGACGATGACCTCAAAAAGTTTTTTCCTGGTGGATGCAGACCATTGCTTAATGTCGCCATCACGATGCACGCACTCCACCCAAAACGCATCCCACAAGTGACTATTCAGAGCCAGCTCCATCCGACTGAGTTGCCTGGCGTACACGTCTCGCAAGAAATCCCCCAACAAGTAGCTGTGCTTGATTGCAGCTGCCAATAAAAGCTGAGACGACACTTCCATATCCCCTTCGGCAATCAGCTTCCAGCCCTCCTCGTCTAACGTAACCAAACGGTTCCGAATCAGCTTCGCTTGCCTGAATGCGGTTGCCGGCGTGTTTTTTTGCAGGATATTTTCAATCCTTAAGGCGTGATCCCATTCGGCATCAGATGGGTGGGTGAGCAACAACGCGGCAATCCGCCTACTTTCAGCAAGCATAAGCGATCCAGCAGATATTTCGGCGTTATAGCGGGGCATGGTTAAACAGCTGGATTATCCAAAAAATACATTGCGGCTGATTTTACCTTATATGTGATGGCAATCAGGGTTTGCTTGCAGGTCGAACATTCAAAGTTGAACACTATCAAAAATTGAAGCAGGCATTCTTTCACACACATGCGACATTTTGAGTCGCGATAACGATGAGTTTACCGGAATCAATCGTATTTCAGCCCGACAAAGCATTCGCAGTTCGACTGAGTGCATCCCCCCCACTTGCCACCCAGCCCAATATCCGCAACAATCCACATCGCTTTTAACCACACCAACAGGGATAAACAAATGAACCGCAAAGAACTGATTGACGCACTGGCAACGAAAACCGGCAGCACCAAGACTGATGCCGAACGAAATATCGCTGCATTTATTGACGTAATGACAGAAACTTTAGCTGCTGGGGAGGACATTGCCTTAGTCGGCTTCGGGACATTCGAGGTACGTGAACGTGCTGCTCGTACCGGCCGCAATCCAGCCACAGGTGCTGAACTGAAGATTGCAGCATCCAAGCAGGCCGCATTCAAGGCTGGTGCAACGCTAAAGGCTGCCGTCAACGGTTCAAAATAGGAATTACAACTGAAAAAGCGACTGCCGGTGACCTGGTGGTCGCTCGCTATAATATATGCCAACAGATCAAATCATCCAGCACCTGACTAAACACGGTGAACGACTCGATTCAGAAATTGCACACGCCGTAGGTATTCCTCTGGCCGTGGCGCACCTACATCTGAAAGAGCTTACCGCAAAGGGGAAAGTGATGTCCTGCCACATCACCCGTTTTGTTGAAGGCGAGAAAATCGAGGGGATCACCTGCCGACTGGTTGGGCATATACCGAAGGTTGCGCCTGGCAAAAAGACGATGTGATAAGTCGAATTGAATCCACCATCCAAAAAATCAATAACTTGGTCTTCGCACAAAAACACTGCCGATGTTATCGTGCAATATCAATGTTACACACTACTAGCGGCAGCACTGGGCTGCTGACTTCCCTGACACAACGAACGTGTCACCACCTTGAAACATAACCGCCATAATCATATCCGCCACCACAGCCCGGTAATGCCGCTTGTCGTAGTACCAGGACGGGCCCTTGGTAATATCTTGTGCCACCGAAAAATCTACAATATCTGGCCGTATTTTCAGCAACCGAGCCTTGAATTCAAGGTAGGACTGATCGGAAATCGTCGCAAGCGTATCCCGATAAAACGGGTGGATGAATAATTTTGCTTCGATCTGATTCTCATCCAGCCATTTACACAATTCCGCGAATTCGACAAAGCGCTCCTCCACCCATCGGATATCCGCCCCGTTCCATGCGTTTGGCTGGAAATGATCACGGTTGTATTGTTCGGGGTTGGATGCCCGAGTGCGGCCGTATTCGTACAAGTGATACATCCCCGTGCCGTCCACATCAAAAAAGAGGGAAGATTGAGCCTGTAGATGATGTGCAATGCGCGTCAGCCCTTGCCACACCCCTGTTGCAAACAGGTATGAGCTGTAAAACGACAGCCAGGATTCGCCACTCACGGCGGGATGCGGACGGTTGGTTGGTGATATGCGCGGACGCTCATAGAACTGGTAGAAATCTATGCCAATCAACACCTCTTTGATCGGCTTGCCATGCCGCTTGAGCGCGCGCAGCGTGTCAAATGCCTCTTTTGGCGTTCCGGCCAAGAAAGACAGGTTGTAAAACGAGTGGCCGGTGATTCGGCTAGCCTCGTCCGGGTCGAAAACACCCATAACCGATGAGCCAAGGATATACGAATCGTTCTGTACATCGCCGCGAAGCAGGTGATTCACTTTGCGGAATCGCTCGTTTACCGCGTAGCCACTGCGCAAATAATGGTGTCCAAACACCTCGTATGGATCGACAAGGTAGTTGAATATCACCACGACCAGTCCGCCAAACAGGAAGGCGGCGGAAACCCAACAATTCCACGCGCGGTTGCTCATCATCAGAACTGAAAATACAGGAACGTGGTGGGGCGACCAAAAGCCAGAACACACGCCACAATCATCGCGGATACGTAGAAGGCGGAACGGCGACTCGGCGCGGTACTGGTAAATATGGCGAGTGCTTCGTGAGTGTTTTTGGCATACATCGCAAACGCGAGCAGACACGCCATGCCCCAAACCTCGATGCCATTGATGAACGACGATTGTTGGAACTTCAAGCCGCTCCCATCCAGCCATGCCAAATAGGTGGATGGCAAGACGATGCCGTTCATACCCAACATGATTTTCCAGATCGTGATTGCGTCGGTTACCGACGCGGCGCGAAACATCACCCACGCGAACAGCACCGCAAAAAAAGTGATTGCCATGCCCAACGGTTGTGGCAGCGTGAATCGCCCACTCCATTTCCAAACTCGATGAGCCGCCAAATACACGCCATGCATCGCGCCCCAGACTACGAACGTCCAGCCAGCACCATGCCACAGGCCGCCCAATATCATGACCGTCAAAGCCGCCAAGACCGCCCTACCCTGCCCGTGCTGGTTGCCACCCAGCGGGATATACAGATAATCACGCAAAAACCGCCCCAGCGTGATGTGCCAGCGCCGCCAAAATTCCCTGATGCTGGCAGCTTTGTAGGGCGAATTGAAGTTGACTGGTAGCACCACGCCGAACAGCAAGGCCAATCCCATGGCCATTTCCGAATAAGCAGAGAAATCGAAATACAGTTGGAGCGAGTAAGCCAGTACCGCTGTCCAGGTATCGAGGATTTGAAGCTCCGCGACATGCGCAAACGGCTCGTTCACATATTCACCCAGCCAGTCGGCAATCACCACCTTTTTGAATAACCCGACTGCCAGCAGGAACAACCCGGCGGACACCCGGCGCGCATCGGGCAGCAGCCGATCTTTTTGCAGCTGAGGGATAATCTGGGCGTGATGCACAATCGGCCCGGCGATCAGTTGCGGAAAGAACATCACGAAAATAGCGAAGCGCAACGGATCACGATCAGTCACCAACCCTTTGTGACAATCCACCAAGTAGGCAATCTTCTGGAAGATGAAAAAGGATAGGCCGAGCGGCAGAATCACACGCAGCAGCGGGTATTGCGTCCCTGCCACCCTATTCAAATTGCCAATGAAAAAATCGGCATACTTGAAATAACCGAGTACCAGCAGGTTAAGGGCAATCCCACCAGATAGCCAAGCCACAGACGGACGACGTGCCAGCAATCCGCCCAGATGGAAGTTGATGGACAACAGTAGCAACAGCATGACGAGGTAACGCCAGTCCCATGCGCCATAAAACACACAGGATGCCACCAGCAACACCCATTGCGCCGCGCGCACGCTGTATCGTTGGTGCGCGATAACGAAAGCCAATAGCGCACCGGGCAAAAAACCATACAGAAAAAGTGCCGAGTTGAAGAGCATACTCTAAACGTGTCCCAATTCACGCAGCGCAAAAAACAACACGAGCGCAATAACGATTGCGGGCATGGCAACAAACCAGTCCTGTTTCGATGGCAGGCTGGCGGCTAGCATAGTGCTGGCAATCCATACATGAGCCAGATACCACCATCCCGTTGCCGAGGTCATGACAAAGACGGCATACCAGATGCCTACCGGGAACAACGCGAATGTGGCCAAGGCAATTGGAATGAGGGTGATGAGATTGGGTGATGATCGGACTGAGCCAAGCCGCCAGGCATTGCCGTTGCGGGTTGGGATGAGGTTTGGCAATGAGGGCTTCGCGCCTAACAACAGCGCAACCAGCCAATGACAAAATTCATGCGCAGCTGTGCCAGGCAAGGAGAACAGGCTGTACGCCCACATCCCCAGCCGTGGTGCTGCGACAAGATCGAATGCCAAAACGATTCCGATCAACAGATGATCCACGCTTGGCAACGCGGCAAATTGTTTTGCGATACCCATCATGGTGTAAACACCCTCGTACACTCAAAAATTACCCATCCATACATCGCAAACGCCAACAGATACTCGCGCAGATCACCCGTGCATAGCTTCAGCGGCGACACAAAGCGTCTTTTGCTTGGCCATAGCAGCGGGATACCTGAGTTGGTTAGCCAATCCCCGGCAAGATGAGATAAATAGCCCGTTGCAACGCCTACCACCACCGGCACGGCATAGCCTTGATGCCAGTGTAAATGATGCAGCGACCACCAGATCAACCACGACATGCCCGCAACAGCGAGCAGGCTATGCGTAACACCACGATGACCAAACACGGTTGAAATTGGGATAGAGAGCGGAAGAACGCGGCTTCCAAATGCACTTTTAGGGTGGTCGATGTCGGGCAAGTGGCTGCCAATGATTCCGCCAGCCATAATCAGTACGGTTTGCACGGGTGTCGCGTGCAGGTATTCGGCTATGAGCAACGAAGATGCACAGCCTGCTGCCACATGGGTAAAGGCGAGCATCTTCAGCTAAATCCGCTTCTGCATATTACTCAGCCACATCCAAGTCGCAAAGCCAATGGCAACAATCGCCAAAGGTGCAACGACCGAAGGAATCGGTATTGGCAATACCACCCAGACGCACACGCTTACAAGTGTCATGGTGGAAATGAGTACACCAAACCTGTGCCGTATCGGTGACTGAGAAGAAAAACGAAAGGTGCTGATCTCCCTTACCCAAAATCCGTCTGTGGTCGCCGCAATCGTGAAGGGCATCAGGATAAACCAGTACAGAACAAGCATGTTGGCGCGATAAACAATCAGCGAACCCCACAACCACGTGGTAATAATGCGCTCTTGCGCCCAGTTTTTTAGCATGCTCGGCATGGTTTGCGTTTCCTTGATGGAGGATGCAATGCCCTTTACCTGACCAATGCTGGTAGAGAGCATCTTGCTGTATATCCACTGGTCAGCAGCATGTCCGCCGAGCTGCGATGAGAACTCGCGCTCCGCCGTCAGCGCCTTCATAAGATAGCCTGGGGAAATTACCATCCATGTACCCAGTGCCGCCACAATGGCAATGACGGCCAGTAACGTGCCAAAGCCGCCCTCTTCTTTTTTGCTTGCCATGCCCTACTCCTTGAGTATCGGGATTCTGCCTTTGATGATTCGCCCGCCAGACATCTTTGCGATGAAGTGCAGTGGCGGAAGACGCCCCAGCATGGCCGCTGGAAAAATTTCAGCCTCCTCTTCGATAACTGATTCCTGGTACGAGGCTTGGTATTCATCTTGCACATGCGCGTCAACGCCGTGACCGTAGCGCAGGTTGAGTGACTTCGCTTTGATTTTGGGCAGGCTGTCAGCGATGTATTGTTGCGTCTCCGCGTCGATTACTCGCAAAATGATTTGATTGTTGACGTTGGCGAGTACCTGGCGCGCCTTGTTCTCATCACCGAGCCGCGCAGGAAAGTCCGCGAAGGTCTGTGTTGCAATCGTCACTCGAAACAGCGCTCCGCCCCCTTTGTTCATCAACTGAATGGTGGGTTGATTGATGACCTCTGCGGCTTCGTCGATGAAGAGATTAACTGGTTTGTTTGAGTTGATGCCGTAGTTATAGCGATCACCGGCCACGGCGGTCAGGTCGGCCAGCATGATTGAACCTATGGCACTCCCGACCGTGCCATCCGCCAAGCTATCGAGGCCGAGATAAAGCACTTGGTTGTTATTGATGATCTTTGCCATGTCGGTCGCGTGTTTCTGATCGCCAATTTTGGCTTCGGGCGACAAAAGCTCGGACAACGGATCGGAGGTCAACATGGACAGAATCGGAATGAGCGATGCAACCATCTTTTGGAAGTGGTCACGATTGTGCTCAAAGGTGGAAATCAGGCCATCCAAGTCTGATGACTGTGCTTCATGGATGACGATCTGCTTGTAGAATTCGATATAGGCTTCCAGTATCCGGTCGCGATTTTTTTTCACAAACCCGCTGGAGCGCGATTCCCAATCCGCCACCTTGTCGATGAAGTGATGGCGCAATGTGTTCAGCAGCAGGTTGTCCGCGCCACCTTCTATGTAACGCTTCAAGTGCGCCAGATTGGGGCTTTCGCCAGTTGCCACCAGCCCGTTCACAATGTCGTTCAGCACTTTCCAGCCAAACGCCGCAAACGGATCTGCACCCGTTTCCGAGGGAATCAGGGCGGCAACCCGGCTGGCAAGTTCAGTTCGGCGATTCCAGTTGCGCATCGGGTCAATGGGCGTGGACTTCTCCGGGTGGGCGGGATGAAAATAAACGAAACGCTCCGGGTGTCCCATTGCCGCGCATATCTTCCTGGCATTTTCCGCCAAGGCATGATCCCCTTTCGGGTCGATGATGATGACGGTTTCGCCACGCATGATCGCCTGACCAATCAGTAGCTCCATCATTCTGGTTTTACCCACCCGCGTCGTTCCGACCAGCAAGGTATGTCCGACCAGATTGGCCACTTCCATAAACCGATCAGTCTCTTTATCAAGCCCGTGTATCCAGTATTCACCGTTCAAGTGATGCTCGTTGGTGATTTTGCCAATAGTCTGAGCAACGCCTTGGGCAAGCATCGCGTGCATCTTTTGCGCTTCAACATCCGTCCAGTCAAAACCCGTGCCAAGCCACACGGATGATTTCTTGGTCGCCAACGCTGTCTTGTCCATCAACTCAGGAATGGTGATGAACTCCATGCCGTAATTTCCCATGCGAGTCTTATCTACATAGCGATGCCAAGCCTGCGTCCCACGATACACAGCCATCGCCGTGCATACAGACATAGCAATGGCACTGAATTTTGACGGGAGCGGCACCGGCATGTATTTCCCGATAACCAAGGTTGCCGTTGCTGCCAGCCCCCAGGATGCGGCCATCTTTGCTTCTATGTTGGGTCGCCACGGTGATTCCCACTCGTAAAAGGCTTTCATTGATTACTCTCTCGCTTTGAGCGTTAACATGGCTGCCGACATATACATCCCCATTGTCACTTCGAGGAATTCGTGACCGCTACCGAGCATCACCAGGAGAAGCCCCATTGGAATCGCAAGCAGAGATAAGGCCGATAGAAGTCGCTTGTTGATTTGCCATGAACCCTCCTCGGCTACAAACAACCAGACCGCCGATAGCCATACCACAGGAATCGCAAGCGCCATTTCGATGTTGTACTCAACGTAGATTGCAAGGGTGCAGATCAAAAACGACAGGATGCTCAAGATGAGACATAACCCAGTCGTTTCCGGCATATCCGTCCATTTACCGCGAAAAGTGTTGTAGCGGAAAGACTGCGCTGCCAAGGCGCCAACCAATGTTTTGAATTCGTTCATTTGCACTCTTTGACGAGGTGATTGAGAAGTCCGATGGCTTTGCTTATAAAGGCCACCTCTCTGCGGATGTCTCTTAGCGCCTGCTCAATCTCCCGCACCATGTCTTCCTCCCACGGCTGGGTCAATTTGAATAGCACCGCCAAGTTATAGCCGTAATCACTTTTTTGTTTCCTGATAAGCTTTTTGGTCATGCGGCGGGTTTTTGCTGCTTTTGAGCCATACCATTGGATTTCATACCAGTTCACCGTCAAGCTGTTGTCCCGCATTCTGGCCTGGGCAAACAAGACGCTCTTTTGCGCCCAGTCTCTGCTTTTGTTTCCCGCCATGACAAAAGTAAAGTGCTGCCTGCACATATCTGTTGCTTGCGCTTCGAGTGTACTGAGTCGCCCGTACAGAAGCTCGATTGCGGGTGTAACGCTGGTTATTTCGGTAAATGAAGTCAAATCTGCCCTCTCTGTAGATGAAAAACACCGTTGATTTACCCAGTGCGGAATCTATCGATTCAGCGCAACTTTACATCTACGCGGACAGACTGAATTCGCGCGGTAAAACACATCCTGCAAAACCATCTAAATACATGTAACCGGAACGGTTGGCAGACAAAAACGGAACATTTGGCTTCAATATAATCATATAGTTACAGGAGGAACGTTTGGCAACAGTCGGGGGAAATGTTTGACATGCGATTCGGCGAGCGGAATGTTTGGCAACGATGCTTTTCACTCTACCCGACATGCCTGGCCTCTACATCGGTATCCCTTCTCTGCGTAAAAGTTACTGTCTCGTCTGCCTCGTTAATCTCAAACGAGTGACCGGGGATAGGGTTGTCCATTAAATCGCGTAGGGTTTGTTTGAGTTTTCTGAGAGGCGACGTTGCGCCAGTCATTTGATGCAACTTGGCAAAGGATAAGGTTGCTGGCGAGAACAATTCATCTTTGTGGCACATGGCGACCATGTAGATCGCCCTGCGTATTGGAGAGAGGCGCAAGAAATCTGGATGGTAGTAGTCAAAAATGTCATTTTGGATAAGGTAAAAAATGCGGTACGTTATCTTGAGCGTAACCGTCTTTATTTTTCCACTGACATCGCGCTCCAGTCGATATTTCGGAATGTAACTGAATGAGGTGTTGTAATTCTGTCCAAAAGGAATGGTGTTGGTGGTGATTTTGCTACCAGCAAGGCGGTCAAGCGCTTGAATCAATCTGTCGTCTCGATCACCCCCCATGCTGCGCCCTGAGAATTCCAGAAAATCCTCCACTTCAAACTGAAACACACGGTAGATGTCATTGTCTCTGTCTTCGACTGGGGTGTTGCCGATCCAAGATTCACAATACAGCAGAATATCGAGATCACTCAGGGTGGGAAGCCCGGTGGGGCTTGGGGAAAATTCAATAAACTTGCCCTTGTACTCTATTCGCCGGGCATTCATATCGCCTGTGCTTAAAGCGAAAGTGGTGCGGTATGGCAGGTTTGCGATAAGCTCCTTCCGTTTTTCCCGATACACTGCTTTCACGTCTTCCGTCATATCCTCATCCGTGCAGAACAAATCCACGTCCCTGAGAAATGACTCGATGCAGATGTCCAAAAAAATGAGGTGTTTGAATGCCGCGCTATTGATCCTGGTAATTCTGTGATCTTCCATGTGTTTCCATGGTGGTTGATTAGATGTGCTGCAAAGTCTAGTTTTGTTTGCAAGAAAAATCTGCGAACTACTCGTCTAATTTGCAGCGTATTTCGCAGGGGGCTTTATATGACGATTTATAGGCGTGCCACAGAGCGTGTAGGAGTTTTTCGCGGTGCATCCTGAATTCCTAGACGTGCCACAGACGTGCTGAGATTTTTGAGCTGTGCGGCTGGAATTTCGAGACGTGCTGGGGACGTACTACAGAGCGTGAAGGTTTTTTTTGCGTTGCTTCGTTGAATTCCTAGACGTGCTGCATTTTGCAACAAATCCGCCAGTCATGTTGCTACGTTCTGAAGTGTGATCGAGTCGTGTCGAGATGGGAACAAGCGCTGTCGAACATATAGCGGTCGAGTTGCACGGCGGTTGTCATCCATCCGGTTTCGAGACAGGCCCAACCGTCAAAGTATGGCATTTGAACGACTGCAGTACTGCTAACAGCAGACCTTCAATTAAATGGAACTTGTAAGTTTGAATGATTCAAATTCAGGGCATTCTGAATGGTGACGATTCATAAAAAAAGTGTTCAGATTAGCTTGATGGAACGTCTGCAATCAGAAAATCACCGAAATCATGTGTTTTTGCAGACACTCAACTGTCCTTTGCTCAGTCATTATCACTGTCGGAGACACTGGTGATGTGGATGGCGTTGGCACCATCGTCGCCGGTTAGATAAAGGCGGAGGGCATAGAGCAGGTCGGGGGTGCATTCGCCTTCGGGCTTCTTAATGTTGATCTGCACGCGGGAGAAAAGACTGACATTTGATTGTGCGACAATATCCGTTATGCGCTCGTTCTGCTTCGCCAGTTCCTTGGTGATTTTCTGGTGCGGTTGAAGGAGCATCTTGATTTCCATGTCTGACGAAGCACGAGTACGTAGCAGACCGAGCAGGAGTTCTAGCGGTTCGACAATGGCGCGAACCCATTTTCGGACAGAATTTTCATCACTCTGAGGCGATTCGCTCAGCATGACAATCAGTTCTTTCAGAATAGATTGCAATTCTGCGAAACTGAACCTATCTACGAAATGCGGTTCTCTCCAGACGGCATAAGCAAAAACGCGAAGTGAGTAGGCTGTCGGATGCGTCACGAGTTTGAACAGTGTATCCTTTTGCCATTGCTCCGACACTCTCCCAAGTGCGAAGCCGACTGTTCGCGTCGCGCGTATGTTGCCGTTTTTGACTTGCCTTGTTATCCATCGAACACATTCGTCCGGTGCGTTCTTGTGCATGGAGGACAGCAGAAACAGGATCTCATTTTTTACTGATTCTGGAAGAGCATTCTCGCTCAGTAAAGCAACGAGATATGCGATATCGTTTTGCATTGCGTCAGCAAACTTTTTCGGACATTCCTGGTCGCTAATCGAACGTCCGTCGCGCCATACCTGAATGACTGGGTAATAGAGTCCCTTGCGTATTTTAACGACAAAATTTCTTGCAAAATCTTCGTCAAAATCTTTCAGGTGATCTGATTCTTTATATCTTGGTCCGGCTACTTTCCTGCCAGAGTATTTACCCTCGCGTTCTTGCAATTCAAATGAAATGCTCTTTCCTTCTGTAAAGTCAGCGTAGTTAAGTCCGTTAACAAAACTATTTTCATGAATGAACACCGACTCCACTGTGGAATTGCATGTAGCAAAGGCGAAGTGGCCGCCTTTTTTGTCAGTACCCCATCCTGCTTTTATCACGCCAGTTGTTCTTGGTTTTGGGCGAATATAAATATCTTGGTCTAGCCTTGCAATCGCATTTTGCACCCATTCCAGCAAGTTATTGGTTTCAGTGCTGTTTTGTTTTGGCACGCTGCACAACTCTGCCCACGTCATCGGAGTTGGATATTCCGGAGCGGGAGCGTTGGTGATGATGACCTCTTTCGTGCGATGCCAAGTGGCGCGAACAGGCAGGAAAGCTGTTTCGTGCGGCGTAAAAACAAGTTTGTAGGGATCGTCCGCGCCGTATTCAAAGGTGAGATCGAGCCTGCAGACGGCGTTTTCTTTCAGCGGGAATACAGGGGAATCCAGGCGAGCTGAGAAACCGAGATCGTCAGCGTTCTCGCCCAAGAAAAGCGGGAACTCGTAGAATGGTTTTCCAGCCGGAAGCGTGAAGTCTTTGTCAATGGGGATGGATACAGCTTTCCCGCGAATGGGCTTGACAGTTGTGCCGCGTAAAACCAGATGAAAGCGTTGGTAGTGTCCATCCTTCATCACCTTAATCGAAAGTTCAGGAATCTGGTCGCGCCAGAGAGGGATGTCGCCGGCGAGTTGTTGCAATGAATGAAGCCGTATGCCTCCAACGACAGGGCTTTTGGCTAAGTTGATACAAACCTCGAATTGCCCGACGCGCAGGTCGCTCTTGAGGGTGGAATGATCAATGAACTGCTTTTCAGGAAGCGCCACCTCACTGCACCACTGTCCCTGACCGTTAACTGTGAGGAGATCGTAACCTATCGCTTCGGTGCTCTCCCAGTTTGTGCCTGCTATATTTACTGGAGGACAACGCTCCCAATAAAAGCCGCCTGTTTTTGGAATGATATCTTTGAGTTCTTTGTTGAATCGGGCGATGAGTTTGGTGACACAGGTATTTCCGCCTAAGTTGTCAACGACTACGATGGGGAAGCCGTCATATCTGATCTTGGAATAGTGAATCTGCTCAAACGCTGCTGCCACACTGCGCGGGAGAGGTTCGGCATCGGGGAAGCGAGCGTTGAGATTTCGACGGGTGACTTCAAGTTCAAAGTCGTTGAGAGAATCGGGAATTAGCCAAATGAGTGTGTCATTTTTGAAAACTTCGCGCAGCTTGGATGCAAATGTACGGGCGGCGCGGTCGAAATATTCGGAAGTGTTGTCTTTGGAGAAAAAGAGGTCTGACGAAGTAATTGAAGTTGCGTCGGGATGGAGATACGCGGCATCAGCATTGAAAAGCGCGATATCAACGGATTCACCATCGCTCTTCCATTGCTGCCAAAGATAAGACTCACATAGAAGCCTAGAGGTCTCCTTGGTGGCATAACGCGGGCGTAAGCCGCTGAGGTCAAGGCAAGCTGGTTCGGTAAGTTCATCCTTTCTGATCTGCCTAGATATGGTTTGTTTCGATTTCTGAAACGAGAGTGAAGAACCCCACGGGCGTATATCAAACTTCTCGAGATCGAAGAGAACAGGCATTTCCGCAAAGAGATGCCTGCCATCAGCCCACATTTGCGCGCATTGTTTCCACAGGCGCATCGTTTTTTCGCGTGCTTCGATCTGCGAAAAATCGTGTGCAATGTCTTCATCAAGAGTTTGCAGCCAGCGCCATGCGTCCCATACACGGCGGTAATCGCGGTGCGAGATGAGCGTGTTGTTGGGAGGCAGGTTGTCCCACCTGGCGATGGCCTGCGCCTCGTTGGAACGCATCCACGATTGGATTTTGGGCAGGAGATCGTCTTCGGCCTCATTGAGAGAATACCGGCGCAATTCGAGCAGTTCCGCAAGACGGATGACAAATGCTTTCAGCAGGCGGTTCTCAGGCAGATTGACGGATTGGAAACGGCGAACGGCTTGCATGTATGGCTTGCCTGCGAGTTTTTCCCGGATGTTGCGGCCAGGACGATTGCTAAGCTTGATGAAACTGTTGGCGTCAAGCTCCCGCACAGCGTGGATGGATAACAATGCATGCTCTCGACGTGGGCTTTCGTTGAGCGTGTGGAATAGTCGCTCGACTGAAGCGCGGCTGTGTTCAGTGATGCGCCAAAGGCGATCACGGGTTGTTCCATCGGTTGCTGGCCGCGCGACTTTTGCGAGAAAGGCGGACAAGGCTTGTGGCAGTGCCAAGCCGGTCTTGGGGTCGAACTCGGCGTTGACCGCGAACCAATGCTCCTGCTCCAGCAAGGCACGAGCCTTTTTTCCAGACTCGTCAGCAGCGCGAAATGCCTTGTAAAGTTCAAGCAGGCTCATTGCCCTGCTCTTCCTTCAGGTAGTTGGCGGACTGCCAGATGAACTGACCATAGCCGAGCTCGCAAGCCAAATCAAAATCTTCGGTGAGATTGAATGTGCTACCACCGATGCCAGCAACAATCTGTCCGCGAATTTTGTCAAGGCATTCCGTTTTGCTCTTGCCCCGTGTATCTATGCCACGCAACTTGGGCATGACTTTCTGTACGAGTTGATCCTCGAAAGCGATGTGCATCGCTTTGTGAGTTTCAAATTCGTCTTTTTTCGCCAGCGCGGCGCGGACATCCGGGTAGTTCGCCATGTAGTATTCAATGGATTGCCAGACGCGGTGGCCAAGGGCGCGGCCTGTAACCGAGAGAGAGGTATTCATCTCTTCGATGAATTCTTTGAATGGGTTGATCACCTCATCCGGGAAGTCACTGCCTTGAACCAGCCAGCTTTGCCAAGAAGTTTTGTGCAGAGCCGGGCTGCGATTTTTGTCATCCAGTGGAGTGAGTTTCAAGCGGCGTTTAAGTTCAGTTGGGCGCGGAAAGTTGATAATGATTGAACGGTCGAGAACCTTGTCCGAGAGTGACTTGGTAGTTTCGTCCTGGTTCATTGTCCCCGTCCATAGAACATTGCGGCCAAGCGGCAGTTCATACGGTTTCATACCTGCGCCGATTTTTACGGGAATGAACGGCACATCGTTGCCTCTTCTGCCGCGCCGCAATTCGAGTTTGCTGAGAAACTCGGCGAAATACAGTTCGGGATGTGCAAGGTTCATTTCATCGAGCAAGATAAGGCAAACCGCGTCTTGAAGCCCAGGATAGTCATCACTCCAAGGCTTCTGGCTTTGCGCGAGAAACCGAAGGGCTGGCTGGGCATCGAACTTGTTGTCTATGGAATTGAAAAAGCCCAGCATGGATTCCTGTGAATCCCAATTCGGCTGGACAGACAGCGGTTCAAAAAAAATGCCGCCGAAGTGTGAGTAGAGGCGAGGCAATTCAGATTTTCCGGTGCCAGAGACGCCCGCGAGAATGGTAAGTGGCGACCATTCAGCTGTTTTTAGCGCTGTATGGAATGCTTTCAGGATACGGGGATTGAAGTGCAGGCCGTATGTGTTGCAGGCATTGCCAATTCCCTTAAGCCATGTCATTTCATCAATGTCAGCTTTGACAGGTGGCCTGATCGAGTCTGCCTTGATATGCGGCAATTCGATTTCCTTGCAGCGGGCCTCAATCTCTACTGGTCTTTCGTAAGCAGTGCGCAGGCGGTTGAGTTCGGCGTGTGCCTCGTTTGCCGCACCTTCAAAGATGGATGCCTTCTGCCCCAACGACTTATTATCGGCATTAAGTTCGGAGTTTTTGCGGCGAAGATCGCCAACTTCGGCAATAGCGGCTTCGTTGTTAGTGACTTGTCGAGAAAGCTCGTCTGCGCGCGCCTTCTGATTCTTTGCTTCCGACTCGAGTACCTGATTTCGCTCGCGCATCTCTTCGGTGGGTCGGGTAGCAAGTTCTTCACGCAAGCGCTTAAGTTCGTCAGTTTGACTGTTCAGTTCGCGAAGAATTTCGGCGGGGTCTTTACCGCCAAGTTGCTGCCTCAACTGTTCGAAGGTGCTAACAAGCTCGGTCTGAATACGAAGAGATTCACGCAAACGAGCGTTTTCCTCTTTGGAAGATGTTTCGGCCAGTTCCAGTGACTTGCGACGCTCTGCAACCCTCTCCTCGACTTCATCGTCCAGTTGGGCATTACGCTTTTGCCATTGCTGCTCTAGCCTCTGTTCTTTGCGTTCGAGCGTCCGCATGTCGATTTCCAACTCTATCTTTCGGCCCTCAATTTCACTTTGCAAAGCCGATAATGCTCCCTTCTGTTTTTCAAATTCTGTGCGTTCTGCGCTCAACTGCTTTTGAGTATCATCTTGTTGCTTTGTCCATACCTCGCGCTCCTTGGCTATTTCAGCGCGGATACGTTCTCGCTCGCTATTCTCAGCTTCGGAAGCCTTTGACAATCGATGGACTCTCAATCTCGCAACTTCATCTTCCAGTTCAGAGAGCTGCTTTTCGCGAGCATTCGAGATTTCCGCTTCTACTTGAGCGCGTTTGTCGCGCAACTGAATACTCAAGGCAGCACGCTCGTCAGCAAAACCTGCATCACACTTTTGCTCAGCGATGATGATGGCTTTTTCGCGCGCAGTTAGTTTTGCTTTCTCTGCTTCAATTGCCTGACGGTCGGAGTAGGCCTGTCGTTCACATTCAGCTAGTGCGGATTGACGCTTATCTAGCTCTGCATCTACTTGAGCACGCTCGTCAGCAAAACCTGCATCACGCTTTTGCTCGGCGATGATGATGGCTTTTTTTCGATCAGTCAGTTTAGTTTTCTCCGCTTCAATTGCCTGAAGGTCGGAGAGAACCATTTTTTCACGTTCAGCTACGGCGGATTCACGCTTGTCGAGAACAGATTCTCTTTCTTGCTTCTCTGGGTTTTCCATGTTCACGCCTCAATGAGTGTTTTGATAGTTGTGAAGGCTGATTTGCGAAGTATTGCAATATCGTCCTTGGGCAAAGGTAACGGCTCGTTACCGTGACCGCGTTTTGAAATGATGTTCGCCATGTCGTTCACGAAAGAGGGTTGCGACTCCGAGAGCGTACTCAGGGTATCGTCGTCGGCCATGAGCAGAAATGTGATGACGCAGGCCCCGAGTGTTTGGCTCGAACCCTGCAAGGTCAGGCGAATGGCCGACGGTTTTACCCTGTTCAGGTTGTCCGGAAATGCCTTGCAGAGAGCTGCGTCAACCGCTTTTTTTTCAGCCATTTTGATGAGTTCCGTATCGTCAACATCGGGTGGCAGTTTGCCAGTCAAGGCCATTCCGAATAGCGATTGAACAGCAGCATAAAGATCACTGACAAAACCGAGTGCATCGTCGTCGCTCTCGCAAGACAGCCAGAAACGTTCCGCATGAACCAGCCGCTCTTGCAGGTTTGCGCCAAGGCGATTGAAGGCCTTGAACCCGAATTCATTCTGAATGCTAGCACGAGCGTCCAGCAGGGAATCCGCGCGGACATCTTTATCCAACGCGGCAACGGGGGTGTCTGCGAACACGATCTCCGGCACAAGCTTGTGAATGATTTCACGCATGAACGGGTCTTCAGAAAACTCTTTCTCCTGTGCGTCGGCCCCGCCCTTGCCGTGCGCTTTCTCGCCTCGCTTATTCTTAATGTCAAGAAGGCGGTCAATGAAATTGGTGTGAGATGCCGCGATGCGGAGCATTGGATGCGATTCGTCGCTGCTTGCCTGAAAAATGGCGATGGCGAGAACTGTCTCCAACTCCGTTTTTCCGTTTTGGAAATCAATTAACTTTCCCTCCCGAATCGGCCTGAAACCAAAATTCGGCGGCGCAAGCCCGGCTTTTTCTGCTGCTTTCGCAAGTAGCGCAGAATGCTCCGCCTGTGCGGTGAGTTTGAGTCTCGTAATGACATGTTCAAAAGGATGGTGGCAACAGGCGTAGAACAGCGCCCATTCGATTGATGCATAGATTTGAGCAATAGAGCAAAACGACATGTTCCGCGATGGACGCAAATTGGCAATGAGCTTTGGATAGCGCTGCCAATTGGCTTCGCTATCAAACGGTTCTTTCGATTTTTCGTTCTGTTTCTGCGTATGGGGACTGCGCAATAACAGTTTCCAATCATCCAGCCAGCCGAAAAGTTTGTCGTCTTGCTCAAGCAACTGCTCGAATGCCTTTTCAAGAGTCAGGGAGAATCCGTTGCCGAACGGGTCCGCAATGCGGAATTCTGCGTCACTTTTCTGAATGGCAATGGGGCAGTTGAGTTGGTATATCTCAGGTAAATTTGAAATAGTGATCTGCTGGACGGCAGGCATTTTTTCGTCTCTGCCAACCGCCGCCAACCGCCTCTTCATTGCCCGTAGTGCATTGATAACATCGCGCTGTGTGGGCGTGTTTTTCTTGTGGACATTGTTCCAGTGGATTGAACGGAATTGCTTTTCCTCGCCTTCATTTATTCGCAAAGGATTGGTGTCGTCAAGCCAATGCAGAAACGGAAGTATTTTCCCGGTTGCGAGTTCTCGAAATAACAGCGCGGTTCCGAACACCGGGGCATGATCTTCCCAGCCCTCACTGCCGTTGCACTCCTGCTCAATGATGGCGTTATGATCGTCAATCAATGCCTTATCCTGCAGCCGCAGGAGTATGCTTTTGACCAAATCGAGCGGAATACGCGTCTCATCCGCAAGCGCGCGGGCATCCATAACGCCGACTGCATCAAGGAGCTTTAGGACGACGCGCTCGAACGGGTTCAGGCCATCGCCATCGTTGAGTGTTCTCGGTAATGTCACGCGATAGGCGTTTACCGGCCATGCGAGGTTGCGCGGCCTGCCGATGATGCCACCGAAGGGATTGGGTTGGCCGTAATCCATGAGTTTCAGCATGGCAGCACAGCTCCTTGTTCCCGGCAGAGTTCGAGAAAATCCACCAATCCCGGCACGAACTCGGCAGCAAGGTTACTTTGCAGCAAACCCGAATCACCTACCACGACCAGCAGTTTCCTCTGGCGACTCATCGAGACGTTCAGCCTGTTGTAGAGGCAGAGGTGACCGAACAGACCTCTTGCTTGCTTTTCTCGGTCATCGTCCTTGGGCTTCCAGTTTTGCGGAAAGGTTCTGACCATAGACAAGAATACGACATCAAATTCCATGCCCTGAAAGGAGTCCACCGTGCCGATGCGCAGTTTCTTGTCGTCATCAGTGATATTACCGAGTTGCTTCTCGATCAGTTCGGCCTGCGCTTTGTAGAACGAAATCACACCGAAAGAGAGATTCTTTCCCGCGTCAGAAGTCATCCACGCCTGCAACTGGCGAACAATGGCGGTTGCTTCAGCAGGGCGCGTCCAACTGGTCCCGACCTTCTGGTGCCTACCTTTCTGAGCTGGCACATCCATCCATACGGCGGGTTTGCCGTCCGTGTTGGGCAGCTTGTGGGCGAAGTCACTCGCGGGCCGCCCGGAACCGAATTTTTCCGTCGGGTCGAAGCGTTCGTAGAAGTTGCGGCTGATAAAGCCACCCAGCAGCGGGTGCATACGATATTGCCTGTCGAGTGTGACGCGGCGAATGATGCCGTCGCCTTCTTCCAGCGTTTTCAGACGGGTGGAGAACAAATACTGGAACATTGATTTTTCGAGCCAGTCGGCTTCTTCCTGCCCTGTCTCACCCGTCTCCATCTGGCTGGCAACCTCATCGTCAATGATGTGCGGCAACTGCCGATGATCGCCGACCAGTATGATGCGCTTGCCTTGCGCCATTGGCACCATCAGGTCGCGGGGCGAAACACGGGCCGCCTCGTCTACGATCACAAACTCGTATTCCATCTCTTTCTGGTTCTCATTGACATCGCGCCCTGTGATGCCTTTCTGGATTTGCATCCCCCGGTTCACGCTTTGCTGGCAGGTAGCGGCAAAGGCAAAGCTGTAATCGGACACCGCATTCATCATTCCACAGGGGTTGCTTTCAAGTTCAGCCAAAAACTCGGCCAGCGCGGCGGATTTCCTGTCCTTGGCTGAGTACCCTGCAGCTTTTATGCGCTTGATGGAAAATTCCGCCAGCGCAATAACTTCGTCGTTTTGTTTTTCCACGCGAAATACGGGAGGTGCTACAAAGCGGGCGAGGAGCGCCTTCTTTAGTGCCGCCAATTCTTTCAGGAATGGTGGGGTTCCATCTTCAGTGCGCCACAGGCTGGCCTTGTCCAGTAAGTTGTGTTCGTCCTTTGCAAGAGCATCGCGCAGATCATCCAACGCATCGGCAGCCCTCTCAGGGCCGTCGTCGGCAAAACTTTCGGGACGGATGCGAAGGCGGCGTGTAGCATCGATCCACTGATTTGAATCGAGATTGAGTTTTTCCTCTAGCAATAGAGTCTTCGCCAGATTTGCTGCCTGTCTCGCACCATCTTCACCAAGTTTAGAAACACCAAGTGAGGCAATTTTCCCAGCGAGATCTGCTGCCAGCGCACGCGTCGGTGCCTGTATATATTGCAGGCACAGGTTCTTGATTTCTGTTTCCTGCTCAATTTCGGCAATCTGTGGATTTCGCTCGCGGAGGTCGGCGGCGAGTTTCACGCACCAATCTTCAAGATTGCGCTCAAAGGCACTGAAATCATCATCCTTGGCTCCAGACCGCTTGCCGAATTTCGGTACAGGGATGCTGTTGAGCGAGAGTCGCTCGATCATATTCTCAACCGCATCATGCTGAAACCCCGTTAGCAGTACTTGACCTTTGATGCTCGCACCGCGCTTGTCAGCCAACACGTTCAGGCATTCGAGGATCGCGGCAATGACAGTGGTTTTTCCTGTGCCGGGTGGCCCTTGGATGAGCGCGATATCAGGGGTATTCAAGGCAATCTCAATGGCCTTTTCTTGCATAATGGTCGGAGGGTTGCGGAAGATTTTTTCACGTACAAAAGCCGTAAGTCGCTGAACTTTTTGTGGCGGGCGGGTGGGTGCGATTTTCCCCTTTTCCTCAATCAGCAGTCCCAACTGGGGATTGGCAGCGCGTCCTTCCAGAATCGCTTGGCGCGCAGCTATCCGGCGCTTGATTTGAGTAATCTCCCCAGCAAGCGAAAGAACGAGTGTGCCGGATTCTTTTGGCAAATTTTCTGTATTGAGCGTTAGCGTGCTGGTTTCCTTGTCAAAGTCGGACACCTTGAAATATGTCTTTGCATCACGCTGCACGCTTTCTTCGATGAGATTGTCGACTTCCGCTGATTTCTCAATGCCTTCCACAAACTGCTTGAAGGTCAGTGTTTTATCCTTTAAGTAATCTGGCGGCTCATCAACGACCTCAATTTCAGGCACGCAGCCATTTGCCAATGCTTTTAAAGCCGAATCGGAGACTTGGGAAATGAGAACGCAGACCGTACCGTCCCGTTTCTGTTCCATATCGGAATACTGCAACGTACCAACATCACGGGCGTGTTTGAGTAAAAGCTCGCCTTCCAGATCACCAAACTCGTCCCACTTTTTCAGATAACTGCCGTCATCCTGGGTAAGCGCGGTCATTTGCGCTTTCGCGAGGATTTGGACTTGCCCTGCCTGCGTCCAATCGACAAAGCAGAGTCTCCCTTTGGCTAGACGCAGGGCGCGGTCGGGTTCGTTGTGGTGCGTGCTTAAGCGCGAGGCAAGAAAGATGGGGTTACCATCTGGAAGAGGGGTTACGGTGGCTACGAAGCGGATGCCATAGCCGGTGACACAAAAGGAATTTTTGCGGGTTGGATCTGTTTTTGGCGTGTGGGTCGCATTACCAAAAACTGTACATGGCTCGTCATCCTCTCCCGAATCTCCTAGCTCATCAAGCCCTTCTATAGCAGGGTCATTCTTCTGCTTTTTTGCGACTTTTGCCGGTTTCAACTCTTCATCAATGGCCGGGCCAGCAGTCAAAAAGAAGAACGAATTGTCGCCTTGTTGGAAACAGCAGAGTTGGTTAAGCCTCTCGTAAAGTTGTTTACCCTTGAGCAGATACTTGTCTGGCTCAATTCTTGCCATTGCATTTTCCACATACTCATCCACACCGATTTCGGCATCGCCCATCTCAAGGCACTCGCCCGTGAAAAAAGCGACCTGTAGTTCGATACTGCCGTCGGCAGCGGGATTGGCAAGTTGCGCAAGCAGGGCGCGCCCGCTGGCGAGTTCGGCGTTAAGACGGCGGATATCAGAGGCGACAACAGGCCGCACGAAAACAAGGAAATCCCTCAAGCGAATTTCAAATTCATCCGGGTGAGATGAGCAGCCTTCAACCGAAAAGACGGTTTGTTCTTGCAGAGCCACCGATGCGTTGTCATTCCGCTTGACGCGAATGATCATGATGTCGGCGGGAATATCCTGGAACTTCATTGTCCAACTCCCACAAACCCGAAGGTCAGCTTGTCTGGAAAAGCCTTTGTACCCCGAATGGGAAATGCGGTTTTTGCAGTGAAGTCCAAGGCAGCCTCGTATTCTGTGTCGTCGTTATGCTCGAACGAAAAAGGGTGAAAAAGACGATGCGGAAGCGCAGCCTCCGTGGTGCTACTCGGAATCAGAATTTCCCAACGCGAAGTTTTTACGCGAATGAATGCGGGGCGTTCTTCGCCACAATAAGGGCAGCTTTCGTGATCGTCAGCATAGAAGCTCATTTTGCATTCGGGGCATTCCAGTGTGTGGTCGAATGCCTTGGCGAGTTCCAGTGCCCAGAACGCCATCGCCGGGCGACAGTGCTGTTGATCTCTGCCAGCGCCGAATGTTTCCTGGAAAATGCGGCGTAACCCCGGTGTCGCAACCAATGCGCGAGGAAGGCCGTCAACGCCCTCGTTCGAATCATCCTCCTCGTCATCAACGAAAGGCAAATAACCAGCGTATGCCTGTTCGTCCAAATCGGCGGGAGCGCCATCCGATACCGGCTCGGCATCCCAGCCGCCTTCATCGTCATCGGGTTCAAGCACCTTTTTTCCGATGAACGGATGACAGAGCGCCAGTGTTTTGAATGCCATCACCGCGAATGCCCAGCAATCCGAGCGTGGGCGAGCCGAATCGGTTCCGCGCACGACTTCCGGCGCACCGTAACCCGGCGTATAGACAGAGATACCGCCGCTCAACAGCTCAAAACGCATATTGTCGGCGTCAATCAACCAGACCTCGCGGGAAGAGCCTTCTCCGATGAACGCATTGTTTGTCGAAATGTCACCATAAACCAATCCTGCACTGTGGAGACGGGCGAGGATGGAGGCGCATTTCGAGAGAGCGAACAAGCGGCGGCGGGTGGAACCCGTGCTGGAGTAATGGAATAGCCGCAACGCCATCTCTTTGTCCGGAATCCCTGCAAGCCATTGGGCCAGCGCCGGTTTCCGATCTTCCAGTTCCTTCTTCGTTCTGCCGTCCAAATCGAAAACGACGAATGGTTTCATCCCGCTCAAAAGGCGCATCACATAACCTGGCTCATCGCGTAGGTTGGCAAGAGGCAGGGAAACCGGAATGCGGGGTGGCATGGGCAACAGGCGGATGTTCTGAAAGCGGTCGCGCAGGTTGGCGTTTTTGTCGGGCTGGCCGGATGTATCGAGCGGTTGCTTGACTGCCAAATCCGCGTCTTTGGTGCGAAAGACCACGCCCTGGCCACCTCTGGCGAGTTCATCGGCGAGGTAGTGCATATTGCCGTATTCGTCGGAAAGCGGTTTCAATGACTGGGGTTTCTCATCTTTATTCATGGGTAACATCCTCACGGCAAAGGCAGACGATGGTCTTGTCGTCGCTGTGCTTTGGTGTTGGCCAGTTTTCGAGCATCTCGCGGACATGGCGGTTTGCACTTACAGCGGCAAGGGAACGATGTGCTTCGATAAAGCCCTTCACAAACCCCTCAATATTGTCCAAATCGTCAGCCACACCGTCTGTGCAGAGCAGGACTGCGGCGCACTCTTCTTCCGCCAACAACAAATATCGCCAGTCCTTTGGGGACGTATTTGGTGAAAGCGCGGCAGTAATGTTTGAAAATCCTTGCGACTTGTCCTCTGATAACTGAACGATGGTGCCATTAGCCTTGACGGCGGCAGCCAACCCGTCGCCGAGCATGCCCAGATGGATTGCGCCATCTCCAAGTCGTAACGCGAACAGGCATGTGGCGGCACAATCGCGTGGTTCAAGCGGGGTGATAAAGGAGAGCCAGTTAGTTTTTATACAATTAGATAGAGAATTATGGTCGATTTCAGTTATATCGCGGCAGGCGTTGGCCGAAAAAACCACCGCACGACACACAGCAGCGCTCCCAACGTCGGAAAACGGCTTCGAGCCTAGACCGTCGGAAATGACAATACCGTCACCCCAAGCATAGTGGAACGATGCCCACGCATCCTGGTTTGGCTTACCTGTAGCGACATGTCCTGGGCCACGGACACTTGCGCCAAAACTCTTCCAGAGTGTCATGCCGAGCCGCCTTCCAGCCAACCGTCCAGCGCTGCGAAAAAATCTTCCACTGCGAACACATCCGGTCCTTTGAGTTGCGGATTGGCATCTGCGCCAATTTTGATGATGCGTAGCGTGTCCAGCGGCAGGCATTCTTTCCATCGCTTCAATGTCCTCACATCATCACGCGACCAGAACCCGTCAGAAAAAAGCAGTACTTTGCCGTCAGGCTTTTCTCCGAGCAATTGAACCAAAGCCTTCACATTTGAAGTGCCACTGCAAGCAAGCAGTTCCACCGGATACTCTTTATTTGCTCTCCAGTCCAGAAGCTGTCGAGCTTCGCACGCCCAAGCACACAATCTGATTTCCGCACATCCGTATCCGAACCGCACCCATTGAGCGACGCCCATAACGGCAGTCCTCATGATGAACGGCTTGCCGCCATCGCCCATGCCGCCGGAGATATCGCAAACCAAGTAGAGCGTCATCTGGATTCACCTATTGATTTAGCACTTTCTGAGATGCCGTTCATTAGCACCTTGAGCTGTTCTGAAAATGATCCTCCGCTCCAAAGCATCAGCCTCGCGTCCTTGATCTTTTTCTTGGCCGATTCTGTATTTGGTGGAACACAACAGGCGACAATGCCACGGCCCTCTATGCCTCCGTAAAAACGCACAAGGTTTTGCAGCTTCATAACCTGTTCCTGCGTTACGTTGCCCGCCTTGCATTCCACAATGTAAAGCGAGTAACCGTCGGTGAATGTAATATCAAGCTCGTTGTATTCAGCGCCCCAGGCAGAATGGCTCCAGGTGTTTTCTTGCTTCAGGTTCAACTTGACATTGAGGCACAAGTCCTGGATGACGCCAATATCTTCGTAGGGCTTGCATTGCAAATAAACATATTCCTCAAACCATCCGCCAGATAGGTATTTGGCGAAATCAGGCCAGTTGTCAAAGGCCATATCCAGCCCGTAGCCTTGGATTTTTGCTGTCTCAGCATTGTCCAAGTTAAAATAAAAACCATCATGTCTCAATTCGAATGGCTTGAAGGCATTGTTGTAGTCTGTCAGTTCTTTATAGAACCTACGCATCTTGTCACGATGTATCCAGAGAGTCTTTGTCAGGAGTTGACGATCCGGCGACATCTCTTTCATCGCGGTATTGCTTGAAATCTCCAATCCATCGCTCACAAGAAACAAAACTCGTTCAGCCTTATTTTTAAGCCCCCGACGCGACTGTGGTGATGGTAAATCCCAAAGCTGTAGCGCGTCGTTTAAGGGCGGCGACGCTGCGTTCAAGCTGCTGCTGTTCATAACGCTGCTGCCC
>PFJY01000039.1 GCA_002784065.1 Hydrogenophilales bacterium CG_4_10_14_3_um_filter_58_23 | reverse complement strand
CATAGCCTTTTAGAAAGAAAATAATCGATGAACTCCCCTTGGCAATGGAGCGTTGGGTTGCTGCTGCGAAATTTCGTGATCCAGGGTATCCACACAAGCAGGGAGGCCGACCGATTTACCCGATTGATGCTGTTTTAGACATTCCCCGAGAACATATTCCAGACGATAGCCTGTTGGCATTGGTAGGAGATGAAACAGAGCTTGAAGGACTAGTTAAAAAAGGAAACAAACTGGCAGCGTGCTTTTTGGCAGATATTCAATGGCAAAAGATGTGGGCTGATGGTAATTACTGCTTGAATGCCGATGCTGCCGCGAGAAAAATTCAAGATGATTATTGGCCAACCAAACATGAAATCGGAACTCTGCTTCGAAATCATCTTCCATTCGATGAAAAGATAGCGCACAAGCTATCCCATGTATCGACGTCAGCGCACCATAATTGGGCAAAAGAAAAACGCTCATACTATAAATATCATTTATTGATGTCTCATGAATTTCATCATCCAAAATGGGGCATTGTCCAGGAGGATTCTGATGGAGAATATTATGAAGATATTGCTTCCGAAATGTATGGGGACAAACTATGCGCTTCCTATGAATCAGAAACGTCTTCGGAACTTCTGGAAGAATTTTTTGATGACGCCGATGCAACAGCCAGATCAGAAGAGGGCGGCTGGTATTACCAAGGCGATTAGGTGTTTGGCTGGCACGGATTAGCCTAGCGTAATCCGCCGAATGGGTTTCACCTACAGCGAGTCCGCTTTGAACGTATTCGTTTAAACCAGCGCACGGCGCTACGCTGCCCCCCCTGGGTTCGAACACAACCAACTCAACCGTCATAGCGCAAGGATCGTCGCCACCGCCCTCGCCCCCGCCCTCCGCTTCACCGTAATCAACCCCGCCGTTTCCAGCGCCGCTAGTGCCGTGTACTTCGACTTCCTGTCACAAGCAGCAATCTGCTCCACTTCACCGGTCAGCTTGATCGTCCGCGAACTCTTCACGCCCACCAGAAACCACAGCGCCAACCCCACCGCGCCTGCCTTGCCGGGCAGCGCATTGGCGCGGGTGATCCACTCCAGCGGGATTGGCCCCTTGATGAACTTCGCCACTGGCGCACGCAGCTCGTGCTTGCCTGTGTTGGGGTTGTAGGCGAGGCGTTTGATCGGGACGATGTCGGCGTTGTCGCTGGTGCTACTCATAGTAATACAGACAATAGATAAGACTGTACGGGTGTCCCATGCGTGGACAGGTGGGTGTCCTTCCGGCGGACAGGTTACGCATCACTCACCTTCCGTTCATCGAGGCCCAACAGGCCCATTACGGTGTTCCACATTTTCACGCCGCGCGCGTCCATGTAGCGCTCGGGGTGGCGCACGATCTTGGTGTCGCTTTCCAGCGCGAATCCGCCCAGCACGGTGGCGCTGGCTTGCTTCATCACGGTCTGGGTGTGGGCGACTACCGCGTCCAAGGTTTCCAGCGGGGCTTCGATGAGTATGGCGTCGTGTACCGGGGCGCAGATGCACACGCCGTCGTTCATCAGTTGGATGCAGGCCAGGCGCAGCATTTCCGCGCCGTTGGCCTGCATGGGGAAGTTGCGCAGGCTGCGGTCGTTGGGGTTGTCGCCGGTGAATAGCTGCCAGCCGTACACTGTCCACAGTTTGCCGCCCAGCACGGCTTCGTTGACTACGCCGTCCGACCATTGCCAGAAGCGCCGGTAGGTGCGTTTATGCAGGTCTAGCAGTTCGCGGGCGCGGGCCACTGGCTGGTTGATGCGCAGCGCCAGGCTTTCCGCCCCCATGCCGTATTGCACCGCGAGAACGCAGGCTTTGAACTGGTCGCGTTCGATGGCGTGGGTTTTCTTGGTGGCTTCCTCGGGTACGGCACCGGCCTGCTTGGCAAAGGCCATATAGGGATCGCCGGAGGCGTAGGCGGTTTTCATGTTCTCATCACCAGAAAGTGCGGCGGCAATGCCGAATTCCTGCTGGCTCCAATCCACATAGGCCAACCCATAGCCGGGTGCAGGTTGGATCAGGCCGCGCATCCAGGTGGAAGGGCCGAAGATGAAGCGGGTATTGCTGGGCTGGTTGCGCCCGGTTTTGGAGCGCAGGATGGAAATCATGCAGCGGTTGCGCCCGTCATCGCCCACGGGCAGCTCGGACAGGCGCATTTGCCCGAGGGAAACGCGCAGCTCCCGAAGGGCGGCAAGTTGGGGGTGAGCGCGGGACATTTCCTTGAAGGCGTCGTCGTCCAGTTGCAGTTGCCCGGTGGGCAGGCGCGGCCACGGGATACCTTGGGCGGACAGGTATTGCTCGAAGCGCTCGCGCTTGAAGGTGCGGCCTTCATACACGCCATAGTCGCGGTCGATGGCTTCGATCAGCTTGCCCTGGATGCCGTCCAAATTGGCCCGGAAAATTTCCAGGGCGCCGACATCCAGCGGGACGCCGTTGGCTTCGATATGAGCGGCGGCAGCGGAATACTGCCCGCGCAACAGGGCGCGCGGCCAGTCCAGCCTGGCCCGCATGGCCGGCAGGAGCTTTTCCAGTGCGACCACGTCGGTTTCGCAATAATCGAGGATGGCTTGCTGTTCCGTGCAATCCCACGGGCCACCCTGTAGCACCCGTTCGCGCATGGCGGTTTTTTCCTCGGCGGCGATGCTGTCCAGGCCGTGATAGGCGAGCGCGCCGATCAGACCGTTTCCGGCTGGCACGATGCGCCCGTTGGTCTGGGTGCGGAATTCGCTGAACAGATCAAGGATGTTGTGCGGCAGCGGCCAACCCAACGCCAGAAAGCAGCCGAATTCCGCCGGGGCGTAAAAGACGACGAACAGCGCGGAATCATCGGTGGGGAATGGCGCGGCATGGAGCCGCGCCAGATCGTTCTGCCACAGCCGCAGGGTGCGGCCAGTGGTGAATTCGCGCGCCACCATGCACACCGGCACGGGCGGGTTGCCCTCCTTGCCGTTGCACGGATGGAACTCGAAATCAACCAGCCATACCCCGCCGGGGTAATGGGGCATGGTCATGTCAGGAAACCCCCAGCAGTTGGCGGATGATGGGGTGGTCTGGCGAGGTGATGAGCTTGTCGCGGAAGGCGATTTGCACCAGTTCTGCCAAGGTGGTGCTGGGCCATTCCGGTTCGGCAAGCTTGCCTTCAGCCACCAACATGTCGTAACCGCCCACCGCCATGTTCGCCACACTGCGCACCCACTTGGTTTCAGCCATCGCCACCACTTCGGCCAGGGACTGGTGCCACGGATTGCGCCGCCCATCTTCCCCCGGCAGCGGGATGGGGATAAGAAACACATTGTTTTGCCGGTCGATGGCCGTGTGCAGCATGGCCGGGCGCGACAATCCCGGCACAGCATTCCACATGTCCGGCGTCAGGATATAGGTTTCCCTTTCTTCCTTGATTTCCAGAATCATGGTTTGGAAGCGCCATTCATCACCAGGACGCACCCGGAAGAACTCGCTTTTGGTTGACTTGCGCACTGGCACGCGGGTTATCATGCGCTTGACCCCTAGTGCTTCGCCGAAGTTCTGCGGCAGGCGCAGGGCGTTGAGGTCAAAGCTGCTTGTGCTGCTGGTCGATTTGGTGGCGGTGTCCATGGTGCTGTTCTCCTGTTTGATGGTTGCGGTGGCGGTATCGCTGGCAATGGCTTGCTGGCCGTCAATATGGGTCATGGCGGGCTCCTTACGCGGCATTGTCAGAAACGGTACGGGAAACCAGCCAGGCATCGAGATCAGCCTGGCGGTATTTCACCAGGCGACCCACCTTGATGTAGGGAATCGCATGGCGCTTCACGCAACGCCACACCTCCAGCGTGCGGGGCGTGACGCCGATGTGGGCGGCGGCTTGCTCGGTGTCGAGCAGATTGGGTTGGGGGTTCAGAATGGCGGCGAGCGCCGGGGTGGTGGTTGCTTTTTGGGGCATGGTTGTGTCTCCTTAGTAAACCGCGCATCTGCGGTATACCGCGGGTGCGGTATGGAGATCATTGTCGTATTTGGATAAAGACCGATGAAGTTGCAAACCCCCCTGAAACAAATCGTCGGTTTTTACAACTATACAGAATTGAATTTGTCGCCGTGAGGATCGGCCATGAGCTCTAACCCTTTTGAAATGAGGGGGTAAAGGTCATCTGGGGGCGTGTCACCGGCGCACTCGATCACTTTGCGTAGCAACCTGGCATAGGTACCACCGCCCCTGCTGCCATCTATTAATGCGGGATCATCTCGTGTTCTGGATGCTTTAATTTCCAAAATATCGCGCATGACTTGCGCCACTTGGCAAGCAAGAACAGTCAAGTGGCTGTTTGATCTTCGATGCGGGAGTTCATGTGCGAGTGCGATGGCTTTTTTTGTTGCGTCGATTGCCTGTTGCAATGCGAATGTAACTTGGCCTCGTGGCCCGTCAAGTGCCTCACATAATATGGCAACAGTCCTTGGACTGAGCTTATCAAGATTGTGGGCAGATTTTTCGAGGGATTTAAGCACCCCATTTAGTTCTTCGCGGGTCTGGCTGACCTCATGCGGAAGCGCATGCCGATATTCGTCAATTATTACTTCCAATTCAGCAAGCGCCCGCTCGCGTTTGGTAGAATCGGAGGTCAGTTCGCCGAGAAGCGGCACAAGAGCCTCACGGGCCATTTGTTCTTATCCTTGCAAGCGGACTTTACGCCAGCCCAAGCAATCCATAGACGTGGGCAGCGAAAGCACCTTCAAGAGGATCAGGCTTGCTTCGTCAATCGACAGCATGGGGGTCAAGGTAGGAAAGGATTAACAACTGTCAACTGGCCTTCAAACACCTGCCCATGCTGCATGTCTTCCGAATAGAGGGTATCGCACCCCGCCAGTAGGGCCGCCGCTACGATGAGCGCATCCCAATGGGAAACCGAGTGCCTCTCTGCAATGTTCATGGCCAGCTTGACCGTTGCGGTATCGACCGGCACAACGCGGCAACCGGCAATTAACTCTCTGGCAAGGGCATGACGCGTTGGTAAATCCATGCCCAGCTTGACGCGACAGATGTTCAGAAACTCATTGACCACCTGCGCGCTGATGGTAGGTTTGCCGGACAGCAGTTTTTCAGCGGCTGCAATTTTCGCCCCGTCCGTGCCGAAGGCGTAAATCGCGACATTGGTGTCAACGAAGGCCGGCACGGTCGTAGCATTCTTCGCGGTTGAATTTGCCATCGTAGAGGCCGCGATATTGGCGGAACAGCGCGAGATCGATTTCGTGCTCGGGTTCGCTCGCCTCGCCGCGCTCATAGACCGCGCCGAACTGGTCAAACTCGCTCATGCCCAGCGTTGCCGCCTTGGCCCTGGCACGCTTGGCCTTGAGAAAGCCGACAAAATCCAGCACCTCGCGCGCATCGGTTTCAGGCAGCGCTTGCACGCCCTCAACAATTTTTTCCATCGTGTTCATGTCATGTTCCTTCACACAGTTTTCTTGAGTTTAACCACATCCGCCATAGAATTAAAGCCCACCCGTGTGTGCGTTACCCTGTCTGTTTGATCGGTATCACTTCGGCGGTTTGCTTCACCCCTGCCGCCGCCATCATCGCGCTGGTGGCGGTATTGACCGACTGCCGCACCGGGTCAAGATCGAGGCGCGCATAAATGGCCGTGGTGGTCTGGCTCTTGTGGTTCAAGCTCTTGCCAATGATCACCATGGATGCGCCCGTCTTGGCTTGCCAGCTACCCAGTGTCCGGCGCAGGTCATGAATGCGCAGATCGGCTATGCCCGCACGCTCCAGGATGCGCATCCAGCCCTTCTTGGGCTCGGCCAGGTGTCCTTGCTTGCCTATGCCGGAAAAAACAAACTCAGCCTCTTCCTGTGGCTTCCGGTTGCGTAACACCTCCAGCGCTTCCGGCGACAGAGTGACGGTTTGCGGGGTGCCATTCTTGGTCATGCCGATGCGCCACTCCGCACGCTCGAAGTTCACGTCCTGCCAACGCATTTCAAGCACGTTGGTACGGCGAGCGCCGGTCAGCAGCGAGATCAGGACATAATCCCGGATGGTTTCGTTCTGCTCTTCGGCCACAGCCTGGAAGAATCGCGGCAACTCATCAGACTGCAAGAAGCGGTCGCGTGATTGCTCGGGAAATTTCTTGATGCCGTGGGCAGGATTTTCGCCCGACCAGATGCGCCATTCGTTGATGGCCTTGTTGAACATGACATGCAACAGTTTCAGTGCGATATTGGCGGTCACCACGCCATTCTCACGCCCGATTTTCTTGTGCAGCCTGTCCACCTCTTCATGCTTGATCGTGGAGAGTTTGCGCTTTCCCCATGCCGAAAGATAAAGGCGGTAGTTCGCTTTAGGCTTGTCCGGTCGCCTGTTGAATGCCGCACACCGGGTCATGTATTCGTTGTGCAAATCATCCAGGATCAATTCCTGCTTGGCCGCCCGCACTACATCTGCCGGATTCTTCCCCTCGGCGATGGCCGAGTTGACTTCCGCAGCCTTGCGCCGGGCCTGCTCGATGGACAGATCAGGATAGCGCCCCAGCGTCACCCGCTCGGGCTGCCCGCCCTTGGTGCGCCGGAACACCGAGAATGTCTTGACCCCACCGGGGGTGACACGGAGCTGAAGCCCCGCTGTTTTCCTGTCGTGATAAGTAACCCGCTGACCAGCGGTAGGCAAATCCAGCGCCTCTATGTTGGCCTTGGTGAAGCTGATTTTGTTTTCCATGGCATCCTCCTGGGGTTACGCCGGGGTTACAAAGTAGGTGGATTTTGAGCAAATTTCGTGCAACCCCGTTAATGTGACTTTATGCTTAACATGAGGTTTTGTAAAGGTTAATTAAGTATTATGCAACACCATAAAAGCCAGGGATTGGAAACTCCTAAGGGGTAGGTCGGACGTTCGATTCGTCTCTGGGGCACCACTCTTCATAATCGCTAGCCCCCCCCACTACGATCCACAGATTATTTCTGGGGCTATCCTTTGCTGGCATCCGCAATCGGTTTGGGCAAAGTTCCAGATGGCTTGCGAATTGGCAAGGATCGGAGAGGTGCCTTGACAGGAGTTTCTGGCGCTACGGATTTAGCCTTGTCACCAGAGGTGGCTTTCTTGGCTGACATATTAGCAGTTTTATCCGCCTCTTTCGGCTTTCCGATCTTCTTCCTGGTTACGGCGGAAAGCTTCTTTTCCGCTGGCATTTTATACTGGCAGGCGTGCTCGAATTTTTGGCTCTTCCGGTAAATCCTACGGAGAAATGAGATGACCGACACCCCAGAGATGGTGTATCTACACG
>PFJY01000157.1 GCA_002784065.1 Hydrogenophilales bacterium CG_4_10_14_3_um_filter_58_23 | reverse complement strand
AGGGTCTATGTGCTTCGACAAGCTCAGCACGAACGGATCGTGTAGATTGTGGCGTTTCTTGGTATACCAACACGATTTGCGAAAAGAACCTTGCGAAAAGAGCCAAGTATTATCCCGCTTTCGATGCCTTTACCAACTCCATACAGACTTGCCTATCTCAAACCCAAACTATCCATTTCACAGCACTGCAATCTCTCTCGGCACCAAATTTCCAAACCTTCGAAATCTGTAAAGTATAGAGTTGCTTGGTATACCAACACGATTTGCGAAAAGAACCTTCATAAAAATGGCTGTGTCCCTGAGGAGCGGCCTTGGCCGCGATAAACTGCGGAGATACTGCCAACGCTGGAATCGCGGCCAAGGCCGCTCCTACAATGGGATTGATCAAATTTATGAAATGTCCGGGCTAGAAACCTCGGTTAAATTGCTGTGGCAAAAACATCGGGCATCCGAAGATGCCCGATGTTGGTCCGCCAAGAAATGCCGCCTTCTTCGTTATGGGGCCGCCTTGGCCACGACAAACGCATTGAGCATGTCCTGGGCCGCAATACTGTTGTAATTCATTTCGGTCTCTGGAGAGTCCTTGCGTGTCAGCTCGCCTCGGCGCACCACGCCGTTTTCCACGGCGAAGAACAGTGTTCTGCTGCCCATACTTTCACTGCTCAAGTACTTGTAAGCCGGCGGAATCTCCACCATCAGCAGCGTCTGCCCGCCGACGCTGACCACTTTCCAGGCACCAGAAATGGGCAAGGCGGTCGTCAGGTTGCCACCCAGGGCGCCGGTGTAGAAGGTCGCCGCGCCGCTATCACCCACGACGCCGGTTTTGCTTGTGCCGGAGAATACAACGCCGAGCCGGTAAAAAGAACTGCCGATGCCGATCAAATTCGGGTCGGTTATCTGGAGAAGTTGCGCCAGGGTGGCGATATAACCCGTGGACTGGTTTTGACCGCTCCACCCCATTGAGACCGCGTTGCAGTTGCCGTTTACCCCCGACCAGCCGCCGCAATCTTGCCACACGCCAATTCTGTAGAAATCGGCGGATTGCTTGAATGTGCCTTTTACTATCTTCGCGCCCGCGCTGAACTTGGCGCCAGGCGTGTACGCATCCTTAGCCTCCGGCTGCTCCAGGTAATCCGCCACGTTGAGGCCATCGACGGGCATAACACTGAAACTGGCGTTCCCGGCTTCCCTGACACCGCAAGTGAAGTTGATGCTGCCATCGCTCAAGGGCGATTCGAGGGTGCAATTGTTGTCGGCACTGGATTGCCAACCGCCATTGACGAGGACGAGGTCTGTTGATGCGTACGGTCTCCAGCCGGTGCTGGCGTTAATGTTCTGGCCGGGAATGTATTTCTCGTCCTTGAAGCTTGTCTGCGTGCCGGCGGTATCGACCTTGCTGGCGCTTCGCTGGAGCTGATAAAGGGTGCTGGTAACATTGTTGATAGTTGAAGTGTAGGTATTGACCCAAAAGTTATAGGTTCCTTCCTTGAGGGTCACCAAGGCATCGACCTTCGTCGCGCTGGCTGCCAACTGCATCTTGTCCAGATCGGTCTTGACGGTGCTATTGCTATAGGCGGTCTTGGCGGCGCTGATCGTGCCCACCTTGTCCATTGCGGGCTTGATGACGCCTTTGGCGTCAAAGTTGTCGGCGGCATCGGCCACGACCTGGATGTTCGCCAACTGGGCGGCCACATCGGCAACCGCCTTCTGCATGATCGTGCTGGTGAGCGGCGCAAGGTTGGCCGTTTTGGCGGCTAGATCCAGAGCCTCCTTATTGTCCGCAATGACGCGAGCGGTGACTTGGGAGATCTGGCGTATGCGTATGTAATCGGCGTCGGCACTAGCTTCCGCCTTCGCCACGTGGTCTTCCAGCAGGCTTACCGCATGATCGGGCGCGTAGCCCAGTTGGGACTTCACTTCATTTTCAGCGTCGACCACCTTGAGGTTCGGGTTCAGGGCCATGCTGTTTTGCATCAGGGTGGTCAGCGGGGTGACGTACGCTTGGCCGGAGCTGGACTTGGCGCCGGGCGGAGACATCAGGATGTAGGGCTTGGCCACGACGGCATTGGTGTCTTCATCGACGGTAGCCGCAGTCACCTCGGCCACGATCGAATACTTCGCGGCATCGGCAGCGCTTGAGGAAAGTGAATACACGCCATGCGCCTTGGTGGTATCGCTAGGCTCTCCGTCATCGCACTTGCCGTTGGCGTTAATATCCAGGCAAACCTTGGCTCCAACCAGATAGCCGTCCAGCACAGCGCCGGGAGTGAGTATGTTTGCCGCCGTGCTACCCCCACCTCCACCCCCACCACATCCAGTCAGCAGGGCGGAGGTCAAAATCCCCGCGCCCAGCAGCGCCAAGCTAATTTTGTTTTTTTGCATTTCAAAGTTGCTCCATCAAGGTTGGCGATTCGGTTCCCGTAATTATTTACACGCTTACAACGCATTGGGAAACCAGCATTTTTATTTCTAAGCGGGCACTTTACCGCACTTTTATTAGAGAAGCAAACTCCGTGGTAACAAACACCGAGTTAGGCGATTCTGGCATACATGCCAAAGCGAGTAACCCGCCCAAAAGCCAGCCAATTCGAGAGGTCCCTGAGAGGAACGCTCGCTTACAACATTCGGAATTTTCGCTTCGAGAAAAAGATTTCGCAGGAAGAGCTGGCCTTCCGCTGTGAACTGGATAGAACCTACATATCAGCCGTAGAGCGTTGCATCTGGAATGTGTCGCTCGGCAATATCGAAAAAATTGCCGAGGCATTGGAGGTGGAGCCGTGGCGGTTATTGGTTCCGCCGAAACAAATTGATATCGCTAAAGAAATGTAGGGTGGGCTGAGGCACGAAGCCCAACAGTTCAAGGGTGCAATAAGCAAAGCGCATTGCGCCGGATGTATTTGTTCGGCGCAATAACGATTGCGCCTGCGGGCTTACGCAGGTTGACCGTGGTCCAGCATTAAGAATGGGGTCAGTTATGTAGGGTGGATAAGCGAAGCGCATCCGCCAAATCCGCGCGCACTGGTGGGTGCGCTTCGCCTATCCACCCTACCCAGTTGATTTTGTTATGGATGTGTTGGCTGAATAGTCACAAAAAAATCACTTCACCAACTGGTTCATTTCAAATACCGGCAATAATATCGCCAGCACGATCAGCAATACCATGCCGCCCATCGCCAGGATCAGCGCGGGTTCGAGAACGCCGGTCAGGACGGCGGCGCGGCCCTCCAGTTCCTGGGTTTGCTGCGCGGCGGCACGTTCGAACATCTGTTGCAGGCGCCCGCTGGCTTCGCCGCTGGCAACCAGATGCACGAACAGCGGCGGGAAGATTTTTTCCCGCTCCAGGGCGCGGCTCAGGCTGCCGCCTTCGGCCACTCTCTGCGCCGCTTCTTCCAGCGCGCGCCGCATCGGCAGGCTGCCGACCACGCCCGCTCCGGCCCGCAGCGCCGCCAGCAAGGGTACGCCGCTACCGACCAGGATGGCGAGCGTGCTGGCCAGCCGGGCGGTGTTGACGGCGCGCAGCAAACGCCCCACCAGCGGCAGGCGCAGCAGCGCATGGTGAAAACTGAAGCAGAAATCGGGGCGGCGCAAGGCGCGGCGAAAACCCATAAAAGCCAGCGCCGCCAGCGCCAGCAGATAAATGCCATAGGCGCGCAACGCGCCGCTGGCGGCCAGCAGAGCACGGGTCAGCAGGGGCAGCGTCTGGTGGGTGTCGCGGAACACCGCCACCACTTGAGGCACCACAAAAGTGAGCAGGGCCAGCACGACGAGGAGCGCGACCACGGTGATGATCGCCGGGTAGATCAGCGCCAGCCCGATCTTCTGGCGCAACGCGCGGCGCGCTTCGAGATAATCGGCCAGGCGCAGCAACACTTCGTTCAGGCGCCCGGACTGTTCGCCGGCGCTGACCATGGTGCGGTAAATTTCGGGGAAGGTGTCCGGGTGTTTTTCCAGCGCCCGCGCCAAGGTGTGGCCGCCGAGAATATCGCTGCGCACCGCCGCCAGGACATCCCGCTCTTTCTCGCTTTCGACCTGATCGATCAGGGCGTTGAGAGAGTGCTCGATGGTCAACCCCGCTTCCAGCAGGACGGCGAACTGGCGGGTAACCAGATTGAGCTGGTTAGCGGACAAACCCCGCCGCCGGTAGCGCTTGGCCCGGGGCGCGGCGGCATCTTCGGCAAGCGGCTCCAGCGCCAGCGCCACCATCCCGTTTTCGCGCAGCCAGGCACGCGCCTGGCGGGGGGTGTCGGCCTCCAGCACCCCCTTGCGGTCGCGTCCGGTGGCGGCGTCTACCGCCTCGTATTTGAATCCGGCCACTTATTCTCCCTTTGTCACTCGCAGCACTTCCTCCAGGGAAGTCCGCCCGGCCTCCACCCAGCGCATGCTGTCATCCCGCAGGCTGGCCATGCCCTGTTTGCGGGCATGTTCCTGCAAAGCGGCTTCGGGAGCGCGGTCGTGGATCATGCGGCGCAGGCCTTCGTCGAGTTGGAGCAGCTCGTAAATGCCGGTGCGGCCCCGGTAGCCGGTATGGTTGCAGGCCGGGCAGCCGACCGGCGCGTATAGCTGCTGGGGCGGGAAAGGCAGGCCGAGTGTTGCCAGTTCGCCGGCATCGGGCGTATAAGCGCGGCGGCAATCCGGGCACAAACAGCGCACCAGGCGCTGGGCGAGGACGCCGAGCAGGGTGGACGCCAGCAGGAAGGGCTCGACACCCATGTCGGTCAGACGGTTGACCGCCGCCGCCGCGCTGTTGGTATGCAGGGTCGCCAGCACCAGATGCCCGGTCAGCGAAGCCTGAACGGCGATCTGCGCCGTCTCGAGATCGCGTATTTCGCCGATCATGATGACATCCGGGTCCTGGCGCAAGATGGCGCGCAAGGCCCGGGCAAAACTCATGTCGATGCGCGGGTTGACCTGGGTCTGGCCAATGCCGTCGAGGTCATATTCGATCGGATCTTCCACCGTGACGATGTTCATGCTGCCGGCATCGAGGCGCGACAAAGCGGCATACAGCGTGGTGGTCTTGCCGGAACCGGTCGGCCCGGTGACCAGCACGATGCCGTGGGGCTGCCGGATCAGTTCTTCCAGCTCGGACAGGATCACTTTGTCCATGCCCAGGGCGGGCAAGGTCATCCGCCCGCTTTCCTTGTCCAGCAGGCGCAGGACCACGCGCTCGCCATGCCCGGTGGGCAGGGTGGAAACCCGCACATCGACAGGATGACCGCCCAGGCGCAGGGCAATGCGCCCGTCCTGGGGCAGCCGCTTTTCGGCGATGTCGAGCTGCGCCATCACCTTGATGCGGGAAACGATCGCCGCATGCAAGGCCCGATGCGGCTCGATGATGTCGCGCAGCGTGCCGTCGACACGAAAGCGCACCACGGAACGCGCTTCAAAGGCTTCGATGTGAATGTCGGAGGCCCGTTCGCGCAGCGCCTGGGTGAGCAGGGCGTTGATCAGCCGGATGATCGGCGCATCGCCCTCGGCTTCGAGCAAATCCGCCACTTCCGGCAATTCCTGGGTGAGCTGTTGCAGGTCGTATTCCCCCTGCATGTCATCGATAACGCTGGCGGCGTGGCCATCCGCGCTGCCGTATGCCTGGCTCAGACGCCGCTCGAATTCCGGCGTCGTCAGAATTTCGGCGCGCATCGCGCCTCCCAGCACCCGCCGCGCCTCGGCGAGTGCTGCAGCGGAAGCATTTTCGCGCACCCAGACCTGGTATTCTCCCGCCTCGGAAAGGCGCGCGGCAATCACGCCGTTGGCTTTGGCGAAATGGTAGGGCAGCAGCTTGGCGGTGCGTGAATCCAGCATGTTCAGGGCGCTACCGTCTGGATTTTGCTGTCGCCTTTAGTCTGCGGCGCGGGGATCAGGGAAGGCAGTTGCGGCACCGGCATATCCGGCAGTATGGCGTGTTGCGACAGACGACTCACGTCCTGCTGGTCACGGATGTAGCCGTAGCGGCTGTCTGTCAGGGAAGCCGAGGATTCCGCATCCTTCAGGACATAAGGCCGCAGGAACACCATCAGGTTGGTTTTGACGCGCTGCCGCTTATCGTATCTGAACAGGCCGCCCAGCAGGGGAATATCGCCCAGCAGCGGCACCTTGTCCTGGCCGTCCCGCACCGTGTCCTGGATCAAGCCGCCCAGCACGATAATGCGGCCATCGTCCACCAGCACGGTGGACTCGATCGAGCGCTTGTTGGTCACCAGGCCAGCACCCCCCGTGTTGGTTGTATTATCGACGCTGGAAACCTCCTGATAGATTTGCAGCTTGACGCTCCCACCTTCGGAAATTTGCGGCTTAATCTTGAGCATCAGCCCGACATCCTTGCGCTCGATGGTCTGAAACGGGGTTGCGGTTGCGGTTGTTCCGGTCTGCGCGTAGGAACCCGTGACGAAAGGAACGTTCTGGCCGATGATGATTTTGGCTTCCTCGTTGTCCAGGGTCAGCAGGTTGGGCGTGGACAGAATATTGGTGTTGGCATCCGTGGCCAGCGCCCGCGCCAGCACGCCGAGATTGACCACCTGGCCGACACCGGGCAGGTTGATCATGCCCTTGGTGATGCCGATATTCAAGCCTTGCCCCAGGCTTGAGAGGTTGGCCGCCGCATCGATGATGTTCCCGCCCGCGCCGCGCGCGGTCAGGTTGGTGCCGCCGATCGCGCTCACCGAATTGCTGTTGACCCCGTTCAGAAACTGCCACTGGATGCCAAATTCGGCCGCCTTGTCGGTCGACACCTCGGCGATCAGGGCCTCGACATAAACCTGGGCGCGGCGCGCGTCGAGCTTGTCGATCGCGGCGCGCAAGGTATTGTACACGTTGTCGGGGGCGGTGATGATCAGGGAATTGGTCGCCACATCGGCCTGGATGAAACCGCTCGCCGCCGGACTGCCGGCGGGTTGAACCTGTTGGCCAAGTGGGGTGGGCTGGCCGGCGGTGCCTCCCGTTGCGGCGGCGGACTCACCCGACATGACGGCGCGCAGGGTTTGCGCCAGCTTCACGGCCTCGGCGTTCTTCAGGTAAACCACATGGATGTTGCCGGCAACGCTGGTAGCGATGTCCAGGCCGGCGATGATAGAGCGCGCCCGCATGATCAGCGAGGGGTTGTCGGAGCGTAGCAGCACGCTGTTGGTGCGGCTGTCCGCGATCGCGACAATGCGCCGGGTGAGTTCGGCTGAGCCGGGAGCGACACCGGGAGCGGCGGCGGCGGAATCCGACATCAGCCGGTTAAGCGCTTGCGCCAGATCCGTGGCGGAGGCATGTTCCAGCCTGACCGTCACCATTTCGCCGTTGTTCGGCTGATCAATCGCGTCGATGATCTTGTTGATGCGGCGCACGTTGTCGGCGTAATCGGTAATCACCAGGGTGTTGGTGTTGGCGTAAGCGGCGATAGTGTTGTTCGGGGAAATCAGCGGACGCAGCACCGGCACCAGTTGGCTGGCCGACTCGTAGCGCAGGGGGTAAACCTGGGTCACGATTTTGTCGCCGCTGGCGGCAAGCTTCCTTTCGCTGGTCGGGCTGTAATTTTGCTTGGCATCCGCCTCGGGCACGATCTTGATCACGCCCTGCCCCTCGATGGCGGCGAACCCCTGCAAGCGCAGCGCAGACAGCAATATCTGGTAAGTCAGCTCCCTGGAAACCGGGCTGGAAGAAATGATGTTGATCGTGCCCTTCACCCGCGGATCGAGGATGAAATTCTTGCCGCTGATCATACCGACCGCTTTGACCACCGACTCGATATCCGCGTTGACGAAATTAAGCGTGATTTTTTCTTTTTCTGCTTCTGCGGCCACCGCCACAAGAGGGCAGCACAACAAGCCGATCAGTAACCATTTTTTCAGCATTGCGTATCCATTCAATAGAGGTTCTTGCAAAACTCCCCACCTGAACTGAATTAACCGCAGAATTGGGTGCAAAAAGAGGTAGA
>PFJY01000164.1 GCA_002784065.1 Hydrogenophilales bacterium CG_4_10_14_3_um_filter_58_23 | reverse complement strand
GGCTTGCCTGCTTGACCCACTTCGCTTCGATTCTTCAAGTCAGACAGGCTGCTAGAACCGCTCATGTGGCGCCAAATAACGCCATTGCCCAGGCGGTAATTTGGCCATCGACACCCGACCGATCCTGATCCGCTTCATGGTCAGCACCTTTAGTCCGACACTGTTGCACATCTGCGCGATCTGGCCGGGTTGCGCACCCTTGAGGGCGAAACGCAGCCGGGTTTCGTTTTGCCAGCTGACTTTGGCCGGAGACAGCGTCCGTCCGTTAAAACCGGGCTTGTGGTTGAGGCGCTTGAGCCCATCGGGCGCCATTTCGCCAGCAACCTCGACAATGATCTCCTGCTCGACGGTGGCGGCATCGTCGAGCAGCTTGCGCGCCACCCGCCAGTCCTGGGTAAATACCAGCAAACCGCTGGCGTTCGCCTCTAGCGGTGCGACCGGGGTCAGCCGAGCAAAATGTTGCTTGAGCATGAAAATGCCGGAAGAGTCATCCGCCGCCCGCGTGTCGGCGGTAAGCGGTTGCTGCGCGAAGTGGGTGTCCATATCGGCGCCATGGCCGGGCGGTTGGTGCAGCAAAATGGTCACCGGCTCAACCGGCGTAAGCTTAGCGCCAGGGTGAAGCTCAACCTTCTGCTGCGACACCTTGAACTGGGGTTCTTCCACCACTTGGCCATCAACCATTACCCATCCGCCCACGATGTACAGCTCGGCCTCCCGGCGAGAGCAGGGGACTAATTCGGCAAGGCGTTTTGCAAGGCGAACGGGCTCTGCCATGGTGGGACATCCTGGAAGGGGAAAACGCCATTGTAAGGTACGCATCCTTACGCCGCAAAACACTCAGGAACTAAAAAACTGGCGGCGGATGCTTGCACTGCACCCATACCGTTCCACACGCCAGGACAGGGCTTACGTAGAGCTGCTCGCCGGCATCGCGTAAATAATGATGGAGAAGTCGCTGCACAAAAAGCGCCGACGCTGGTAACATTCACCACAAATATTTATTTTGTTCCTGCCAGAAGGATCAGCCGCTCCTTTATATCAAACACAAGGACAAGCGAGGACGCAGACGCGTGTCACTATGAAACATTCGGGGTAATATGCCGCTACGCAAAACCTTCTCATTTCTTTTCCCCATTCAGGCCACCATCACCCACCGCGAGAAAATCCTTTCGGGGGTCGGCGGCGTATTCGGTATTTTTCTCACCGCGTGGATCGGCGACCTGACGCTTGGCGCTGCGGCAGTGCCCTTCATTGTCGCCTCGATGGGAGCCTCCACCGTCCTGCTGATGGGCGCGCCCCACAGCCCGCTGGCTCAGCCCTGGGCTTTCGTGGGCGGGCACCTGATTTCCGCCCTGATCGGGGTCACCTGCGCCAAGCTGCTTCCGGGCGCAACATTTCTGGCGGCAGGCTTGGCGGTCGGCCTTGCCATCAGCGTGATGCACTACCTGCGCTGCCTCCATCCGCCCGGCGGTGCAACCGCCCTGATGACGGTGGTTGGCGGCGAGCGCATACTCAACCTGGGTTACCATTTCCTGCTAACTCCCCTTCTGTTGAACGTCGCCGTACTCCTGGGCGTGGCGCTGCTGTTCAACAACCTGCTCGGGCGACGCTATCCCCATAACCTCTCCTTGCCCGGCAAGAGCGGCGGGCCCGTGTCCGGAGGCCGTCCGTCCGTCAAGCTTGCCTTCAACGAGGACGACCTGATCGCCGCACTGAAAGACATGGGCGGGTTCATCGACGTCACCGGGGAAGACCTTGAACGAATCTATGCCCTTGCCCTGCTGCACGCTCATCGCGGTCGCCTGGGAGACATTCGCCTGAAAGACATCATGACCCGCGAGGTGGTCGCCATCCGGCCTTCAACCGCGCAGGAAACGGTCTGGTCGCTGCTGCGCGCCCACCACATCCGGGGCGTTCCGGTCACGGATGGCATGGGCAAGGTGACGGGCATGGTCACCATCGCGGATTTCCTCAAGGTACGGGACTGGCGCCTGTGCGACAGCCTCGCCCAGCGCGTGAAACTGTTCCTGAAACGCAAATCGGGCGCCATTGCCGGGCAGATCATGAGCACGCCGGCCATCACGGCCAGGGAAGACGCCCACCTGACCGATGCGTTCCTGATCTTCTCCGAAAAGGGCATCAACCATATTCCGGTTACCGACGAAGAAGGCCGGCTGATCGGCATCGTCACCCGGCTCGACCTTCTCGCGTCGCTTTATGGCGATCTCGCAAAGGCAAAAACCGGGACATAACAGCGGCTGAAATCGTGAAAAGCGGCTCGAATCCTTGTGGCATGTTCTTCCCTCCCCTACAATATTGCCTTCCCTGCCCAACCAAACAGATCAAAACGAAGTGCCAAAACGCTACCTTCCCCGCTCCGCACATGTCTGGCTCTCGCTCCGGCATTGGAAACAACGGATACTGTTCTGGACAGGGGCCATCTGCGTTGGGGCTGCCGCAGTTTTCTTTGCCAAGGGGAGCGAAGAGTCTAACCTGCTGTTTCACCGCCTGATCGAATTCTCTCCCTACCTTCCACTGGTGGTCGCCCCCGCCGGGCTCGCCCTGGTAGCCTATATCACACGCCGCTTCTTCCCGGGCTCTCAGGGCAGCGGCATTCCCCAGACCATTGCAGCCCTGAAAATGTCCGACCACGAAGCTCGAGGCGCAGTGCTCTCCCTGCGCATCGCCATGGGCAAGATTTTGTTGACGCTGATCGCCCTGTTGTCGGGGGCATCCGTGGGGCGAGAGGGGCCAACGGTTCAGGTTGGTGCCTCGATCATGCATGCGCTGGGTGGGTTCGTCCGCTTCCCCCGCATGGAGATGGAAAAGGGTCTGATCCTGGCTGGCGGCGCGGCGGGGGTGGCGGCGGCCTTCAATACCCCGCTGGCCGGCGTGGTGTTCGCCATCGAGGAAATGAGCCGCTCCTTCGAGGCAAAAACCAACGGCATCGTGCTTATGGCGGTCATCGTCGCCGGCATGGCCTCGCTCGCCATGATGGGCAATTACACCTACTTCGGGCACACGTCGGCTTCGCTCGATCTCGATCGCGGCTGGATCACGGTATTGGTTTGCGGTGTCGTCGGAGGCCTGCTCGGGGGGCTATTCAGCCGTATCCTGGTCGAATTCGCACACGGCGTTCCCGGTCGCGTGGGCGCGCTGGCAAAGGAGAGCCCCATAAAATTCGCAGCCCTGTGCGGCTTCATCCTCGCCCTGATCGGGCTACTCTCCGGTAGCACCACCTACGGCACCGGCTACCAGGAGGCCAGGCAACTTATTTCGGACGGCGGCAGCCTACCGGAATCGTATGGCATCCTCAAAATGCTGGCCACCATCGTCTCCTACGTGAGCGGCATTCCGGGCGGCATCTTCGCGCCCTCGCTGTCCATCGGCGCAGGCATCGGCTCCAACCTGGCGGTACTGATGCCCTATGCGCCCGTCGGCGCGGTGGTGATCCTCGGCATGGTGTCCTATTTTGCCGGCGTGGTGCAAGCGCCCATCACCGCCTTCGTGATCGTGATGGAGATGACCGACAACCACGCCATGCTGCTACCCCTCATGGCGGCTTCCCTCATCGCCTCCGCCGCCTCCAGCCTGGTCTGCCGCAAGCCGCTCTACAAGGCGCTGGCGGACAACTTCCTGAACCGATCGGCAGCCGCGTCTTCCCGGCGTGCAAGCGGAACATGATCCCTCACGAGCCAGCGCTATGACCCACTTCGGCGCCATCATCATCGGCGATGAAATCCTTTCCGGCAAACGCCGCGACGGCCATTTCCCCCGCGTCATCGAAACCCTGGGCAAACGCGGGCTGGAGCTCAAATGGTGCCGCATTATCGGCGACGACCCCGCGTTGATTGTCGCCACCCTGCGCCAGACCCTGCCTCAGGACGACATTGTGTTCAGCTTCGGCGGCATCGGCGCCACCCCTGACGACCATACCCGGCAGTGCGCCGCCGAAGCGGCCGGTGTGCCGCTGGTGCGTCATCCCGACGCGGTGGCGGAGATCGAGGCGCGCTTCGGCGCGGAGGCCTATCCCCGGCGCATTCTGATGGCCGACCTGGCACAGGGCAGCCGCATCATCCCCAACCCGTTCAACCGCGTCCCCGGTTTTTCGCTCGACCGTCACCACTTCCTGCCGGGCTTCCCGCAAATGGCATGGCCGATGATGGACTGGGTGCTGGACACGCTCTACCCCGACATCCGCAACCAGGCGCCGGAAACCGAAACCGTCATCACCGTGCTGGATGCCATGGAAAGTCCGCTGCTCGACCTGATGAACGAATTTGTGCTGCGCTACCCCGACCTGCGCTTTTCCAGCCTGCCCCACATCGGCGAGGACGGCGAACGCAAGGTGGAATTCGGCTTGCGCGGGGCACGCACCCGCGTAGCGCATGGCGCCGCCTTCCTGAAGCAGGAAATCGGCAAATTGGGCCTCAAATCGGAACAAATGGCCGACTAACCCCATCCCCCCCCCAACTTTATCCTACAATCAGTAGTGGGTATGGACTTTCAGAGGGGGATTGAGCATGAAGCCGTTTATCGATATCGCCAGCAGCGTGAGCGATGAGTTATCGCAAATCCTGGAAGCCGCAGTCAACGACCCGGACGCCGACGAGGCGCCTACACTCGGATCGGTCCGGAGAATTGTCTACAGAGCGGCGAATGGCGAACAACTCAAGGCCGATCGTCTGCATTTCGACCAGAACCGCTCACTCCTTGAGGAAATCGATGATCTGATCGAGCAATTCGGGGACGAGGCCCCCGCCATCGATTTCATCACCGTCAAGGCAAGCGAGAGCCTGACTCGGACCATTTCGGCACTTATGGACACCGGCGCCAGCACCCCGCCAACCCTGGGCATGGTGCGGGATGCCATGCTGCATGGACTGGTTGCGCGCCTGGTCGGGGATGGCATCATCGACCCGGACGAAGACGAAACACTGCAGGAAGAAATCGAAACCCTGATCAGCCGTTACGGCCAGGACACGGTAGCGGAAAATTTCCTGCACTACGAGTAATAAAACATCCGGGTTGATACAGCGGAACATCCCGCCGGTTCGCGTGTCGATAACCTATCACGTAGAATAGGCTCCCCATGGAAACCGCCCGCAACATCTTTCCCCATCGCAAATACTGGGCCAAACGCTTCGGCACGGCACCCGTGCTGCCGATGTCGCGCGCCGAGATGGATCAGCTCGGCTGGGACAGTTGCGACATCGTCCTGGTCACCGGCGACGCCTACATCGACCACCCCAGCTTCGGCATGGCGCTGATCGGGCGGCTGCTGGAGGCGCAGGGCTTCCGCGTCGGCATTATCAGCCAGCCCGACTGGCACAGCCCGAGCGCCTTCAAGACGCTGGGCAAACCCAACCTGTTTTACGGCGTCACTGCGGGCAACATGGATTCGATGGTCAACCGCTACACCGCCGACCGCAAAATCCGTTCCGACGATGCCTACACCCCCAACGCCGAGGGCAACAAGCGCCCCGACCGGGCGGTGATCGTTTATGCCCAGCGCTGCCGCGAGGCATACGTCGACGTGCCGGTGGTGATCGGCGGCATCGAGGCATCCCTACGCCGCATCGCCCACTTCGACTACTGGTCGGACAAGGTGCGCCGCTCCATCCTGCCGGATTCCAAGGCCGACATCCTGCTCTATGGCAACGCCGAACGGGCGCTGGTGGAGCTCGCCCACCGTTTGGCCAGGGGCGAGCCCATCGCCAGCATTACCGACCTGCGCGGCACGGCCATCTTGCGCAAAAACATCCCTGATGGATGGAGCGAAATTGATTCGACTTCGGTGGATGAACCGGGCAAGGTTACACCGTATCTCAACCCTTACTCCGAAACGGCTGCTGTCTGTACTGAAGAGGATGAGACAAATAGGGCGCATCCCACGCACCAGCCTTTGGTGCGCATGGCGCACCCTGCGCATGACCGCACTGCCAGCGTCATCCGCTTGCCCTCCTTCGAACAGGTGCGCGACGATCCGGTGCTCTACGCCCACGCCAACCGCCTGTTGCACCTGGAAACCAACCCCGGCAACGCGCGTGCGCTGGTGCAGGCCCACGGCGACCGCGACGTGTGGATCAATCCTCCGCCGATCCCGCTATCCACCGAAGAGCTGGACGGCGTCTACGACCTGCCCTACACGCGCCGCCCCCACCCGGCCTACAATGATGCGAAGATCCCAGCCTATGAAATGATCCGCTTCTCGGTCAACATCATGCGCGGCTGCTTCGGCGGCTGCACCTTCTGCTCGATCACCGAGCACGAAGGGCGCATCATCCAGAACCGCTCGGAAACCTCGATCCTGCACGAGGTCGAGGAAATCCGCGACAAGACGCCGGGCTTCACCGGCATCATCTCCGACCTGGGCGGCCCCACCGCCAACATGTACCGGCTGAAGTGCCGCGACACCAAAATCGAATCCGCCTGCCGAAGGCTCTCCTGCGTCTTCCCGGACATCTGCATCAACATGGGCACCGACCACGGTCCGCTGGTCCAGCTCTACCGCAAGGCGCGGACGCTACCCGGCATCAAGAAAATCCTGATCGGCTCGGGCGTGCGCTATGACCTCGCGGTTAAATCGCCGGAATACGTCAAGGAGCTGGTCAGCCACCATGTCGGCGGCTACCTCAAGATCGCGCCGGAGCACATCGCCGAAGGGCCGCTGTCGAAGATGATGAAGCCGGGCATGGGCGCTTATTACCAGTTCAAGGAACTGTTCGAGAAGTTTTCCAAGGAAGCCGGCAAGGAACAGTACCTGATCCCCTATTTCATCTCCGCCCACCCCGGCACCACCAACGCGGACATGCTGGAGCTGGCGCTGTGGCTCAAGGCCAACAGCTTCCGCCTGGATCAGGTGCAGAACTTCACCCCCACGCCGATGGCGCTGGCCTCCGCCATGTATCACACCGGCAGGAACCCGCTACGCAAGGTCAGCCGACAAGGGGAGGAAGTGCCAATCCCGAAAAGTGGCCGGGCAAGGCGGTTGCACAAAGCCTTTTTGCGCTACCACGATCCCGAGAACTGGCCGCTGTTGCGTGAAGCGCTCAAGCAAATGGGCCGCGCCGACCTGATCGGCGGCAGCAAGAAACACCTGGTGCCGGCCTGGCAGCCCGTGGGAACGGGCCGCACACCTGTCAACAACCGCCGCCCCGAGACCTGCAAAGGCACTGCCCGCACCCAGCACACCCATGACAGGCCGCGCGCCGCACGCCGCGCCAAGTAGCACCAAACCGCAATCTGTCGGCTTGGGAACATTGCGGCAACTCGTGTCTGGAATGAACCTAGAAAAAGCAGTTAACCACGGAGATCACGAAGAACACGGAGTTATATCAAAGAGTTATATGGGTTTCGTATGTCACCAGCCAGGTGACACTCATAACCTTCGTAATATCTTGTTTTTCTTCGTGCTCTCCGTGTTCTCCGTGGTT
>PFJY01000140.1 GCA_002784065.1 Hydrogenophilales bacterium CG_4_10_14_3_um_filter_58_23 | reverse complement strand
TTGAAATCGAATTCCGCTTCGCGGATCACGCCCGCCTCATCTTCGTTCGCTTCCTTTACCTTGTAGTCCCAGCGGCAGGAGTTGGTGCATGTGCCCTGGTTGGCGTCGCGGTGGTTGAAGTAGCCGGATAGCAGGCAGCGGCCTGAATAGGCGATGCACAGCGCGCCGTGGACGAACACTTCGAGTTCCATGTCGGGGCATTGCTGGCGGATTTCGGCGATTTCGTCCAGGGAGATTTCGCGCGACAGGATCACCCGCGTCAAACCCAGCGCCTGCCAGAATTTCACTGCGGCGTAATTGACGGTGTTGGCCTGCACAGACAGGTGCACCGGCATTTCCGGCCACTCCTCGCGCACCATCATGATCAGGCCAGGGTCGGCCATGATCAGGGCGTCCGGCTGCATTTCGATCACCGGTGCCATATCCGCCATATAGGTCTTGAGCTTGGCGTTGTGCGGCGTCAGGTTGCTGGCGACGAAAAATTTCTTGCCCAGCGCATGCACCTCGGCGATGCCCGTTCCCAGTTCCTCCAGGCCGAATTCGTTGTTGCGGGCGCGCAGGGAGTAGCGGGGCTGGCCGGCATACACGGCATCCGCGCCATAGGCGAAAGCGTAGCGCATCTTTTCCAGGCTGCCGGCGGGGAGTAAAAGTTCGGGAGATTTTTTCATAAGAGCTTCTTGCAAAACTATTTTCAAAACGAAGTCAATGACATCTGATGCACGAATTCCGGCTTCAAAATGGTTATGCTTCCCCTTATTCGCGGCAATCTTTCAGATTTACCGCATTTTCCCGCCCTTGAAGGCGAACCCGCGTAAGGCGTAGGGCGTCAATAAGCGAAGCGCATTGCGCCGTATATCAATCTTTGTATTCGAGCCGATCTGCATCGCCTCCCGCCCAATCAGCCGGATAAACGCCCCGCTCCACCAGTAGATGAAACGTCGAATATGGCCAATCACCAAAGAGCTAAAGGGGTCGGGTTCGGATTAAATTCGCCGCGTGTTTTGGATTCGTGACAATTCAATTACGCTGCTTGCTCTTCGAGCTTCGCAGGTCGGCCTTCGAGGTAAAGAGTGTCAGGGTCGAAGTCAATTTCTTTTGGCCATGTGGCGGTGCCGTGGCTGGCTCGTGCCAGCTTGAAAAACGCAACTTGGCGTAGCGGCTCGAATGCCGGATAACCCAGATAAGGCGTCATGTCGAAATGGCGTACCTCACCGTTGGCAAAGGTGAGTAGTAGTGTGTAATCGTCGTGGGCAGTGACTGCAATAATCCGTGGGTTCATGGGTTTCTCCTGGCGCAGGGTATCTATCTTGACAAGAGTTTCGCCGCATATCGCGAGCGTCCAGTCAGCCATCAGTTCTTCGCGGTGAATCTCGATCCACGCCTGGATGAGGCGTACTTGTCGTAGCGGCATGGAGCCTTCCAGCAAATCGTTTCCCGCTATCGAAAACACAGCCTCACTACCGGCATATTCGGCATGGATATGGGGCGAGTGATGTTGCTTGGTGTCGAGCTAGTACATGTAAATCAGGATGCTATAAAACGAACTGACGAGTGGCATAGTTTTTCCTTTGCCGATGCATGGGTAAGCATAACTCTGCGCTCGACCCCTGTCTATTTTTTGAGGAACAGGCTACGCGCGGAGCGCAGGGTCAGCCTGCGTAAGGCGGATGAGGCCGCAGGCCGTTATCCGCCGAATGAAAAATGGGCCAGGCATACATACTGCGGATAACAGTATCTACGGCACTGACCTGATTGATCTTCGCGTGCCATTGAGTTTTCATGCGGCAAATAGATTTTTCCTCTGCGTCTTCTGCGGTTCAATAGCTTTTTTCGCGATAAAACGTCTGGTTCATTCCATGGTGGTAAAATGACGAGCTATGTCTGACCCTTCCTTTATCCACCTCCGCCTGCACAGCGAGTATTCGATTGTCGATGGCATTGTGCGTATCGACGATGCCATTGCCAGCGCCGTCGCCGACCGGATGCCGGCGCTGGCGCTGACCGATCTCAGCAACCTGTTCGGTATGCTGAAGTTCTATAAGGCGGCGCGCGGTAAAGGGATTAAGCCGATCGTCGGCTGCGATGTTTGGATCAGCAACGACGCCAACCGCGACCAGCCGCACCGTTTGCTTCTGCTGTGTCGCAATCGCCAGGGATATTTACGTCTGTGCGACCTGCTCACTCGCGCCTACCGCAGCAACCAGCATCGCGGGCGGGCGGAAGTTCGCCGCGAATGGTTCGCGGACGGCGGCAGCGATGGCCTGATCGCGCTGTCCGGCGCGCATTTCGGCGATGTCGGCCAGGCGCTGTTGCAGGCTAAACGCGCGCAGGCGCGGGAACTCGCGGTCGAGTGGCAGCGATTGTTTCCCGGTGCGTTCTACCTCGAATTGCAGCGCACCGGGCTGCCCCAGGCCGATGCCCACGTGCGGCTGGCGCTGAGCCTGGCTTCGGAATTGCTGCTGCCGGTGGCAGCAACCCATCCGATTGAGTTTTTGGCGCCCGACGACTACAAGGCCCACGAGGCGCGGGTGTGCATTTCCGAGGGCTATATGCTGGCGGATAAACGGCGTCCGCGCGTTTTCACCGAGCAGCAGTACTTCAAGACCCAAGCGGAAATGGCGGAACTGTTCGCCGATATTCCCGAGGCGCTTGCCAACAGCGTCGAAATCGCCAAGCGCTGCAACCTCAGCATCGAACTGGGCAAGAGCAAGCTGCCGCTGTTCCCGGTGCCGAAGGGGATGAGCCTGGACGACACACTGGTTCAGCGGGCGGAAGAGGGCCTGGCCGAGCGCATGAAGGAACTCTACCCCGACGAGGCGAAGCGGGCGGAGCAGTACCCCACCTATACCGATCGGCTCAAGTTCGAGATCGGCACCATCACCCAGATGGGCTTTCCCGGCTACTTTCTGATCGTGGCCGACTTCATCAACTGGGCCAAGCACAATGGCGTGCCAGTCGGCCCGGGGCGGGGCTCCGGCGCGGGTTCGCTGGTCGCCTACAGTCTCGGCATCACCGACCTCGACCCGCTGCGCTATGCCCTGCTGTTCGAACGCTTCCTCAACCCGGAGCGGGTGTCGATGCCCGACTTCGACGTGGATTTCTGTCAGGACAACCGCTGGCGGGTGATCGAGTACGTGCGCGAAAAATACGGCGCCGACGCGGTATCGCAGATCGCCACCTTCGGCACCATGGCGGCCAAGGCGGTGGTGCGCGACGTGGGACGGGTGCTGGACCTGCCTTACAATTTTTGCGACCAGCTTTCCAAACTAATTCCGGCTGCGCCCGGCAAGCAGTATTCGCTGGACGAAGCGCTGGAAATGGAGCCCCAGCTCAAGGAGCGCTATGACAGCGAGGAGGAGGTGCGCGAGTTGTTCATTCTGGCGCGCAAGCTCGAAGGGTTGACGCGCAACGTCGGCATGCACGCTGGCGGCGTGCTGATCGCGCCCGGCAAGCTGACTGATTTCTGTCCGCTGTATCTGGCGCCCAATGCAGACAACGCGGTCAGCCAGTTCGACAAGCACGACGTGGAGGCGGTCGGCCTGGTCAAGTTCGACTTTCTCGGTTTGCGCAACCTGACCATCATCGACCTCGCCCTCAAGTACATCAAGAAACTCGATCCGAGCTTCGATCAGCCCCTGGATACCCAGCATTTTGACGATCCGGCTGTCTACGAAGTACTGAAAAAGGCCAACACCACGGCGGTGTTCCAGCTTGAATCGGAGGGCATGAAGAAGCTGCTGGTGAAGCTCCAGCCCGACCGTTTCGAGGACATCATCGCCGTGCTCGCGCTTTACCGGCCAGGGCCATTGGGTTCCGGCATGGTGGACGATTTCATTCTGCGCAAGAAGGGCAAGCAGTCGATCGACTATTTTCACCCCGACCTGCAGGCCAGCCTCGCCCCGACCTACGGCGTGATCGTCTACCAGGAACAGGTGATGCAGATATCCCAGATCATCGGCGGCTATACCCTGGGCGGGGCGGATTTGCTGCGGCGCGCGATGGGCCATAAGGAGCAGAAGGAGATGGACGAGCAACGCGGGCTGTTCGTTGCGGGCGCGCTCCAGAAAGGCCACCCGGAAAAGCTCGCCCACAGCCTGTTCGACCTGATGGCGAAATTCGCCGAATACGGCTTCAACAAGTCCCACACCGCCGCCTACGCGGTGATTTCCTACCAGACCGCCTGGCTCAAGGCGCACCACACTTCGGCCTTCATGGCGGCGACGCTGTCCTCGGAACTGGACAACACCGACCAGCTCAAGGTGTTCTACGAGGATACCCTGGCCAACAAGGTGAAGGTGCTGGCGCCGGACGTGAATGTTTCCGGCTACCGTTTCGAGCCGGTTTCCAGGGCCGATATCCGCTACGGCCTCGGCGCCATCAAGGGTACCGGCGAGGCGGCGATCAACGTCATCGTCGCGGCGCGCGAGAAAGACGGGCCGTTCACCAGCCTGTTTGATTTTTGCCGCCGGGTGGACAAGCGCACCGTCAACCGTCGCGTGATCGAGTCTCTGGTGCGCGCCGGTGCTTTCGACACCCTCAACGATAACCGGGCGAGCCTGCTGGCGAGCGTCGGCGTGGCGATGGAAGCGGCAGAACAGGAGAACCGCGATATTTTCCAGAACAGCCTGTTCGACGCCATGGAGGATGGCGGCGCGGAAAGCCGACCCGATGCCATGGTGGATGCGCCGCGCTGGCCGATGATCGAGCAGTTGACGAACGAGAAGAAGGCGCTGGGTTTTTACTTCAGCGGCCACCCCTACGACGCCTACCGCTCGGAACTCGCCGGCTTCATCAAGACCCGGCTCTCCGACATTGTGCCGCAGCAACAGCCGGTCTGGCTGGCAGGGGTGATCTATGCCATTCGCACCCAAATGACAAAGCGCGGGAAAATGGCCATCATTTCCCTGGAGGACGGCATCGCGCGCATCGAGGTTTCGGTGTTCAGCGAACTGTTCGATGCGCACAAGGATATCCTCAAGGAGGATCACACACTGATCCTCGAAGGCAAGATCAGCAAGGACGATTATTCTGGCGGATTTCGCGTGATTGCGGAAAGCCTGCTTGACTTGGCCGGGGCGCGGACGCGTTTTGCCAAGCTGTTGCGGCTGTCGTTTCCGGCTTCCGGCAACCCCGGCCAACTCAAGGCTGAAGCCCATGCGGAGTCGTATGCCCCACAAGGGGACTCCGATCCGCTATGGGCTGAAGCCCATGCGGAGTCGTATGCGGGAAAGTTACAAGAAATATTGTCTGGCTATCGGGATGAAGCGGGGTGCAGAGTGCGGATTGGCTATGGCAACGTCACGGCGAGCTGCGAGTTGGAGCTGGGTGAAGGCTGGCGGGTGAATCTCAAGGACAATCTGCTGGTGTCGTTGGCCGATTGCATCGGCAGCGAGAATTTCATTATTCAATATTAACCCGGATTGTCCGAGCCCAAATGCACCTGTAATCCTTTATTTGAAGCGGACTGAATTTGGCGGGTGACATGGACAACGTATACTGGGAACACTTCTCGCACCAGGCCGACATCGGCGTGCGCGGCATCGGGCCGACGCTGGCGGCAGCTTTCGAGCAGACGGCGCTGGCGATGACTGCCGTGGTGACCGACCCGGCGCTGGTGGCGCCGACTGAATCTGTGGAAATCGCCTGCGAGGCGCCGGATGACGAATTGTTGCTGGTGGATTGGCTGAATGGCCTGATCCTGGAAATGGCGACCCGCCGCATGCTGTTCAGCCGCTTCGCGGTGACCCTGGATGGACACCGCTTGCGCGCCACCGCCTGGGGCGAGCGGGTGGACGTGGCCAGGCATCAGCCGGCAGTGGAAATCAAGGGCGCCACCTACACCGAACTCAAGGTGGGCAAAACCGAAACCGGGCTGTGGTTTGCCCAGTGCGTGGTGGACGTGTGACATGGACCTTTCCCAGTTCGAATGCGTATCGGATTACGAGTGGCGCATCGCCCCGTTCGGCAGGATGCGCGTGCCGGCGGTGATCTACGCCGACAAGGCACTGCTGCTCGAAATGGACCAGAAGGTTTACGAGCAGATCACCAATGTCGCCATGCTGCCGGGCATCGTCAAGGCCGCCTATGCCATGCCCGACGCGCACTGGGGCTACGGCTTTCCAATCGGCGGGGTGGCTGCCTTCGACCCCGACGAGGGCGGCGTGATATCCGCCGGCGGGGTGGGCTTCGACATCTCCTGCGGCGTGCGTACCCTGCATACCGGCCTGAAGGCTGCGGACCTCGCGCCGATCAAGCAGAAGCTGGCCGACCGCCTGTTCGCCCGAATCCCGGCGGGGGTGGGCAGCACCGGGAAGCTGCGCCTGAATGCGGCGGAAATGGATGCGATGCTGCGGGGCGGGGCGCAGTGGGCGGTCAAGCGCGGCTATGGCATCGAAGCGGACCTGGATCGCACCGAGGAGCACGGCCGCATGCCCGGTGCCGAGCCGGACAAGGTTTCGGAACACGCCAAACACCGCCAGCGCGACGAGGTTGGCACGCTGGGCTCCGGCAACCACTATCTCGAGTTGCAGGAGGTCATCGAAATTTACGATGCCGAGGCAGCCGAGCGCTTCAGGCTGCGGCCGGGCGAGGTCGTGGTCAGCATCCATTGCGGATCGCGCGGGCTGGGGCACCAGATCGGCACCGAATTCCTCAGGCAGATGGTGATCGCGGCGCCGGGGTACGGCATCCAGTTGCCCGACCGCGAACTCGCCTGCGCCCCACTCGACTCCCCGCTCGGCCAGGACTACCTCGGCGCCATGCGCGCTGCGGTCAACTGCGCCCTGGCCAACCGCCAAGTCATCACCCACCTCACCCGCGAGGTGTTCGCCGAAATTCTGCCGGGCAGCCATTTGACCCTGATCTACGACGTTTCGCACAACACCTGCAAGCAGGAACAGCACATCATCGACGGCAAGCCGCGCAGCCTGTTCGTGCACCGCAAGGGAGCGACGCGTGCCTTCGGTCCCGGCCATCCGGCGCTGCCCCAGGATTTGCGCGATATCGGCCAGCCGGTGCTGATCGGCGGCAGCATGGGCACGGCTTCCTATGTCCTGGTAGGCACCGAGCAAGGCATGGAGCGCTCCTTTGGTTCGGCCTGCCATGGCGCCGGTCGCGCCATGAGCCGCCATCAGGCCACCCGGCAGTGGCACGGCAGCGATCTGGTGCGCGAGCTGGCAAGCCAGGGCATCCTGATCCGTAGCCCCTCGTTGCGAGGCGTGGCGGAGGAAGCGCCGGGCGCCTACAAGGACGTGAACGCGGTGGTAGAGGCGGCCGACCGTGCCGGGCTGGCGCGGAAAGTGGTCAAACTCAAACCCCTGGCTTGCATCAAGGGATGAGCGGACGCGCTTTCATCGGCACCAGCGGCTGGGACTACCCAGACTGGTTGGACGAAGCCGCTATCGCGGAGAAATATTTCCCACCAATCTGATTTATTGACATAATTCCTCCTC
>PFJY01000181.1 GCA_002784065.1 Hydrogenophilales bacterium CG_4_10_14_3_um_filter_58_23 | reverse complement strand
CCTTCATCGCCAAACTCGCCATTCCGGAGGACGCGAAACAGCGGCTGATGCAGTTGACCCCGCACAACTACACCGGCATGGCGGCAGAGCTGGCGGCGAGGATTTAACAGCACTCTCACCGTAGCGTAGGGTGCGTGAAACGCACCCTACTGTTCGTGGTTAATCGTCGTTTTAAGGTTTAATCCTTCGTCTGCTCACCCTCGATGGCGCGATAGAACGCTTCCATCTTCCGCGCCGCCACGTGCTTGTGGTAGCCCTGGGTCACATAGCGGATCAGCCAGGCTGTGTAAATGAAGGCGGCGACGAAGGCGAAGGACAGTCCCCAACCCAGCCCGGTGCGGGGCGACAGCGTGAGCACCTCGCCGCGCGGCGCGTCGAACACGTAAAGGCCAAGCAGCGGACCGCCGATTAACGAAACTGCGCCTATCATGGCAATATGCAAGACGATGCGCCGGGTCGGCGGCAGGAAACTGCTTACCGTGACGTCATCAAGCTTGGGGTCCATGGCTTATTGGGTACGGTGGCGCAGGTAACCGAGAATTCCCGGCAGAATCGACAGGATAACAATGCCGAAGATCACCAGGGTGAGATTCTGCTTGATGAACGGAATGTTGCCGAAGAAGTAGCCAGCCAGCAACAACAAGCCGACCCAAGCCACCCCGCCCGCCAGGCTATAAGGCAGGAAGCGGCGGTAATCCATGCGACCGATGCCGGCGACGAAGGGTGCGAAGGTGCGGATGATGGGGAAAAAACGCGCCAGGATGATGGCCTTGCCGCCGTGTTTTTCATAAAAACGGCGAGTCTGCTCAAGGTGATTGGGGTTGAGCAGGCGCGAACGCTCCCTGCTGAACACCTTCGGCCCGACGTAGCGACCGATCCAGTAATTGGTGTTGTCTCCCAGGAACGAAGCGGCGATCAGCAAGCTTGCCAGCACCTGAAGTTCCATCGCCCCGGTCGCGGTCAGTGCGCCGGCAACAAATAGCAAGGAATCGCCCGGCAGAAAGGGCGTCACCACCAAACCGGTTTCGCAGAAAATAATCAGGAACAGAATCAGGTAAACCCAGGCGCCGTGGTTCTGCACCAGCTCCAGCAGGTACTTGTCGAGGTGCAGAACGTGGTCGACGAAAAAGGTCAACAGCTCCATCAGGGCAGGGCTTCCGCCTCTTCGCCTTCCTTCTTCTCCGGCTTGAGGAAATCCTCGCGCGACACGCCCAGCCACATCACGATCGGGCTGGCTACCAGCACCGAGGAATAGATGCCGAAGACGATGCCGATGGTCAGCGCCAGGGCGAAGTAGAACAGCGCCTCGCCGCCGAAGAACAGCATCGACAGCACCATCAGCTCGGTCATGGTGTGGGTGATGATGGTGCGCGACATGGTGCGGGTGATGGCGTTGTCGATCACCTCGTGCACCGAAGCCTTGCGCATCTTGCGGAAATTTTCGCGCACCCGGTCGAACACCACCACGGATTCGTTGACCGAATAGCCGAGCACGGCCAGGATGCCGGCCAGCACGGTGAGGGAGAATTCCCACCGGAAGAAGGCGAAGAAACCGAGAATGATCACCACGTCGTGCATGTTGGCGATGATCGCCGCCACCGAGAAGCGCCATTCAAAACGCATGGCGAGATAGGCCATAATGCCGAGACTGACCACCAGCAGCGCCAGCGCGCCGTTCTCGTACAGCTCCTTGCCGACCTGTGGGCCGACGAATTCGACGCGCTTCAGCGTGACGGAATTATCCGCACCCCGCAACGCCTGGAACACCTGGTCGGAAAGCTTGGCGGTGCTGACACCAGGCTTGAGCGGCAGGCGAATCATGACATCGCGCGCCGTGCCGAAATTCTGCACCGCCGCATCGTGCATACCGATTTTAGTCAGGGTAGCGCGGATCTTGTGGACATCCGCCTGCTGGCTGTAGCTCACTTCCATCACCGTGCCGCCGGTGAAGTCCACCCCCAGGTTGAGTCCCCTCAGCCCCAGCGCCGCCACCGCCGCGATGAACGTCACCAGCGAGATGAGAGTCGTCACCCGCGCATAGCTCATGAACGGGATGTCGTGTTTGATATTGAAAAATTCCAGCATGTTTTTTCCTTGAAAATACCTGACCACACACATTCCCTCCCCCTCTCAGGGGGAGGGCTAGGGTGGGGGTGGAGAGTTCCGCGTGAGAATCAGCATCTGAACCCCCATCCTAACCTTCCCCCTGGAAGGGGGAAGGGACAATGGTAAAAAGCGCTTGTTTTAAATTGAAACCTTTTCCAGCTTGGCCTTGCGACCGTAGGTCAGGTTGACGATGCCGCGCGACACCACCACGGCGCTGAACATCGAAGTCAGAATACCGAGGCACAGCACCACCGCAAAACCGCGCACCGGGCCTGAACCCAGCCAGAACAGCGCCATACCGGCGATCAAAGTGGTGACATTGGAGTCGAGAATGGTGGAAAATGCCCGCTCGTAACCGGCATGGATCGCCGCCTGCGGTGATAAGCCATTTCTGATTTCCTCGCGAATGCGCTCGTTGATCAGCACGTTGGCGTCGATCGCCATACCCACCGTCAAGGCGATACCCGCCATGCCGGGCAGGGTCAGCGTGGCCTGCAGCAGAGAAAGAACCGCCACCAGCAGCAACACGTTAACGACCAGCGCCGCTGTCGAGATCAGCCCGAAAAGGCGGTAATAGAAGATCATGAAGATCGAGATGGCGACAAAACCGTAGATATTGGAATTGAAACCTTTGGCGATGTTCTCCGCACCCATGCTCGGTCCGACGGTGCGTTCCTCGATGATGTCCATCGGCGCCGCCAGCGCTCCGGCGCGTAGCAGCAGAGCCACATCGCTGGCTTCCATAGAGGTCATGCTGCCAGAAATCTGTACCCGACCGCCGCCGATTTCCTCGCGGATTACCGGCGCGGTGATCACTTCGCCCTTGCCCTTTTCAATCAGCAATATCGCCATGCGCTTGCCCACGTTATCGCGAGTCAGTTGCTTGAAGATGCGCGCGCCGCGGCCATCCAAGTTGATATGCACGGCCGGTTCGCCGCTTTGCCCTTCGAAGCCGGGTTGCGCGTCGCTGATGTAATCGCCGGTCAGCACCACGCCCTTCTTCACCAATAACGGCAGGCCTTTACGCTCGGTATAAAGCTCGTCGCCGAAGGGAATCTGGCCGCCCTGAACCGCTGCCGCCACGTCATGCTCCTCGTCCACCATGCGGATTTCCAGGGTGGCGGTACGACCGAGAATGTCCTTGGCCTTGGCGGTATCCTGCACGCCGGGCAACTGCACCACGACGCGGTCTATGCCTTGCTGCTGGATGATCGGCTCGGCCACGCCGAGTTCGTTGATCCGGTTACGCAGGGTGGTGATATTCTGTTGCAGGGCGAATTCCTGGATGCGCTTCTGCGCCTCCAGCTTGAGAGTGGCCACCAACTTGATGTCGGCACCCTCGTCAACTTCCTTCAGCAGTAGATCCGGCGAGGTTTTCTGTAGTTCTTCCAGCGCCTTCTGGCGCGATTCTGCATCTCGAAACTTGATTTCTACCGCCTGGTTCTGCCGGGCAATACCGGCATAAGCGATTTTTTTCTCGCGCAAGCCGGTGCGGATATCGCCGTTATAACGGTCTAGCGCCTTGGTGATCGCCCCCTTCATGTCCACCTGCAACAGGAAGTGCACCCCGCCGCGCAAGTCCAGACCGAGGTACATCGGCAGCGCGCCCAAGTGGGAAAGCCACCTGGGCGAGCTCGACAGCAGATTTAGCGCCACCACGAAATTCTCCCCGAGATTTGACTGGAGAATATCCTTGGCCTTGATCTGGGTGTCCGCATCGGCAAAGCGCACCTTCACGCCGAAGGAGTCGAACGCGATGCCTTGGTAGACGAGACGGTTTTTCTTCAGCACCTCCTCGACCTGCTTCATCAGCCCCTGATCCACCTTGGTCATGCCGCGCATCGGCGAAACCTGTACTGCGGGCGATTCGCCGAAGAAATTGGGCAGGGTGTAAATCAGGCCAAACAGCATCGCCACGGCGATGACAATATATTTCCACAGGGGATAACGGTTCATGCGGGGCTCCGTAACTTACATGTAGGTTGGGTTAGCGGTTTTATCGCGTAACCCAACAAACCCAAACATCACAAAAACAGGAACATCCAGGCGAAAGCAACATTTCGAAGGAAGCTTGGGTTTGTTGGGTTACGGCGCAAAAAGCCGAGCCTAACCCAACCTACATTTTTCTTTAAATGTCCTTGATCGTGCCCTTGGGCAGGAGGGTCGTAATCGCCGATTTTTGTAAATGAATCACGACATTCGTGGCGATTTCCAGGCTGACGTAAGCTTCGTCCACTTTCGCCACCTTGCCCAGTTCGCCGCCGGCGGTCACCACTTCATCGCCCTTTTGCAGCGACTCGATCATGCTCTTCTGCTCCTTGGCGCGCTTCATCTGCGGGCGGATCATCATGAAGTAGAACAGCGCGAAAATCACGATCAGGGGCAGGAACTGTTGCAGGCTGCCCATCATATCGGCCGGCGCGCCATCGGCGGCATGTGCAAGACTAATCAACATATTCGGTTCTCCATCATGAAAAAATAACGTGGCATTCTATCACGACCCCACGGCGCGCGCTTGCCTAAACTGTTGCACGAAGTCGGCAAAGCGCCCTTCCTCGATGGCGCGGCGGATGCCCTGCATCAGTTCCTGGTAGTAGTGCAGGTTGTGGATGGTGTTGAGACGTGCGCCGAGAATTTCTCCGATGCGGTGCAGGTGGTGCAGGTAGGCGCGAGTGAAGTTGCGGCAGGTGTAGCAGCCGCATTCCTCGTCCAGCGGGCGCGTATCCAGCCGGTATTGAGCATTTTTGATCTTGACCGTGCCGAAGCGGGTGAACAGCCAGCCGTTGCGGGCATTGCGCGTCGGCATCACGCAATCGAACATATCCACCCCGCGCGAAACCGCATCCACGATGTCCTCCGGCGTGCCCACTCCCATCAGGTAGCGCGGCTTGTTCTTCGGCATCTGCGGCGCAACGTGGTCGAGAATGCGCAGCATGTCCTCCTTCGGCTCGCCCACCGACAGCCCGCCGATAGCATAACCGTCGAAACCGATATTCACCAGCCCGGCCAGCGATTCGTCGCGCAAGCTCTCGTGCATACCCCCCTGGACAATACCGAACAACGCATTGGAATTACCCTCGTGTGCGCGCCTCGAACGCTCCGCCCAGCGCAGGGAAAGGCGCATCGAGTCTCCGGCCTGCTGCAAATCGGTCGGGTGGGGCGTGCATTCGTCGAAGATCATCACGATATCGGAGTTCAGCACCTTCTGAATCCGCATCGACTCTTCCGGCGTCAAAAAGCAGCGGTCGCCGTTTACCGGCGACTGGAACTTCACCCCCTCTTCCGTGATCTTGCGCAGTTCGCCCAGACTGAACACCTGAAAACCGCCGCTATCCGTGAGTATCGGCCCGTCCCAGCCCATGAAGCGGTGCAGCCCGCCGTGCGCCTCGATCACCTCCAGACCGGGGCGCAGCCACAGGTGGAAGGTGTTGCCGAGCACGATATGGGCGCCGATTTCCTTCAGCTCGGCGGGCGACATCGCCTTGACCGCGCCGTAGGTGCCCACCGGCATGAAGGCCGGGGTTTCGACGGCGCCGTGGGCCAGAGTCAGGGCGCCACGGCGGGCGGGGCCGTCGGTGGCGAGAAGATCAAATTTCATTGCTGCCTTTCTATAAGCATTGCATCGCCGTAGCTAAAAAAGCGATAGCGATTTTCCACCGCATGACGGTAAGCGCAGCGGATGTTTTCCATGCCGCCGAAAGCCGACACCAGCATCAGCAGGGTGGATTTGGGCAGGTGGAAATTGGTCAGCAGCCTCTCCACCACCTTGAAACGATAGCCGGGAAAAATGAAGATATTGGTCTCGCCGCTCCCCGCTTCCAGCTCGCCACCTGCCGCCGCAGACTCCAGCGCTCGCAAGCTAGTCGTCCCCACGGCCATCACGCGCCCTCCTCCTTCCGCCCTGGTTAGCCGGATCAAATCCACAGTCCGCTGCGGCACGGTATACCACTCGCTATGCATCTGGTGCTCGGCGATTTCCTCCACGCGCACTGGCTGAAAAGTCCCCGCGCCGACATGGAGCGTGACGTAGGCAGTTTTCACCCCCATTTTTTCGAGAGTTGCCAGCATCGCCGGATCGAAATGCAGCCCCGCCGTAGGCGCGGCCACCGCACCGGGTTGACGCGCGTAAACGGTCTGATAGCGGGTTTCGTCCAGCGCTTCCGGGGCATGGGTGATGTAAGGCGGTAGCGGCAGGCTGCCGTACTGTTCCAGCAGTTCCAGCAGCGGCGTTCCCCCCGCAAAGCGCAGGCGGTAGAGTTCGCCCTGCCGCACCTCAACCATCGCCGCGATCTCGCCCGCCAGCAACAGGCCAGAACCGGGCTGGGGCGCATGGCTGGCGCGGATGTGGGCAAGCGCGTGACGCTCGTCCAGCACTCGCTCGATCAGCACCTCCAGTTTGCCGCCGCTGTCCTTCACCCCGAACAACCGGGCCTTGATCACGCGCGTGTCGTTGAACACCAGCAAGTCGCCGGGCTTGAGAAATTGCGGCAAATCGCTGAACCGACCATCCGCCAGCGCGCCGCTCGCGCCATCGAGATGGAGCAAGCGGCTCTGGCTGCGCTCCCGAGCGGGAAACTGGGCGATCAGCTCGGGGGGGAGTCCGAAATCGAAATCACTGGTTTTCATACGAAGAAACTTGCCGGAAAAATGTTTTTGGTTGATAATTCGCGCCTCACTAGACCAGCCGGGATGGCGGAACTGGTAGACGCACGGGACTCAAAATCCCGCGCTAGCAATAGCGTGCCGGTTCGATTCCGGCTCCCGGCACCAAACAAACAAAGGGCAGCCTCGGCTGCCCTTTCGTATCTCTGTCTGTCGCTGACTATGCCGCCTGCACCGGAACCTGCCGCCGCTTGTCGACGATGCGGTTGTCGGCATCCACATACACCAGATCAGGCTGGAATTTCAGTAGTTCCAGCTCGTTGTACATGGCATAGGTGGCGATGATGACGAGGTCGCCGGGATTCGCTTTGTGCGCCGCTGCGCCGTTCACGGAAATGACGCCCGAACCGCGCTGCGCCTTGATGGCATAAGTGGTGAAACGCTCGCCATTGCTCACATTGTAGATGTCGATCTGCTGATATTCACGGATGTCTGCGGCTTCCAGCAAATTTTCGTCAATCGCGCATGAACCCTCGTAATGCAGCTCGGAATGCGTGACGGTGACACGGTGCAGCTTGGATTTAAGCATCAATCTTTGCATTGTGGCTCACTCAACGAGTGAAGAACAAAAGGACGCATATTATAAGCCTTTGTCTGCATTGAGACAAATTTCAGCCTTGTCCAATGAGGAATGAGCCTGAACGAGGCCTGTATTTCCAACCAGGAATGAGCCTGAAGCGGCAAGATTAGGTGTGATTGGACG
>PFJY01000083.1 GCA_002784065.1 Hydrogenophilales bacterium CG_4_10_14_3_um_filter_58_23 | reverse complement strand
CCCGCTCAGTGGCTCGCTATGGCGCTTGGCGGGGCGGCTTAACAACATGATTTGCGAAAAGAGCCTTTTCTTTCCAGCAGGCGTCTGGTGAGTGCCGGGTCGGCGGCCAGATGCAAATAGGTGAACAGCACCTGCTCTTCCCGCAGCAGAGGAATCTCGCCGGGTTGGGGCTCCTTGACCTTGACGATCAGCGGGCAGGCGTAGGCGTCAGAGGGCGTGTCGGCTATCTTCGCGCCCGCAGCCAGATAGAGTTCGTCGCTAAAACCGATACGCTCGCCAGCGCGGGTTTCCACCCACACCTCGTGACCGGCGTCGGTCAGGGCGCGCACCCCGGCCGGGGTGATGCCGACGCGGTATTCATGGTCCTTGATTTCCCTGGGGACGCCGATCAGCATGGCAGAGTTACATCCCTTTGCAGGACGGGCATTCGGCGCTTTCGATCTCGCGCACGGCTTCCGCAATCAGTGCTGGCCCACAGTAGATCAGGCCGGAGTAAAACTGCACCAGGCTGGCGCCAAGCTGAATCTTTTCTGCGGCATCGAGCCCGTTCATGATTCCGCCCACTCCGATGATTGGGATTTTTCCCTGCAAGGCAATGGAGAGCTGCTTGATTACTGCGTTGGATTTCTGGCGCACCGGCGCGCCGGAAAGACCGCCGGTTTCCTCGGCGTTCGGCAGGCCTTCCACGCCTTCGCGACCGATGGTGGTGTTGGTGGCGATCACGCCGTCGATCTGATATTTGAGCAGCAAGTCGGCAATCGCGATGATCTGCCCGGTGTCGAGGTCGGGCGCGATTTTGAGCGCCAGCGGCACGTATTTGCCGTGCTGTTCGGCGAGCGCTTTCTGTTCGGCCTTGAGCGCGGCAAGCAGGTTTTCCAGCTCGTCCGACTGCTGCAACTGGCGCAGGTTCTTGGTGTTGGGCGAGGAAATGTTGACGGCGACATAGCTGGCGTAGGGGTAGACCTTGCGCAAGCAGATCAGGTAATCGTCGACGGCCTTTTCTATTGGCGTGTCGAAATTCTTGCCGATGTTGATGCCGAGGATGCCCTGGTAGCGGCTGCGTTTGACGCTGTCGACCAGATAGTCGACCCCTTTGTTGTTGAAACCCATGCGGTTGATGATCGCCTCCGCCTTCGGCAGCCGGAACAGGCGCGGCTTGGGGTTGCCGGGCTGGGAGCGGGGCGTGACCGTGCCGATTTCGATGAAGCCGAAGCCGAGCGCACCGAGCGCATCGATGTAGTCGCCGTTCTTGTCCAGTCCGGCTGCCAGGCCGACCGGGTTGGGAAAGGTCAGGCCCATCACGATCTTCGGTGTTGTTTTGATGCGCGGCGCGAGCAGGCACAGCAGACCCAGCCGGTAGGCGTCCTTGATGGCGCGCATGCCGAGGCCGTGGGCCGTTTCAGCGTCGAGGCTGAAAAAGATGGAACGGATGAATGAGTACATGCGAGTATTTTACCTCCTACCCTATTATTATTTCGACCTCATTGAAAAGAAAGGCTTTACGGCCTATACTTGTTCAATAAATAGCACAGGTAAAATATCATGCGCATCGTAAATTTCTCCGAGGCTCGCAACAGCCTCAAAACCGTTATCGATCAGGTGATCGACGATGCCGACTACACGGTGATCGCCCGGCGCGATGCGCCTGATGCGGTCGTGATGTCGCTCGACACCTTCAACAGCCTGATGGAGACCGTCCACCTGCTGAAGTCGCCTGCCAATGCAGCCCATCTGGCCCGCTCCATCGAGCAATACCGCCAAGGAAAGTTGATTCCGCAGGGGCTGGTCGATGCCTAGGCGCATTACCTGGACGCAGGCGTCTTGGGAGGACCACCAGTACTGGCAGGGGCAAGATCGCAAGACCCTGAAGCGGATCAACAACCTGATCCAGGATTGCCTGCGCGAACCCTTCGACGGCATTGGCAAGCCCGAGCCACTCAAAGAAAACCTCTCCGGTTTTTGGTCGCGCCGCATCGATGAAGCCAACCGCCTGGTCTATCGGGCCGACGGAGACGATCTGGTCGTCATTGCCTGCCGTTATCACTATGACTGAATTAAATATGAAACCGCTTAACACCCTCATTATTATCGCTTTTGCCCTTGGTTGGACAACCGCCGCCCCGGCAGGCGAACCGCTGGGTTTTGGTTTATCGAAAAAATATTGTCTGGGAGAGGTTTGTCTTGGCGAATCTGACGCAGACCATCCTGAGTTGAAAATAGGCGAGGCATTAAGTAAAGCTGCCCGCTACAAGAAGGTTCCCATTTGCAATATTTCGGATGCCTCGGTGTATTTGCGGGATGTAAAATTCAGGAATGGCACGCAAGGGATCATCTACCTGCTTGCCGACCCCGGCAATCTGAATGCCCGACCCGAAAAATATTTCCGCATCAGCAGTATTACCGTGAAATTCGACCCGTTTCTTTCGGCGGATGGCGTCAAGGAGCTTCAGCAAAAGATTGCCGGTCGTTACGGCATGGAACGGTCAAGTTCATATGGCTTTGGGATCAAGGACGGGAAGCGGTCTATCAGTTTTACGGTTTCTCCCTGGGAATCAAGGATTGTCGTTAATGGCATAGATAACCCGGAGTTCCAGGCCCAGCCCGGATGCTCGCCAAAACCGCCGGAACTGTAAACTCAGGCGGTGTAGTGGTAGGGTGGGTCGTTTTTGTGCCCACGTGGTCAGCTACGTTCTCTGGTTATTCCGCGTCGTTGCATTATCAGGCTGCGTTGCATAGCTTCATTATCGAACTGCCGGCGCGGATTTACTAACCGGAAGGGGGGTGAAAGACATAAAGCCTGCGTCGAAATTTACATTAAAATCAATCAAGTTTGACCCCATTGATTCTCGGGTTGGATCCCGGTGGTGGTGCAACGGGGCTACATGTAAAGTCATGCTGGCATTGAACACACTTGTTGGAGTAGGGAGGGATGCCTCGAAAAGCCACATTATTGTTCGCCCCACATTCCGGACAGAAGAAATTCCCATTCATCCGCTTCACCGCACCTTTGCGGGTAAGGAAGACGTAAATCCAGACGAATGGGGATGCCAGAATCCCCAAGGGAACAGTGATGAAGTGCAGACCCGGAAGAACGATCGAAAGAATTGCCACAAACAGTATCAGTACAAACATTTTCATTCCTTGGAGAAAAGCGCCTCCCGTTGTGTAGAACTCGACTCGGCAGACTCCAACCGTCTCTTTGTCGTTGCAATACACCTGCAAGGGATGTGGCGTTTGACTCATGTTTTTTCCGATGCCCCTTTATTGCCGCCCTACGTCTGACTTGGGTTTCACCCTTCCGCCGCTTCTTCCTCACCTTCGCCCTTGGCCTTGCGCTTCACCGTTTTCGGGTCGCAGGTAATGGGGCGGTAGATTTCGACCCGGTCGCCGTCGGCGAGCGCGGCGTCGAGTTTGGCGAGTTTGCTGAAGATGCCGACTTTCTGCTGCTCCAGGTCGATTTCGGGGAACTGTTTGAGGATGCCGGAGCGTTCGATGGCGTCCTTGACGGTGGCGCCATCGGGCACTTCGGTGTTGAGCCAGACTTGGCGGCTGGGGCTGGCGTAGGCGATTCCGATTTTCATGGTTTCTCCCTTACGCGGCGCTGTGGGCGCCGCCCATCTGGATTGCTTTACCTGCACGCACGTCCAGCATGCGTTTGCCTACCACCAGAAAGCCGAGGGTCAGAAAGCCGCCGGGTGGCAGGATCATCATCAAAATGCCAGTATCAGTGGGCAACAAGCGCATTTCCATGAACTTGAAGGCGGGACCAAACAACAGCGATGCGTCGGCGAACAGGGTGCCTACGCCAATGATCTCGCGCACCGCGCCGATGATGGTGAGCGCGATGGTGAAGCCAAGACCCATGAACAGTCCGTCCACCAGCGAGGGCAAGGTCGGATTTTTGCCCGCGAAAGACTCAAGGCGGGCAAGTGGTAAGCAATTGGACACAATCAGGGGAATAAACATGCCCAGAACCTTGTACAGCTCGTGCATCCACGCATTCATGAAGAGATCCACCAGTGTTACCATGGAGGCAATGACCAGGATGAATACCGGGATGCGTACCTCCTGGGTGATACGGTTGCGGAACATGCCCACCAGCATGCTGGATGCGGCCATCACCACCGCCGTCGCCAGTCCCATGCCCAGACCGTTGGTGGCGCTGGTAGTCATGGCCATGGACGGGCATAGGCCCAGCAACATGGCGAACACGCCGTTGTTTTCCCACAGGCCATCGCGGATGATGGTTTTGTATTGCGACGACATTTAATGTGCCTCCTTCATGGGTGTCTTGCTGGCGTTGATGTCCATCATTTGCATCTTGTTGGCGGCGAACAATTGAAGCCCTTTGCGGACGGCGTCAACCACGCCACGGGGCGTAATGGTGGCACCGGCGAACTGGTCGAACTGGCCTCCGTCCTTCTTTACCTTCCATTTATCGGGCTGCGGGTTGCCGAGAGAAAGTCCGGTGAAGCGCAGTATCCAGTCGCTTTTCTTGACTTCCATCTTGTCGCCTAGGCCGGCGGTTTCTTTATGGGCGAGGACGCGCACGCCGAGGACGTTGCCCTGAGCATCCACGCCTAGCATAAGCTTCATTTCGCCGGCATAGCCGGTGCCGAATATCTCATAGGCTACACCGGTTACCTTACCTTCCTTGGTGGCGCGATAGACGGTGATTTCCTTGTTGCGCTCGTTCTTCATGGTGAAGGCATCCGAGACCGGATTGTTGTCGTGGATGTTGTCCGGGATCACCTGGCTGAGCGAGTTCAGCCGGTCTTCCAGGGCGCGCGCGGCAATATCATCCACAGTAATGCTGTCGCTAATGGCGAGCACGATTCCGAAACCCAGGCAAAATGCGCCCAGAATCAGCCCGTGACCCAGTGTGCGCTGTTTTTTCATGGTTTTCCCTTCCCCAGCGGCAGCGGTTCACCCTTTCTGTTGCGCCCGAACGCGCGCGGGCGGGTGTATTGGTCGATGATGGGGGTCAATGCATTCATCAGCAGTACCGCAAAAGCTACGCCCTCGGGGTAGCCGGCGAAGGTGCGGATGAGCCAGATCAGCACGCCGCAGCCAACGCCGAACACCAGTTGGCCCTTCTTGGAGACCGGCGAGGTGACGTAGTCGGTAGCGATGAAGAACGCGCCCAGGAAGGTGGCGCCGGATACCAGATGGAAGGTGCCTGAGGAAAAGCGCGCTGGATCGACGGCGTGGAATGTCGCAGCTATCAGGAACAGTCCGCCCATTACGCTCAACGGAATGTGCCACGAAATGATGCGCCGCGCCATCAGGAACAGGCCACCGGCCAATATCAGCACCGCCGAGGTCTCACCCAGGCTGCCGGCGCGGTAGCCCAGCATCATGTCCATCAGGTCGGGAACCTGCGCCATCGATTGCGTCACCGGGATGCCGCGCGACAGCTCGGTCTTGACATGGCCGAGCGCCGATGCCGCACTCACCGCATCGGGCATCTGGCCGCCGATGGTGATGCCGATGGCTTCGAAAAGGCCAGGCGCGCCGGCTGAGAACAGCGGATGCGGCATTACCCAGGCGGTCATTACTACAGGGAATGATATTAGTAGGACAGTACGCCCCACCATGGCGGGGTTGAACATATTCTGGCCGATGCCTCCGAAGGTGTGCTTGGCGAGGCCGATAGCGAACACCGCGCCGAGCACGCCGACCCACCATGGCGCCCAGGGCGGCAGGCTCATCGCAAGCAGCCAGCCAGTGAGGGCGGCCGAGTAGTCGGAAAGCGCCGCTTTAATCGGCTGGCCGGCTAATGCGAGGCAGAGGGCCTCGGCCACCACGCAGGAACCGACAGTGATGGTGAACAGCAGGATTGCCGGCCAGCCGAACAGGTAAAGGTTGAAGGCGGTGGCCGGCATGAGCGCCAGCAACACTGTGAACATGGTTTTTTGAACGCTGCTGACCTGATGGGTAAACGGCCCACTTTGGTTGATGGATAGGAGGCTCATGCGGGTGTCTCATCCTTTTCTTTTTCTTTGGCGGCAGCTTCTTTGGCGGCGGCAGCGGCAGCAGCCTGGGCTTTCTTGGCGGCCAGGGCGGCAGCTTTGTCTGCGGCGGCTTTTTCCACGCGCAGGGTGTGGGCCTCGGACAGAATCCGTGTCTGGTCGTTCTTGCGCTGTTCGCGCCCCTGGGCGTTGATCATGCCCTTGGCGTAGTTGAAATAGTGCACCAGCGGGATGTGCGACGGGCACACCCACGAGCAGCTGCCGCACGAGACGCAGTCCATCACGCCCAGCTTTGCGGCGACCTCGAAATTGTCCTTGCGGATGAAGGCGGCCATTTCTACCGGCACCAGGCCGCACGGGCAAATCGTCACGCAGCTGCCGCAACGGATGCAGGCGCTGGCCGGCTGCGGGTCGATCTCTCCGGCGGTGAGCGCCAGTATGCCCGACATGCCTTTGACCACCGGCACGTCCAGGCCGGGCAGCGGCTGGCCCATCATCGGTCCGCCGTTGACCAGGCGCTCGGGAACGACCGCGAAGCCGCCGCAGAAGGCGACCAGGTCCGCCACCCTGGCACCGATCGGCGCCTCGATGTTGTTCGGTTCGCGTATCGCCCCGCCGCTCACTGTCACCACGCGGGAAACCAGCGGGCGACCGAAGCGCACGGCATGATGCACGGCGCGGGCGGTGGCGACGTTATGCACCACCACGCCGATGTCGGCGGTAAGCTTCTTCGCCGGGGTTTCGCGCCCGGTAATGGCCTGCACCAGGTGGCGCTCGGAGCCCATCGGGTACTGCACCGGCACGCCTACCACCTCGATCCCGGTAAAAACGGATGCGGCCTGGGTCATGGCGGCGAGGGCCTGCGGCTTGTTGTCCTCGATGGCGATCACCACTCTGGGTGTGCCTAGCGCGTGCGCCATGATGCGTGCGCCGTCGATCACCTCGTCGGCGTGTTCGCGCATCACCCGGTCGTCGCAAGTCAGGTAGGGCTCGCATTCGGCACCGTTGAGCAGCAGGATTTCGAGCTTGTAGCGCATACCGAGATCGAGCTTGACCGCCGAGGGGAAGGCCGCGCCGCCCATGCCGACGATGCCCGACTGGGCAACACGCTCGCGGATCAGTTGCGGGTCGGCGTTCAGCGGGTCAGCGATGGGCTCGGGCAGGTTGGCCCACTCGTCCTTGCCGTCAGGTTCGAGGATGATGGTGGTCTGCGCCAGTCCGGAAGGATGAGGCGCGGCGATTGCGGAAATGGCCTGGATGCGGCCCGAGGTGGGCGCGTGCTGGGGAGCCGACACCGCGCCGCCGCTACGCGCGATCATCTGCCCTTTCTTGACCAGATCGCCCTCGTTCACCAGCACTTCTGCCGGTGCGCCGATGTGCTGCTGCAAGGGGATATACAGCGCGACCGGCATGGGCAGGGTGACGATGGATTTTTCGCTGCTCAGTTCCTTGCGGTAGTCGGGATGGATGCCGCCGCGGATGGGGAAAAGCTTCATTTGCAACCTGCTCCTTTAATGCACGACGTGCTGATGCGGGGCTTCAGGCTTGGGCCAGTGCCAGGTGCCCAGCGTTTCCGGGATCGGGCGCATCACAATCGCGTCGGTGGGGCAGACCTTGACGCACTTGGCGCAGCCGTGGCAGGCCTCCGCGATCACCGAATGCATCAGCTTGTTGGCGCCCATGATGGCGTCCACCGAGCATTCCTTGATGCAGCGCGTGCAGCCGATGCATAGATCCTCGATGATGACGGCGTATTCCGGCCCTTTTTCCTCGTGTTCCGAGAAGTCGGCGGTGACGCCCAGTTTCTTGGCAAGCGTTTCGATCACTGTCTTTCCACCGGGCGTGCACAGGGTCACCGGTGCTTCGCCTTTCGCCAGCGCCGCCGCGTACTGGCCGCAGCCGACATAGCCGCACTGGCCGCATTGCGAACCCGGCAGCATGGCCTTCAGTTCTTCTTCCAGCGGGTTTTCCTCCACCGCGAGAAAACGCGCCGCCGCGCCGAGTATGCCGCCCAGGGCGACGCCCATTACTGTGAGACTGCCTACAGCGATTAACATAATCTGATCCTCAAGTCGTACTCATGCCGGAAAAACCCATGAACGCCAGTGCCAGCAGGCCGGCGACGATGAATCCGATCGGCGGGCCAGCGAACAAACGTGGGACATCCGCCAGTGCCAGTCGTTCGCGCAATCCGGCGAAAATCACCATTACCAGGCTGTAGCCGATCGACGAGGCGAAGGCGAAAAGCGTGGCGCCGATGAAGGTCATCCGGCCCTCTACCAGCAGTATGGCGATACCCAGCACGGCGCAGTTGGTGGTGATCAGCGGCAGATAGATGCCCAGCATCTGGAACAGCGGCGGCGACACTTTCTTCACCGTCAGCTCGGTGAACTGCACGGCGGCGGCGATCACCAGGATGAAGGTCACTGTGCGCAGATACCACAGGTTATAGGGTTCCAGCAGATAGGTTGCGACCGCCCAGTCTGCCATCGACGAAACGGTGATGACGAAGGTGGTGGCCAAGCCCATGCCGACAGCGGTGTCGATGCGCGTGGTGACGCCCATGAACGAGCACAGGCCGAGGAAGCGGGCCAAGATGACGTTGTTGACCAGCGCCGCGCTGACCATCAATAAAATGTATTCCTTCATTTTCCGGCCTTTGGCATATTTAATGTGATGGGGTGACAAACAACGGCCGCATCGGCGCGGCGCAAAAAACGGGGCGCGAGTTCGCCCCGTGCGGACAGGTGGCTGGCGATCAACCGCGCCAGCCCCAAGCCAAGCAACAGGCCGCCAACCATGGCGGCCAGGGTGATGCCGTCGCGGCCATCGGCCCATTGCGCCAGCGCGCCGGCGATCAGCGCGGTCGCCAGCGGAATGGCATAGGCGGTGAGCGATGCCTTGACCAGCGCGTTCTCGCGTATGCCGACCACCACGCGTTCGCCGACGGCGAGTCCGGCCTGGTTTTCGAGCGAGAAACGGCGGGCTTCGAGCCGGTTGGCCGTGGTGCCGATGCCCTTGGCGCCGCAGGCCGACGACGAGGCGCAACTGCCGCAAGTGCTGGTCTGCTCGGGCTCCAGCCAGGCCAGGTTGCCTTCCACCGCGACGACGTGGGCGATGCCCTCGACCATGGCGGGCGCGCTGAAGTCTATTGGGTTTTCTTCGGTGGCGGTCACGCTCAGGCTTCCACGGTGGACACTACGCCCTCGGGCGTGACGTAGAGGGCCTTGATGCCGCCGGCAGCCCGGAGGATAGCCAGTCGGCGCGTCACCGGCGCCATCAGCATGGCGGTGGAGAGGCCGTCGGCGACGGTGCCGGTGTTGGCCACCACCGAGACTCCCAGCAGCGCGGGCGCGGTGCGGCCGGTGCGGGTATCCATCAGGTGGGTGAAGGCGCCGGCGGGGTCGAACAGGGTGCCATAGCCGCCCGAAGTGGATACGCACTGATCCACCACGTCCAGCGTGGCTACAGTGCGGTCGGGGTCGGCGGGATTGGCGATGCCGATGCGCCAGGCCGAGCCGTCAGGCTTGGTCGACAGGGCGCGCGGCTCGCCCATGTCCACCAGCATGCGGTCGAAGCCGTGGGCGCGCAGCACGTCGGTGACCCGGTCGGTGATGTAACCCTGGGCGCCGCTGTTGAGCGTCAGGCCCATGCCGGGGCGCGCGAAGGCGATGCGTCGGCGATCCGTGTCCACCTCGACGGCGCGCCAGTCTACCAGCGCGAGCGCAGCCTCAAGTTCGCGCGGAGCCGGCCCGGCGGGGTCGGGGTTTGCACCGGTGAAATGACGGAAATAGGTTTGCCACAGCGGTTGCACGGTGGGGTCGTAGACGCCGTCGCTGATCCTGGCCAGCGACAGGGCGTGCGTCAGCAGGGCGATGAAGTCGGCCGGCGCATTCTCCAGCACGCCGTCGTGGTTGAGCGCAGAGATGGCGCTGTCGGCGCGATAGACGCTGAAAATGGCCTCTAGCCGCTTCAGTTCGTTCAGCCCGGCAGCGATAGCCGCGCGCGCTTGCGCCTCGTCGGTGTGGTAAAGCTGGATCGAGGCCGGCGCGCCCAGCGCGGTGCCTTCCCAGCGCACTGGCCTAGCCTGGGAAGTCCCTGCTTTCAGCAACAGCAGCGGCAGGCCGACAGCGGCGGCGGCGATGGTGATGAAGCGGCGGCGAGACAAGACGACTGGCATGGTACGTGACCTCGACAGATTCATGAATTCAAAAATCCGTGTAGTATATCCGTTATGTAGGAGCGTGAAAATGGGTGCAGGTTCAGCGTAATGTTACGATGAGTGCGTTCTGCCTGACAAGATTCTGCTATTTAAGGGTGGGGGTTGGCGCAATGAGGGAAAGCCCCGGGTTGCGCCGCCCTGCGGCTAACCCCGGTTATGCTTTCTAAAACGGCAACGTCAAGTCCGGCGTCGATGCCAGTAACACCGCCCGAAATTCCTCCTGAATCCGCTTCAGCGCCACCTCGTTGTCCCCCTCGAAGCGCAGCACGATCACCGGCGTAGTGTTGGACGGTCGCATCAGGCCGAAGCCGTCGGCGTATTCCACGCGCAGGCCGTCGAGGGTGATGACTTCCTGGGCGTTGGGGAATTTGGCGGTCTTTTGCAGCTGGTCGATCAGGGCGTAGTGCGCGCCTTCTTCCATTTTGATCTGAAGTTCCGGCGTGTTCACGGTGTCCGGCAGGCCATGCAGAGTGGCGTTGATGTCGGCCTGTTGCGAAAGGAATTCGAGCATCCGCGCGCCGGCGTAAAGGCCGTCGTCGAAGCCGTACCAGCGCTCCTTGAAGAAGATGTGGCCGCTCATCTCGCCGGCCAGCAGGGCGCCGGTTTCCTTCATCTTGGCCTTGATGAAGGAGTGGCCGGTCTTCCACAGCAGCGGCTTGCCGCCGCGTTCGCGGATCCAGGAAAACAGGTTACGGGTGGATTTGACGTCGAAGATGATTTCTGCGCCGGGGTTGCGCGCGAGCACGTCCTGCGCGAACAGCATCAGCTGGCGGTCGGGGTAGATAATTCGGCCATCCTTGGTGACCACGCCCAGGCGATCTCCGTCGCCGTCGAAGGCGAAGCCGATTTCGGCGTCGCTGGTCTTGAGGCGGGCGATCAGGTCGCGCAGGTTCTCGGGGATCGAGGGGTCGGGGTGGTGGTTGGGAAAATTGCCGTCCACTTCGCAGAACATTTCTTCCACTTCGCAGCCCATGTCGCGGTAGAGCTTGGGCGCGAAGGCGCCAGGCACGCCGTTGCCGCAGTCGACGATGATTTTCATCTTTCTCGCCAGTTTCACGTCGGAGGTGATGCGGGTGAGGTATTCGTCGGCGATGTCGTGAGTGCTGTAGCTGCCGCTACCGTTGGACAGGTCGCCCTGTTCCAGGCGTATCCGCAGCGCCTGGATCGCGTCGCCGGACAGGGTGTCGCCAGACAGCACCATCTTCAGGCCGTTGTAGTCGGGCGGGTTGTGGCTGCCGGTGACCATTACCGCAGAGTCCGTCTTGAGCTGGTAGGCGGCGAAGTAGGTCATCGGGGTGGCGACCAGCCCCAAGTCGATCACGTTGATGCCGGCTTTCTGGATGCCGCGCGCCAGTGCTGCGGCCAAATCCGGCCCGGACAGGCGGCCGTCGCGGCCGATAGCGATGGCGGTCTGCTTGCGCGCTACGGCTTCCGAGCCGATGGCGTGGCCGATGGCCTCGACGATTTCCGGGGTCAGGGTTTTCCCGATAATCCCTCGGATGTCGTAGGCTTTGAAAATCTCCTTGGGCAGATTCATGGTGGGGCTCCGTGATGGGTGGGGTTTGGCTTGATTATGCGGGTTTTCGACCGATTTTTCCATCTTCCACCAAGCCAGAGTATAATCTTTAGCCTCTGACTATATTCTGAAAAGCACACCACCATGCAACTCGCCAAATCTCTACTGGAAAAATACAGCAAGGCCGGGCCGCGTTACACTTCTTATCCGACCGCACCCTATTTCACCGAGGCCTTCGGCGAGAAGGAGTGGCTGGAAGAAATCAAGCAGACTCAGGATAGGGGGCGCGACCTGTCGCTGTATGTCCACATCCCGTTCTGCGACACGCTGTGCTACTACTGCGGCTGCAACATGGTGGCGACAAAGAAATACGAGAAGGCGACCGAATACCTGGGCTACCTGTTCCAGGAAATCGACCGTGTCGCGGCGCTAGCCAATCCCGTCCGGGTGGCGCGCCAGTTGCACTGGGGCGGCGGCACGCCGACCTATCTGAATCCTGACGACATCCGCCGCCTGTTCGCCCATATCACCAGCCGCTTTACCCTCGCCGCCGATGCTGAGGCCGGCTGCGAGGTCGATCCGCGCGAGCTGACCCGCGAACACGTCAAAGCCCTGAAGGAATCCGGCTTCAATCGTATCAGCCTGGGCATACAGGACCTGAACGCCAGCGTGCAGCAGGCGGTCAACCGGGTGCAGCCGGAAAGCCTGATCCGCCAAGTGTACGGCTGGATGCGCGAGGAAGGTTTCGATAGCGTCAACATGGACCTGATGGTGGGCCTGCCGCACCAGACCGTGGAAACCTATAGCAATACGCTGGACAAGATTATCGACATGGGGCCGGACCGGCTGGCGGTGTTCAATTACGCCCATGTGCCATGGATGATGAAGCACCAGAAGCTGATTATCGAATCCGATCTGCCCAGCCTGCAAACCCGTCTCGCGCTACAGCAGCTGATATTGGACAAGCTCAGCGCGGCAGGCTACGTCTACATCGGCCTCGACCATTTCGCGAAAGCCGACGATGAAATCATCAGGGCGCAGCAAAGCAAGACTCTGTACCGCAACTTCCAGGGCTACACCACCCATAAGAACTGCGATATCTATGCTTTCGGCGCTTCCTCCATCAGCCAGACCGATGACGTGTTCGTGCAGAACGTGAAAAAGCTGCCCGACTATTACCGGTTGGTGGGTGAGGGACGGCTGCCGACGGAGCGCGGCCTGCGCGTGACGAATGAGGACAAGCTGCGCCGCGATGCCATTACCCGCATCATGTGCGACCTGGAACTCGACAAGACTTCGTTCGGGCGTACCTGGGGGATAGCTTTCGACAGTTATTTCGCCGATGCCTTGGTGGAGTTGAAGGAGATGGAAGCGGACGGACTGGTTATCTTGTCGCCGGAAAAGGTCACGGTAACCCAACCTGGCCGTTTTTTCCTGCGCAACATCGCAATGCCTTTCGACGCCTACCTCAAGCAGCAATCGGCGGAAAAGCCGCGCTTCTCCAAGACCCTGTAGTTTTTATCCCCAATTGTCCATTGGCCTCAAGCCAATGGATTTCCCTGTAGAGCGGCCATGGCCGCGATAGTCGCCAATCGTGGCCAAGGCCGCTCCTACGAATTTTCACGAAACGCGTAGGACAATCCGGCCATGGCCGCCACGACCTCCTCGAACACCCGTTGCGGCGTGAGCTTCATCATGCAGTCAAAGTGACCGAGCGGGCAGACCCGCTTGAAGCAGGGGCTGCAGGGCAGGTTCAGGCTGACGATTCGGGCCAGATCCGACAGCGGTGGGGTGAAGCCGTGGCTGGACGACCCGAACAGCGCGATCATCGGCTTGTTTAGCGCGGCGGCAATGTGCATCAAGCCGGAATCGTTGACTACGGCGAGGCTCGCGGCGGCAAGCAGGTCGATGGCTTCGTCCAGTTCGGTTTGGCCGCACAGGTTGCGGGCCGCCCCATTACTTGACCTCTCGATTTCCGCACCAATTTCCGCATCCTTGTGCGAGCCCAGCAGCCAGATTTCATGGCCCGCGTTCACTAGCATCCGCGCCAGTTCGGCGAAGTGCGGTGCCGGCCAGCGTTTGGCCGGGCCGTATTCGGCGCCGACGCAGAACGCGATCACCGTTTTTTTCGGGAACAGGCCCAGTTTGGCAAGGGTGGTTTGTACCCGGTCTTTATCCGCCGTCAGGCGCGGGTTCTCCACCGGACGGCGCAGCGGGGCGCCGGGATTTTCGGCCAGGGCGGCGAAGCGCTCCACCATCAGGGGCAGCGCCTGTTTGTCCAGATGCCGCAGGTCATTGACCAGGCCAAAGCGCATCTCGCCTTTGAAGCCGGTGCGTAGCGGTATGCCTGCAAAAAAAGGGATCAGTGCCGATTTAAGCGAATTGGGCAGGATGATGGCGTGGTCATAGTGATCCAGCCGCAACGCGCGCCCCAGCTTCCAGCGCAGCTTGAGGCTGAACTCGCCATGGGCCAGCGGATTGATGACAACACGCCGGATTTCCGGCATACGCTCCAGCACCGGCGCTACCCATGCCGGCGCGAAGGCGTCGATCACGGCATCGGGATAGCGTTCCCGCAGACGCCGTAACAGGGGCTGCGCCATCACGGCGTCGCCGACCCAGGAGGGGGCGATGATGAGGATTTTCGGCATGAATCTTTTCACTGCAGGGGACGTAGGTTGGACACTCTGTGCCCAACAAATAAGCGGTAAACCAGTTTTTAGCGATGCCCTTTCGGCAAGTCGCCCTTCAGTTTGTACAGCGTGCCGCAGTAGGGGCACAGCGCTTCGCCGGTCTTTTCTATCGGCAGGAACACCCTCGGGTGGCTGCTCCAAGCAGGCATCGCGGGGGTTGGGCAATGCAGCGGCAAATCCTTCGCCGAAACTTCGTAATAACGTGCCTTGAATTCGGGTTGCATCGCTCGCTCCTTAAACCAGGGCCAGCCAGTCCTGATGGTTGGCTGTCTTGCCGGTGACGCAGTCGAAATACATGGCTTGCAGTCTGGCCGTGACCGGGCCGCGTGTGCCTGCGCCGATGGTGCGGTTGTCCAGTTCCCGGATCGGTGTGACTTCCGCTGCGGTGCCGGTGAAGAAGGCTTCGTCCGCGCTGTAGACCTCGTCGCGGGTGATGCGTTTTTCCACCACCGGCAGGCCGATTTCGTCGGCCAGATGGATGATGGTGTCGCGGGTGATGCCTTCCAGCGCGGAAGTCAGGTCCGGCGTGTAGAGCTTGTCGTTGCGGACGATAAAGACGTTTTCGCCCGATCCTTCCGCCACAAAACCGTCCACATCCAGCAGCAGAGCTTCCTGGTAGCCGTCTTGCTCGGCCTCGCGGTGAGCCATGATCGAGTTCATGTAATTGCCGTTGGCCTTGGCCTTGCACATGGTGATGTTGACGTGGTGGCGGGCGAAGGATGAAGTCTTGACGCGGATGCCGTTTTCCAGCGCCTCGGCACCGAGATAGGCGCCCCAGGGCCAAGCGGCAACGATAATATGGGTGCTCAAGGATTTGGCCGAGATGCCCATGGCTTCCGAGCCGTAGAACGCCATCGGGCGGATGTAGCCGGATTCCAGGTTATTCATCCGTACCGCGTCTTTTTGCGCCTGGCTGATGGTTTCCTTGTCGAACGGCATTTTCATGCCGAGGATATGTGCCGAGCGGAACAGCCGGTCGGTGTGCTCCTTGAGACGGAAGATCGCCGTGCCCTTGTCGGTCTTGTAGGCGCGTACGCCTTCGAACACGCCCATGCCGTAGTGCAGAGTGTGGGTGAGGACGTGGGTGGTGGCGTCGCGCCAGTTCACCATCTTGCCGTCGTACCAGATCAGGCCATCGCGGTCGGACATAGACATGCTGTGCTCCAGAATTCAAGTAATTGAGAATGGTCTAATTGTAACGTATTTTAATTCAATACGTCTTTGCCGCAGAGTTCGCGGGGTGAACTGGATGGACGCCATGTTTTCCCCACTGGGCAGGGAGAAAACAATACCGCTGCTCACCGTCGAACCAAGAACGCAGGACAGAAGCACGAAGCACGAGAAGCACGGGGTCAAGTCTAGCAAAGTAGCATGTTTCCAGTTATATTTCCCGCGTCATGTCCCGCCCAATCCGAATAGAGTTTCCCGACGCGCTCTA
>PFJY01000208.1 GCA_002784065.1 Hydrogenophilales bacterium CG_4_10_14_3_um_filter_58_23 | reverse complement strand
ACAAGGTAAAGGAAGCGAACGAAGATGAGGCGGGCGTGATCCGCGAAGCGGAATTCGATTTCAACCGGGCCATGGGCGAATCCGGCCTTACCGCCTGCGGTGACCAGCAGCGCCATCCCCTCGCCGACCGGGTATGGATGATCGAGGAAGGACTGCGCCCCGGCGATCTGATGCCGGTGCTGGAGGACGAGCACGGCACCTACATCATGAACTCGAAGGATCTGCGGGCGGTGGAACATGTCGCCCGGTTGGCGGAAATCGGCGTGGATTCCCTGAAGGTCGAGGGTCGGACAAAATCAGCCTACTACGTGGTGCGCACCGCTCAGATTTACCGCCAGGCGATCGACGATGCCGCTGCGGGCCGCGCCTTCAACCCGGCGCATTTGAGCGCGCTGGAAAACCTCGCCAACCGAGGCTACACCGATGGCTTCTACCAGCGCCACCATACCGTCGAATACCAGAACTACCTAACCGGCCAGTCGGAAAGCACACGGCAGATGTATGTCGGCGACATCGTCGCCTATGACCCGGCACGGAAAATGGCGAAGGTGGTGGTAAAAAACCGTTTCGCCGTGGGCGACCGGCTGGAACTCATCCACCCCGCCGGCAACCGCGAGATGGTGCTGGAGCAAATGTTCAACCAGAAAGGCGTTTCCATCATGGAAGCGCCGGGTAGCGGCTGGGTGGTTCACATCCCGCTTGACGAGAATGTAGACAGGGCGATGCTGGCGAGGTTTCTGTAAGTTTAGGGATTCAAATCCCGATCATCTACGATACCCGCATTAAATATGTTCCTTGTAGGTGCGAATTCATTCGCACAGTTGGCCGAATGAATTCGGCCCTACAAGGTACAACAAGACCGGCTCCTAGCCCTCAGGCGTGGCGTTGATCTTGTGTATGCTGATATCCGCGCCGTTGAACTCCTCTTCCGGGTCCAGCCTTATCCCCACCAGCTTTTTCACTAGTCCGTAAACCACGAAGCCGCCAATCAGGGCGATAGCGATACCCATCAAGGTACCGATCAGTTGCGCGGCAAAACTTACGTTGCCGATGCCGCCCAGCGCCTTGAGGCCGAATATCCCGGCGGCGATTCCGCCCCATGCGCCGCACAGGCCGTGTAGCGGCCAGACGCCGAGCACATCGTCAATTTTCCATTTGTTCTGGGTCAGGGTAAACGCCCACACGAACAGCGCACCCGCCACCCCGCCGGTAATCAGCGCACCCAATGGGTGCATCAGGTCGGACCCGGCGCACACCGCCACCAGACCGGCAAGCGGGCCGTTATGCACGAAACCGGGGTCGCTCCTGCCCACCACCAGAGCAGCCAGGATGCCGCCCACCATCGCCATCAGCGAATTTACCGCCACCAGGCCGCTCACGGCGTCCAGGGTCTGCGCCGACATGACGTTGAAACCGAACCAGCCCACCGTCAGTATCCATGCGCCCAATGCGAGGAACGGAATGCTTGAGGGCGGATGCGCTGCCACCATGCCATCCTTGCTATAGCGGCCGCGGCGTGCACCAAGCAACAGCACTGCCGGCAGCGCAATCCAGCCGCCCATCGCATGCACCACCACGGAGCCGGCAAAGTCATGGAATTCCGCTCCGAAAGTCCCTTTCAGCCAGTCCTGAACGCCGAAGTGATGATTCCAAACGATGCCCTCGAAGAAAGGATAAACGAAGCCCACCAAAAGGAAGGTGGCCGCCAGTTGCGGATTGAATCTGGCCCGTTCCGCGATGCCGCCGGAGATGATCGCCGGAATCGCTGCGGCAAAAGTCAGCAGGAAGAAGAATTTGACCAGATCGTAGCCGCTCTTCTGCGCCAGCACCTCGGCACCGGAAAAGAAATTCACCCCATAAGCGATGCTGTAACCGATGAAGAAATAGGCGATAGTGGATATGGCGAAATCGACCATGATTTTCACCAGTGCGTTGACCTGATTTTTCTTGCGCACCGTACCCAGTTCCAGAAAGGCGAAGCCTGCGTGCATCGCCAGCACCATGATTGCACCCAGAAGGATGAACAATACGTCGCTACCAGTCTTGAGATTTTCCATCGTCGCTCCAGAGAAATGTTTCACCCCTGAAAGCAATAATCGGGCCAGAAAAAAACGCACTGTTTTGAAAAGAAACTTTCCAAAACAGTGCGCTAACTGCGCACCATTTGAGTGCAACCAGGTATTATGCGCCCCGAAACGGTGCCTCTGGCAGAGGTGTTGATGGATTACGGCCTTGCGGCCAGCATCCAGGCTTACTTTGAATCGATATCCAACCCGAAGCGATGGGCATGATTAATGACGTTGAGTAGCGGCTTAAATGGGATGCTCGGGCCGAACCTCTTGACGATCGCCATAAATGGCAAATCGGGGCCATTCGGGTCGAACTGGTAGCGACCGGAGATCATGTCGTCGAACATCTGGCGCAATTCCTTGTCCATCGCATCCACCCAGGGCAGGATCATGGTTTTGCGCTCCTCGTCGTCCTCAACGATGGCGCGTAGTTCATCCACCTCGTAAACCGCCTGGTGAACCAAATCGATGTATTCGTCTACCGTTTTAGGGTTTTTCATGACACCTCCTTGTGCAAACGGCCTGTATATATCAAAAAATGATGGCGACCCAGTGGGAGCGGCCTCCAGGCCGCGATTCCCCACGCATCCAATCGCGGCCTGGAGGCCGCTCCCACAGTGATTGAGCGAATTCATGAATATCCGGCCAGGGTAAAACAATTGGGGGCGACCCGCAGGCCGCCCCCCCCAAGTTGCTGCCGTGAAGGTTCATCTCTTACTTACTGGCGATTTCTTCCAGCTTGGTCGAACGAACCAACTGGCCGTCGAGTGCGGCTTCTTTGGCGGTTCCGCCGTAGGCGATGGTAATCAGCTGAGAATAATACAGCACAGGGATGTTGAACTTGGTGCCGTAACGCTTGTTCACTTCTCCCTGATAAATCTCGACATTGGCCTGGCACAGCGGGCATGGCGTGACGATCATCTCGGCGCCATGATCGTAGGCGGACTCGATGATGTCCTTGATCTGCTTCTGGCTTTTTTCCGGCTCGGAAAAGGCCAGCGCACCGCCGCAGCAAGTCACCTTCTGATCGTAGGGTACTGCCTCGGCGCCCATGGCCTCGATGATGTTGTCGAGATAGACGGGGTTCTCAAACGACTCGCCCTCGATGCCGAATGGCCGGTTGGTCTGGCAACCAACGTAACCGGCAATCTTGAGATCGCGCAGGGGATTTTTAACCCCCTTTTTCAGTTCGTCGAAGCCGAAATCCTCAACCAGCACTTCCGCCATGTGGCGCACGTTCTGCGTACCCTGGTAAACCAAACCCGCTTCCTTCAGTGCCTCGTTGGCATCATTCCGTGTCTGGGTATTGTGATCCATGCGCTCCTTGGCTTCGCGCGTGGAAAGCCAGCAGGCGGCGCAGGTCGCGACCAGGTCCATGCCCGGATTGGCTTTTTCGGACAAGGCGATGGTGCGTGCGGACAGGGCGAGGCGTGGCAGTTCACCGCCTTCGGCGTAACCGATGGAGGCGCCGCAGCAGTTCCAGTCCGGGACTTCCTTCAGCTCGATGTCCAGGTATTTACACATCGAATTGGTCGACTTCAGGTAGTTGTCCGAGGACGCCTTGGTCTGTGACGAGCAACCGGGGTAAAACGAATAGGTTTTTTTAGCCATCTTTAACTCCTTAGGCAATGGGCTTGCGGCGGTCTTCGATTTCACGCGCCTTCTTCAACATGGCATGAAAGCCGCTTTTATCCTTGACGCCGTGCCCGCCGAACAATTCCATCGGATTCAAGCGCTTTGCCTTCACCATGCCCAAGCCGACACTTTGCATCGCCATAGCGTTCTTGACGCCCTGCGCAAAACCGTCCCTGAAATAGATGCCCAGGGAAAGCTTGAGTTCGTTGACGCGACCGGTTTGCGCCAGATTGTTCCAGAACAAGGTGGCGAAATGCTCCGTCGGTTGATTCTTCGGCACGATGCCCAGGCGGTGCGCATAGTTTGCCAGGCCATGCATGATATGGGTGATCGGCAGCTTGCGCGGGCAGCGCACGATGCAGTTGTAGCAGGAGGTACACATCCACATCGAATCGGAGGTCAGCACCTCCTCGCGCTTGCCGGCGCGGATCATCATGAAGATTTCCTGCGGCGGATGCGCCCAGTGCGGGCCGAACGGGCACGATCCGGCACACACGCCGCACTGCATACACATCTTGACCCAGTGGCCTTCTTCGACCTTTTCCTCGACTTCCCTGAGGAAATTATTGCGGTATTTATCGCTCATTTGCCGTCTCCTAGAAGCCCTTCATCGGGCTCATACCGATTTTCTGGATCAGTGCCGCGTAATCGTTAATCAATTGAGGCACACGCTCGATGTCGGTAATCGCGACCTCGAAGGTAGACACTCGCTCTTCCTCCAGGGCCATGTTTTTCAGGGTATCCCCAATCTTGCTCATGCGGATGCCGGCAAGCTCGGAGCCCTTGACGAAATGGCACTGGTAGTCGTCGCCGTGTTTGCAACCCATCATCATCACGCCATCGTAACCGTTGCTGAGCGCGTCGTTGATCCAGATGGTGTTGACCGAACCCAGGCAGCGCACCGGAATGACGCGCACGAACGCGCTGTAGACATTGCGGTTCATCGCTGCCATGTCGAGCGCGGGGTAGGCGTCGTTTTCGCAGGCCAAAACCAGAATCCTCGGCTTCTCGGAGAACTCGTCGGGAACGTCCACCGCCTTCAACTGTGAGCCGACGGTTTCCACCGAATAGTTCTCGAACGAGATCACGCGCACCGGACAGGCGCCCATGCAGGTGCCGCAACGGCGGCAGCGTGCCTGGTTGAACAGCGGGAAACGCTGCTCGTCCTCGTCGATCGCGCCGAACGGGCATTCCACCGTGCAGCGTTTGCACTGGGTGCAGCCTTCCCTGCGGAAGATTGGATAGCTCAAGTCACCCGAACGCGGATGCGCGGCGCGGCCCAGACCGGCGTTTTCGATTGCCTGGATCGCCTTCATCGCGGCGCCGGTGGCATCTTCCATCGCCTGCACCATGTCCATCGGACGTCGCACCGGGCCGGCGGCGTAAATACCGGTGCGGCGAGTTTCGTAAGGGAAGCAGATGAAATGCGAATCGGTGAAACCGTATTTGAGTTGCGGCACATCCGGGCCCTGACGGTAATTCAGGTTCAGCATAGAGATCGGTTTGACGGCGCCCTCAGCCTGGGAGGCGTTGTAGGCTTCCATCAAGGAGTTGTCGCCCCCTGCGGCGGCGATTTCCGCCTTCAGCTTGGTGTCGATATCCACGCCGGAATTCGGCACCTGACCCGTAGCTAATACCACCAGGTCGGCATCGTCGATGACGGCCTGGTCGTTCAGGATCACATCGTGGAAATTCACCTTGCACTGGTTGCCGGTAGCTTCAACACCGGAAACTTTGCCCTTGGTGAAGGTTACGCCCTTGGTCTGACCGCTGCGGTAGAAATCTTCACCGTTGCCGGGCATGCGCAGGTCGGAATAGATCACCACCGTGTCGATATCGGGATTGGCATCCTTGAAGTACATCGCCTGCTTGACCGAAGTCAGGCAGCAGGAACCGGAACAGTAGGCCAGATGCTTGCCGGTATCGTCGCGCTGGCCGGCACACTGCACAAACACCACCCGCTTCACTTCGCCGCCGTCGGACGGACGTTTGATCGCGCCGCCGCCCGCCGCTTTGGCAAGCGCTTCCAGCCCGGCCTGATCGACCACGTTGGCGGACTTGCCGTAGCCGAGCTCCGGCAGGTTGTTGGCGTCATACAGCGAAAAACCGGTAGCCTGAACAATGGCGCCGACTTTCTCGGTCGCGGTAGAGCCGGACTCGGTACTGATCTCGACTTCGAAACGGCCTGGAGCACCGCCGATCTTGCTGGTAATCGCGTCAAGGTAAACCTTGATATTGGCGTCGGCTTCGATTGCCGCAGCCATTTCCGCCACCGGGGTGTCCTGCGGGTCGGCATACGGGGACTTGCCCGGCGTGCGCTTGTGCAGCTTGGCAGCCCAACCGCCGAGGGCGCCGGACTTCTCCACCAGCGCCACCTGGTAACCGGCCTTGGACGCCTCCAGCGCAGCGGTCATGCCTGACACGCCGCCGCCCACCACCAGCAGGCGCCGCTCGGTAACGGCTGCGGGGTCGCCAGCGGGCAGAGTCATTTTCTTCACTTCGGCGCAGCCCATGCGGATATAGTCTTCCGCCATTTCCTGGGTGGTCTCGCGCGCCTCGTCGGTTTCCGGCTGACACCAGATCACGCCTTCGCGCAGGTTGGCGCGGGACACGCAAACGTCGGTAAAGCCGAACGCCTCGGTTTTGGCACGGCGCGAACAGGCGCCGATCATGACATGGGTGACGGCTTCGTTACTGATGTCGTCGCGGATCATCTTGACGCCTTCGGCGTTGCACAGGAACGCATGTTCCCTGACCAGCGCGGCCTTGCCTTCCTTTTTCGCCACACCGGCCAGTGCTGCCGTATCCAGGCGGTCGCCCAAACCACAGCCCTGGCAAATGTAGGCCGCTACTTTCATATCTGCCATTTAATTACCCTCCACTCTGGCAACACGGTTGACCACCTGAATCGCGCGCAAGGCGCTCGCAGTGGCGCTCTGCACCGCACGGTTCACATCCAGCGGATTGGATGCGCAACCCGCGCCGAAGAAAGCGTGGTTGGCCGGATCGGCTTCGATGAAGCCGCTCGAATCGGACACGATTTCCGCCGGCAGGTTGGCGCCCATGACGGACGGCTCCATGCCTATAGCCAAAACCACAAGGTCGTAGCTGTCTGCGTAGCGGTGGTAACCTTCGGTATTCACGCCGTGCAGAACCACATCGCCGGTCTTCTCGTCTTGAACCGCCTTGGCCACCTTGGACTTGATGAAATTGACGTTGGGGTCTTTCCACACCTTGGCGTAGAAATCCTCGAAGCGGTCGATGGCGCGGATATCGATGTAATAGATGGTGGACTTACCTGCGTCGCCGTAAGCTTCGCGCACGTAGTGGGTCTGCTTCAGCGAAGCCATGCAGCAGATGCGCGAGCAGTGGCGCAGATGGTTCTCGTCGCGGGAGCCGGCGCACTGGATGAAGGCGATGTTCTTCGCCTCCTTGCCGTCGGAGGGACGCAGTATCTTGCCCTTGGTCGGGCCGTGGATGTCGGCCAGGCGCTCAAACTCGACGCTGGTGATGACGTTGCTGTAGCGGTCATAACCATAAGGCTGAATCTTGGCCGCATCGTAGGGCTTCCAGCCGGTCGCCCAGATCACCGCACCGGCTTTGAACTGGATCGATTCCTCTTTCATGTCGAGATCGATCGCGCCGTACTTGCAGGCGGCCTTGGCCTTGTCGGCATCGGCGCTGCCGATGATCGACGGGTCAAGCACGTAGCGCTGCGGGTAGGCCATTTTATTTGGCAGATAAGCCACCTTGACCTTGCCGAGATTGTAATTGAAGGCATCCGGCACTTCGGCGTCCACCGCCTTGGCGCACTCGCCGCAAGCGGTACAGTTCTCGTTGACATAGCGCGGAGCCAGCTTGACGGTGGCGGTGTAGTCGCCCTCGCCGCCGGTGATTGCCGTTACTTCAGCCATGGTCAGCACACGGATGCGCGGATTCTGCTTGAGACGGCGCTGATTGATTTCCAGTCCGCAGATGGGGTGGCACAGCTTGGGGAAATAGCGATAAAGCTGGGATACGCGACCGCCAAGGGCGGGGTTCTTTTCCACCAGCACGACATTCTTGCCGCATTCGGCCGCCTCCAGGGCAGCCGTCATGCCGCTGATTCCGCCGCCGACGACCAGAATGGTCTGATTGGTTGCAATAATGTCCGTCATCAGGTTACCTCCATCACGGATACATGGGCTTCGGCGTTGATTTGCGCCTGGCCCAGTTTAATAACTGTTGGATTTTTGATCCGGGGAAATCTTACTCCCAATTGGAGGCTCAATCCACCGCACTGTTCACAAAAATACCTACAAATTTTCTTATGTTTGAATAGATTAAATCAATGCTATACGGGCACGGGAAGAACTTCGAAGGTCATCGTCTCCAGATCGCCCATCACATAGGTGGGTGGCTTCCCCACCCCGCCGACCGTACCCGGATTCACCATCCAGGTTTTTCCGCCACGGATGTTGTCCACCTGCTCAATCGCGGAGCGATGATCGTGGCCGCAACAGACCATGTCCCATTCACCGGTACAGGCCAGAGCGCGGGCGTAATGCGGGTAATGCACGATGAAAATCGTGCGGCCATGCAGGGTGATACCCGCATCCTGGCCGTAAAAATGGATCAGGTTGCCCGACTCGTGCGCCATGCGCGACAAGGTATAGAGATCGCCGGTGTTGTTGCCGTAGATGACGTGTACCGGCATATCCAGCTTCTTGAACACACCCAGGGTATTAGCCGCGACAACGTCACCGCAATGCAGCGTGGCAACGGCGCCGCGCGCCTTGGCGTCCTGCACGGCAGAAGCCAGCAGTGTGCGATTGTCGTGACTATCGGAAAGAATACAAACCTTCATAGGCTATGGGGTATAGGAAAAAGGCAAGAACCGGAACTAACTCGGCCAAGATCCATCTGGCTAACCTAAAAAAATAAGGCTATGTCACTGTTAAGTAGTGGTCTATACTATCGCCATACCAATCAATAAGATAGGTGCTACGATGAAAACC
>PFJY01000186.1 GCA_002784065.1 Hydrogenophilales bacterium CG_4_10_14_3_um_filter_58_23 | reverse complement strand
CCTTGCGGGTCGAGGAGGAATTATGTCAATAAATCAGATTGGTGGGAAATATTTCTCCGCGATAGCGGCTTCGTCCAACCCGCCGCATAAGAGCCAACCCGATAACGGATAATGCCGCTGGATGGAGAGGGCGGAGGAGAGCAAGGCGGATTCAACTCTGAAGTGCAACTTTTGTAAGAGAATTTAGGTGGCGAGCTGCGTTAATATCGGAGCCACTTAAACGACCAAGTAAAAAGAGCACAGATGAAGCAATATAAGCAGCTCACCAGCGGGCTACGATACCAGGGCCGTAGTGCGCAATCGTTATTGCGCCGAATGAAAATAGCCATCCGGTGCAATGCGCTTCGCTTATTGGCACCCTACACAAGTTTGGAATTTCACGTACTGGATCAATAACCCACTTAAGCCGATGTTTTTGCGACGGTCTCGGCAAAAACATCCAGTATCGGCTGAATCTGCGCGCGCTTGAGCTTCAGCGCCGCCTGATTGACCACCAAGCGCGAGCTGATCTGCATGATTTCTTCCACCGCCACCAAGTGGTTGGCTTTGAGCGTGCCGCCGCTGCTCACCAGATCGACGATGGCATCGGCCAACCCGACTAGCGGCGCCAGTTCCATCGAACCGTAAAGCTTGATCAGATCGACGTGGACGCCCTTCCTGGCGAAATGCTCGCGCGCGATTTGCAGGTACTTGGTAGCGACGCGCAGGCGCGCGCCCTGATGCACTACGTTTTCATAATCGAAGCCTTCCGGCACCGCCACCATCATGCGGCAGCGCGCGATTTGCAAGTCCAGCGGCTGGTACAGCCCGGCGCCGCCATGCTCGTAGAGCACGTCCTTGCCGGCGATGCCCATGTCGGCCGCGCCGTATTGCACGTAGGTCGGCACGTCGGAAGCGCGCACCACGATCAGGCGCACCTCGGGCCGATTGGTCGCCAGGATCAGCTTGCGCGAGGTTTCCGGGTCGTCGAGCGGGATAATCCCCGCCGCTTTCAGCAACGGCGCGGTTTCCTCGAAAATGCGGCCCTTGGAAAGGGCGATGGTGATTGACGTAAGTTTATTAGGCACGTTTATCCAGCCATTTTTGCAGCGAAGTCTGACTTTCTGCCGACGGTTTACCCAGGATCAAACTCTCAGCGCTGATATCCTCGTCTATTTCTTCCCAATGGATGCCTTGGCCTTTACCGATCAGGCGCCAGCGATTTCTTTCTTCCCGCGTGGCATATTGGAGCCGGGGAAACCACGCCAACGGTACCGAAATGGTTCGCCCGTCCACCAGATCGACACTCAAGGTGTCATCCGTCAAGACCACATTCGCGATGTCTGGAGTTTCAATTTCAACGGCTACCGAAGCATTCATGCCACGCCTCCAATAAATGGGGTTGATGTTCGACCACGATCTTTTGAATCTTGACCAATTCCACCCTGCCAAAGCCACCGCTGCTTCCCAGGCGAACCGGACTGATCCAGAATTTTGCAATCATGTCGTCGCGTTCGACATGAACATGAACCGGCTCATTCCGGTCGCTCCCATACAAAAAATCGGTATGGCCCAATCCGCAAGAGAGTCGGCATCAATGCACCCGCTTGATCCTCGCCCCGAGCTGGGACAGCTTCTCCTCGATGCACTCGTAGCCGCGGTCGATGTGGTAAATCCGTTCCACGCTGGTTTCGCCCTGGGCGACCAGGCCGGCCACGACCAGGCTCGCCGAGGCGCGCAGGTCGGTCGCCATTACCGTGGCGCCGCTCAAAGTGGCCACGCCCCGCACCACGGCGGTATTGCCCTCGATTTCGATATTCGCGCCCAGGCGCTGCAGTTCCTGCACGTGCATGAAACGGTTCTCGAAAATGGTTTCGGTGACGGTAGCCGCGCCATTCGCCACGGCATTCAGCGCCATGAACTGCGCCTGCATGTCGGTGGGGAAAGCCGGATAGGGGGCGGTGCGCACGTTCACGGACTTGAGCGGCCCGGCCATTTCCAGGCTGATGGTGTCCGCGCCGCATTCGATGCGGGCGCCAGCTTCGCGCAGCTTTTCTAGCACGGCATCGAGGATGTCGGGACGCACATCCTTGAGCAGCACTTTGCCGCCAGTAGCCGCGACCGCCACCAGAAAGGTTCCGGCTTCAATCCGGTCGGGCATGACCCGGTAGTCGGCGCCATGCAAACGATCCACACCATGGATGGTGATCACGTCGCTGCCGACGCCCTCGATTTTTGCGCCCATGGCGATCAGGCAGTTCGCCAGATCCACCACCTCCGGCTCACGCGCGGCGTTTTCCAGCACTGTCGCGCCTTCGGCCAGGGTCGCCGCCATCATCAGGTTTTCCGTGCCGGTAACGGTGACGGTATCCATGAAAATCCGCGCGCCCTTGAGACGCGCCGCGCGCGCCAGGATGTAGCCGTGCTCGATCTCGATTTCCGCGCCCATCGCCTGCAAGCCCTTGATGTGCAAATCCACCGGACGCGAGCCGATGGCGCAGCCGCCCGGCAGGGATACCCGCGCCTGCCCGCAGCGCGCCAGCAGCGGGCCCAGCACCAGGATAGCGGCGCGCATGGTTTTGACCAGCTCGTAGGGTGCCGCCGGATTGTGCAGCTTGCGCGCGACAATCTCCACCCCCATGCGGTCGTTGACCGAGATTTCCGCGCCCATCTGGTTGAGCAGTTCGAGCATGGTCGTGACATCGCGCAAATAAGGCACGTTGCCGATGCGGAGAGGCTCTTCCGTCAGCAATGCGGCGCAGAGAATCGGCAAGGCCGCATTTTTGGCTCCGGAAATACGAATTTCCCCGGACAGGGGAATCCCGCCCTGAATGACCAGCTTGTCCATATTATGCCTTTTACGAGATTAAGCCTTTGCGCTTTCCACCAGCTTCTGCAACTCGCCCTTCTCGTAGAGGTCTTTCATGATGTCGGACCCGCCGATCAGTTCCCCCTTGATATAGAGCTGGGGGAAAGTCGGCCAATTGGCGTAATACTTCAGGTTTTCGTAGGCTTCCGCGTCGGCCAGCACATTGACCGCAACATAATCGGTCACACCACAGGCCTTCAGAACTTGGGCCGCCAGCCCGGAAAAACCACACTGCGGGAACTGCGGGGTGCCTTTCATGTAAAGCACGATCGGGTTCCCGGTGACGGTTTGCCTGATTTTGTTCAATGCGTTCTGATCCATATCCACTCCAACAAAGTTCAATTATTTCGCCCACTGCTCCGGGGTAAAGGTTTTCATCGACAGGGCGTGAATTTCTTCGTGCATCCTGTCGCCCAGCGCCCGGTAGACCAGCTGGTGCTGCTGCACCATCCCCATACCTTCAAAATCCGGGCTGACGATCACCGCCTCGAAATGGCGGCCATCGCCATGCACCTCTATATGGGTACACTTCAGGCCTTGTTCAATATAAGTTTTAACGTTTTCAGGTGTAAGCATGTCAATTCCGTAATTTATAACCGCTCTTGAGCAGCGCCAAGGTGGCTAATGATAAGGCCAAAAAGCAGGTGCCGACAATCAATAACCCCAGATCGGGAGAAACATCCGAGACGCCGAAGAAGCCATAACGGAATCCGTCAATCAGATAGAAAAACGGGTTGTAGCGCGACAGCGCCTGCCAGAAAGCCGGCAGGGAGTGGATCGAGTAGAACACCCCGGACAGGAAAGTCAACGGCAGAATGATGAAATTTTGTACCGTCGCCATCTGATCGTAGCTGTCCGCCCACAGCGCCGTAATGATGCCTAGCGTCCCCAGCATGGCGCAACCCGCCAGCGCGAACGCCACCATCCACAAGGGATGCGCCAGCGCGACCGGCGTGAACCATAACCCGGCCAGCCCCACCCCCAAGCCAACCACCAGGCCGCGCACGATGGCCGCCGCCACATAAGCGGTAAAGAATTGCCAGTAGGCCAGCGGCGGCAATAGCAAAAACACGATATTGCCCGACATTTTCGACTGGATCAGGCTGGAGGAGCTGTTGGCGAAGGCGTTTTGCAGCATCGCCATCATCACCAGCCCCGGAATCAGGAAGGCGGTATAGCCGACACCGGGATAAACCTGCACATGCGCTGCCATCACGTGGGAAAAAATCAGCAGATAGAGCAGTGTCGTCACCAGCGGCGACAGAATGGTCTGCATGCCGACCTTCCAGAAACGCAGCAGCTCCTTGTAAAGCAGCGTCCACAGGCCGATCATCTCGCCACCTCCTTGCCCATAATCTGCAAAAACACCTCTTCCAGATCCGGTTTCGACACTTCGAGCTCGTCCACCGACACGTTTGCCTCGCGCAGGGTTGCCAGCACTTTTTCCAGCCGGCTGTAATCTTCCAATACCAGGCGAAAGCAACCGGCTTCCTCGGCGACAAGCAGCGGCCGCAACGCGTCAGGCAGCCGGTTCGGGTCGAGCTTGAGCCGAACCTGGATAGCGGCATGGGCGCTGAGCAGGTTGTGCGTAGTGTCGAGCGCGATAACCTGGCCCTGCTTGAGCATGGCGATACGGCTGCACAGGGTTTCCGCCTCCTCCAGGTAGTGGGTGGTGAGCACGATGGTGTGGCCATCGCGGTTCAGACGCCGGATAAACCCCCACAGGTTCTGGCGCAGCGCCACGTCCACCCCGGCGGTGGGTTCGTCGAGCACGATCACCGGTGGCTTATGCACCAGCGCCTGCGCGATCAGCACGCGCCGCTTCATGCCGCCGGAGAGTAAGCGGGTAGGCGTGTCGGCCTTGTCCGTCAGGCCCAGGTTGTGGAGTAGCTCATCAATCCAGGCATCGTTCTTGCACAGACCGAAATAGCCGGATTGGAAGCGCAGCATTTCGCGCACGCTAAAAAAGGCGTCGTAGACCAGCTCCTGCGGCACCACGCCAAGGGCGCGCCGCGCATTGCGGTAGTCGTCCACCACATCGTGGCCCATCACCCTGCTGCTGCCTTGCGTAGCGCGGGAAAGTCCGGCCAGAATGTTGATCAGCGTGGTTTTCCCGGCGCCGTTGGGGCCGAGCAAGGCGAAAAATTCGCCCTGCGCCACCGTCAGGTCCACGCCACGCAAGGCATGAAGGTTGCCGAAGCGCTTGTGCACTTCACTGATTTCGATCGCGGGGGTCACGGCTGGTAGTCTGTCAACATGAAACAATGGCGCGTAGGAGCGACCTCCCGGTCGCGAATTCGGTGGTTCGCGACCGGGAGGTCGCTCCTACATCATGCAATTTCAACGTGACTGACTACCAGGTTGAGGCGGATCAGCTGGCTTCAGCCGGCTGAATCAAATCGAGTACGCTGTACAGGGTCGCCAGGCTCTTCAGATTCTCGGGAAGGTTGGTGAAACTGAGCTTGCGTTGATTGCGCTGGGCCTCGCGCAACCACTCCAGCACCAGGCTGACCGCAGAGGAGTCCACTTCCTCCAGTTGAGACAGATCCACCGTCAAGCCATCGCGGACGAACAGCTTCAAGCCTTCTGTCAGCAAGGCGTTGGCGTTGGCGATGGTGATCCGGCCCTGAATCCGGTAATTGTCGCCGTCTTGTACGATCATGTCCACGCAGTGTCCGATTCAGCCTTTGACGCCCGAAGTTTCGGCCCGGTGATTCTTGTCGACCAACACCTTGATCAGGCCGCCGATGCCGGACTGGCGGATTTCGCTGGCGAAAGAACCCCGGTAATTGGTGACCAGGCTGATGTTGTCCACCACCACATCGTAGACCTTCCAGCCGTCCGCGTTTTTCTGCAAGCTGTAGTCGATGGGAACAGGCTGACCGCCGGGTTGCTTGACCACGGTTTTCACCATCACATCGGTGTCGCCGGGCTGCATTCTCAACGGCTTGTAGTCGATGGTCTGGTTCTTGTAAGTGCTCAGCGAAATGGAATAAGTCCGCACCAGCAAGGCGCGGAACTCCTTCACCAGCGCATCCTGTTGTGCCGGCGTGGCCTGACGCCAGAATTTTCCCACTGCGAGCTGGGTCATGCGTTTGAAATCGAAATGGGGCAGTACCTTGGCATCGACCAGCAAGTAGATCTTTTGCTTGTTCCCCGCCTGAATATCCTTATCCTGCTTGACGATCTCCAGCACATCCTGGGAGGTCGCCTTGACCAGCGCGTCCGGCGCCATTTCCGCCGCGACCACAGTCGCGGTTGCACAAAAAAACGCTGTCACAAAGAACAGGGCAGGGGAAAACGATTTTTTCATCATGCGCTCCAAAAGAATTATTGTACTACGGCTTTTTGTTACCGCCTTGGGCGGTATTTTTGTCGCCCCCCTCACCCGACGCTTTGCTGAAAAGGGCCTGACCGATCAACTGCTCCAACACCATCGCCGACTGGGTCAGCTTGAATTTATCGCCATTTTTCAGATTCGCCTCGTCCCCTCCGGCTTCCAGGCCGATGTACTGCTCGCCCAACAGACCGGAAGTCAGGATGGCTGCGCTGGTATCCTTGGGAAACAGATTATTTTGACTGAGGCGCATTTCCACGTGAGCCCGGAAAGTTTTATTGTCAAACTGGATACCCGATACCCGGCCGACCACCACGCCCGCGCTTTTCACCGGCGCCTTGATTTTGAGGCCGCCGATGTTGTCGAATTCGCCGTACACCCGATAGGTTTTGGAGCCATCATAGCCGCCCAGGTTTCCCACCTTGAAAGCCAGGATCAGCAGCGCGATGAGTCCGCCCACCATGAAAGCGCCCACCCACATATCCAGTGTCGTCCGTTCCATAAACCTACACTCCCCGAAACATGAATACCGTTAAAATAAAATCTAGCCCCAGCACGACCAGCGCCGATGTCACCACGGTACGGGTCGTGGCGTGCGATACACCCTCCGCCGTGGGCGGGGCATCGTAGCCTTCGAACAAGGCGATCGCGGTCACCGCGATACCGAACACCACGCTCTTGATCACGCCGTTCACGATGTCTTGCCTGAAGTCCACCGCCGCCTCCATCTGCGACCAGAACGACCCCACGTCCACACCGATAAACACCACCCCGACCAGATAGCCGCCGAACACGCCGACGGCGGAAAACATCGCGGCCAGCAACGGCATGGAGGTCACCCCGGCCCAGAAGCGCGGCGCCACCACGCGCGAGATAGGATCGACCGCCATCATCTCCATCGCGGCGATCTGCTCGGTCGCTTTCATCAGGCCGATTTCGGCGGTGATGGCGGAACCGGCGCGGCTGGCGAACAGCAAAGCGGCCAGCACCGGCCCCAGCTCGCGCACCAGCGACAGCGCCACCAGCGATCCCAGCGCCGACTCGGAACCATATTTTTGCAGGGTTTCGTAGCCCTGCAAGCCCAGCACCATGCCGACGAACAGGCCGGAAACCAGGATGATAATCAGCGACATCACCCCCGTGAAATAGATTTCGCGTATCGTCAGGTGGATGCGGCGGAAGCTCGCGCCGGAGCCGATCAAAATCATCAGGAAGAAACGGCTGGCGTACCCCAGACGCCCCACGCCATTGACCACGGCGTGGCCAATGCCGCGCAGACCAAAACCGACTTTCCTATGCGCCATGAGCTAACTCCAACAACAAATCTTCCCGATAAGGCGCGCTCGGATAATGAAACGACACCGGCCCGTCGCTCTCGCCCCACACGAACTGGTGCACGAACGGCAGCCTGCTGGCCTTGATCTCGTCGGCGGTGCCTTCGGCGACCACCACGCCATCCGCCATGAAATACACGTAGTCCACAATTTTCAACGACTCCTGAATGTCGTGGGTCACCAGGATCGAGGTCGCTCCAAGGGCATCGTTCAAACGCCGGATCAGGTTGCCGATCACCGCCAGCGAAATCGGATCGAGACCGGCAAACGGCTCATCGTACATCATCAGCATCGGATCGAGGGCAATCGCCCGCGCCAGCGCCACGCGCCGCGCCATGCCCCCGGACAGCTCGGACGGCATCAGGCCGTGCGCACCGAGCAGGCCCACGGCATGGAGCTTCATCATCACCAGGTCGCGGATCACGGTTTCGGGCAAATCGGTATGCTCGCGCATCTGGAAGGCCACGTTCTCATAAACGGAAAGGTCGGTAAACAGCGCCCCGAACTGGAACAACATGCCCATCTTGCGGCGCATTGTGTACAGGTCTTCCGTATCCAGCCCGCCCACTTCTTTTCCCGCCACCTTGACACTGCCGGTAGTGGGCCTGATCGACCCGCCAATCAGGCGCAGCGTGGTCGTCTTGCCGCAGCCGGATAGCCCCATGATGGCGACGAGCTTGCCCCGGGGGATATTCATGTTAATCCCCTTCAGGATCGGATGCTTACCATAACTGAAGTTCAGATCGCTGATTTCAACCAGATTTTCGGCAGGCACGAGAATTTGTTCTTTAGATAGATAAGCGAAGCCCGCATTCTAAACCAGCTTGGCTCATGCAACAATCAACATGCAACACGGGCCAGAATTTTTCCTATTCCGCAGCAATGGTTTGTGGCACAATCGCTCGATACCTTATTCGGCGCTTCCTAAAGATGTATCTCGACCACTTCGGCCTCAGTGAACCCCCCTTCAAGATCACGCCGAACACCG
>PFJY01000047.1 GCA_002784065.1 Hydrogenophilales bacterium CG_4_10_14_3_um_filter_58_23 | reverse complement strand
GGCTCACTCTGGAAGTTTCACGGTGGACTTCCGCAAAAGTCAAACTTCTACTGCCACCCCGGCACAGCCGGGGGATTTCCCGTAATGGTTTAACCATATCCACGCCGATTGCGCCTTTATCGACAGCCCGAGCAAGGTAGGCTGAGGCTGCCGGGAGGTAGTGTTGCTCGGTGTATTCGCACACCGAGCGATTGGTGGAAAAACGCGGCGTCAATCGCGCCATGCTTTCCCGCATCCTGGTTACCCAGGCACTGGGGATACCTTGTTCATCACGCGTATAGAACTCCGGGATCACCTCGCGTTCGAGCAGGTCATAGAGGGCTTCGGCTTCGATAGCGTCCCAGGCAGGATCGTTATCATGTTCCTGGCCATCCCCCAGTGCCCACCCTACTTCCGGCGTGTAGGCTTCCGCCCACCAACCGTCCAGTTCAGACAGATTGATACCACCATTGACCAGTACTTTCATGCCGCTGGTTCCACACGCTTCCCAGGGGCGTCGCGGCGTGTTGAGCCAGACATCCACGCCCTGCACCAACTGCTCGGTCAAATCCATGTCGTAGTCACTGAGAAAGACCACATGGGGGCGTGCCTCGGGCCGGCAGATGAACTTCATCCATTGCTGGATCAGGGCCTGCCCTGCCTGGTCTGCGGGATGGGCCTTGCCGGCCATGATAAGCTGAACCGGGCGTTGCGGATTGGTCAGCAGACGCAGCAGTCGCTCCGGGTCGTGAAGCAGCAGATTCGGTCTTTTGTAGGTTGCAAAACGACGCGCGAAACCCAGCGTTAACGTATTGCAGTCGAACAGATGCTTCGCACCATCAACCGTCTCGGGCGATGCGCCTGAGACGGTCAGTTGCCGAGACAATCGTTCGCGGGCGTATTCAACAAGAGACTTGCTGGCGGCGCTTCGAAATTGCCAAAGCCTGGCATCTGAAATGCGGCGAATATCCTGCTCCAGAGTTTCCGCTGTTCCCAGCCAGCGGTCCTTGCCGCAGGCTTCCGTCCAGAGATCATCGGCCGGAACCGAATCCCAGGTCGGCACATGGACGCCGTTGGTCACGTATCCGACAGGCACCTCTTCCGCCGGCCAATGTGGGAAGAGCGGCTCGAACAGGTGCCGGCTCACTTTTCCATGCAAGCGACTCACGCCATTCACCGCTCCGCTCCCGCGAATCGCCAGGTAGGCCATGTTGAAGGGTTCAGACGAATCGTTCGGATTCTGGCGGCCCAAGGCCAACAAATCGTAGAGGGTTACGCCTAGCTTCTGCTCAGCGTAACCCGCGAGGTATTGCTCGATGAGCGCCGGAGAGAAACGATCGAAACCGGCCGCCACCGCCGTGTGGGTGGTGAAAAGGTTGCCCGCCCGGGTGACGGCCAGCGCGACCTCGAAGGTCCGCCCGGTTTCCTCCATGAAGCTGCGCGCGCGTTCCAGCACTGCGAAGGCCGCATGTCCTTCATTCAAATGGCAGACTTCCGGCTGGATGCCGAGCGCCGCGAGCAGCCGCCATCCGCCGATCCCGAGCAGTATTTCCTGTTTCAGGCGCAATTCCGGCCCTCCTCCGTAAAGCTCGCTGGTAATGCCCCGATGCGCGGGGTAATTCGCTGCGTCATTGCTGTCCAGCAGGTACAGCTTCACGCGACCGACCTGGACCTGCCAGGCGCGCAGCCAGACCGAGTAACCGGGCAACGCAACCTCTAATCGCAACCACTCCCCATTCGGTTTACGCAACGGTGTGATCGGTAACTGCCCGGGATCGTTATAGGGGAAGAGGGCCTGCTGGGCGCCATCCTTATCGATCACCTGGCGGAAATAACCTTGCTGGTAGAGCAGCCCCACGCCGATCACCGGGACACCCAGATCGCTGGCGGCCTTGAGTTGATCGCCGGCCACATTGCCCAGTCCGCCCGAGTAAATGGGCAACGCTTCGCTCAACATGAATTCCATACTGAAATACGCCACACAGGTGAGCGAAGATTGCGGGTAGGCTTGCTGAAACCACGCAGGCGCCTCCGCCGCATCGCGCCTGGCTTGCACCAGATCATCAACGTTTTTGCGGAAAGCGGGATCGGCTAAAACACGCTGGAGCTTCTCTCGTGAGACCGTCTGCAAGACGACCCAAGGGTTATGCGTGAGAGCCCACAGTACAGGATCCAGCTGCCGCCACACTGGGTCGGTGGCATGATTCCACGACGAACGCAGGTCCAAGGCAAGCTCGGCCAGGGAATCGAATCCCTCTACGTCCGTGGATAAAAGACGCGCCTTCGGGTGACTAACCCGTGCTTGTTCGCTCATGGCCTGGCTCCGCCTGGGCGGGTCTGCGTAAGCACGGCGCTTCTTGACGAAATGCAGTCCATCAGGCCGTTCCAGGATTTTGCGAAAGACTGCGCGCCTTCGCGCTGGAGCAGGGCTGCGAGCGCTGCATTGTCGATCCCGGCCCGCGCAAACTCGGCGAGTAGCGCTTCGGCATCACCGCCATCAGGCGGCAAGACGCTCTTTACTTTGCCATGGTCGACAAAGGCGATCAGCGTCTTCTCGGGGATGGTGTTGATGGTATCCGGTGCAGCCAGTGCTTCGACGTAAAGGGTGTCCGAGGCTGCGGGATCCTTGCTGCCGGTGCTGGCCCATAGCAGGCGTTGCGGCCGGGCGCCGACGCCGGCCAGTTTCTGCCAGCGGGACGAGGCTAGCAGATCGCAATAGGCTTTGTAGGTGCGCATGGCGATGGCAATGCCGAGACGGTTGCGTAGCGAGTCGGGAACCTTGTCCTTGATGGCGACGTCCCAGCGGCTGACGAAAATCGATGCCACGGAGCCGACCGCCGGATCGAGACCGGCAGCGATGCGCCGTTCGATGCCGCGCATATAGGCCTCGGCGGCGGCGATGTAGTGCTCGCGGGAGAACAGCAGCGTCACATTCACAGGCACGCCGGCGAAGATCGTCTCCTCAATCGCGGCAATGCCTGCGCGGGTGCCGGGTATTTTGATGAAAAGATTCGGGCGTCGCGCACGCGCATACAGTTGCGTTGCCGCTGCTATCGTTGCCGCAGCGTCATCCGCCAGCAAGGGCGATACCTCCAGCGATACCCAGCCGTCAACGCCGCCAGTGGCGTCGTGAACCGGACGCAGGAGATCGGTGGCCTGGGTCAGATCCTCCAGCGCCAGCTCGAAAAAGAGTGCCTCGCCCGATTTGCCGGCAAGCGCTTTTTGGCGGATGGCGTCATCGTAAAAATCGCTATTTTGGATGGCCTGATCGAAAATCGTGGGATTGGAGGTCAGCCCCGTTACGGAGAGCTCGCTGATATAGCGGCCCAGTGTGCCGCTCGTCAGCAGCTCGCGCGTAATATTGTCGAGCCACAGGCTTTGACCGAGATGGTGCAGTTGTTGTGTCGCTTTCATTTTGCCTCCTTCATCAGTATTGGGTTGTGCCAGCTTCCGTCTGCCGCAATCAACGCGTCAGCCTGTTTCGGTCCCCAACTGCCGGGCTTGTAGGGGTGAACGCGGCGGGGCGTGTCAAGGACTGGATCGACCACCGCCCAGGAGCCTGTCTAATCACCGCGCTGCTGGCATGTCGCCATTTTCAGCTCCCGCAATCGCACAACCCACCGGTTAGCCGGGTGGCAGCTCAGCCACCGGGGGTATCAGAGTATCAAAAGTAAGCGGTTTTAGGCAGGTCTGGAAAGCAAAAAGGCCGCCCGAAGGCGGCCTGAATTCTTGATTTTACTGGAGGCGGGGGTCGGAATCGAACCGGCGTAGACGGCTTTGCAGGCCGCTGCATAACCACTTTGCTACCCCGCCGCTGAAACCGGGAACGCACAAAAAACGTGCTGAGCAACTAAAAAGGGAAAGCGTTTGCTTTCCCTTGGAATCTGGAGCGGGAAAAGAGACTCGAACTCTCGACCCCAACCTTGGCAAGGTTGTGCTCTACCAACTGAGCTATTCCCGCAATTAAGAAGCCGCTATTTTAGCGATTTTGGAGCCCATGTCAAGATAGAGCGCCATTCACTTTCCTTTACGCACCTGCGGTGCGGCCTGTTTTAGATAATAACCCATTGACCATAAAGTCAAAATCGCCGCAATATAAATCAGCCAGGTTCCCCAAATAGGGGTGTCGATGACCTGCAAGATTGGGTCGTGATACAGGAGCAGCAGAATCGCCACCATTTGCGCGGTGGTTTTGAGCTTGCCGATGAACGAAACTGCCACGCTTTTACCCTGGCCGATTCCGGCCATCCATTCACGCAAGGCGGAGATGGTGATTTCCCGGCCAACAATGACCAGCGCAATGAGTGCCGACACGCGGTCGAGTTTAACCAGGATGATCAAGGCTGCCGCCACCATCAGCTTGTCCGCCACGGGATCAAGGAAAGCGCCAAAAGCGGAAGTTTGCTTCAGTGCGCGGGCCAGGTAACCGTCGAGCCAGTCGGTCACTGCCGCCACGGCAAAAATCAATGTCGCGGTGAGGTTGACCCACTGCGGATGCAGCCATGTGGTCGGCAGGTAAAACACGGCCGCAAACACTGGAATCAGCAGGATTCGCAACCAAGTTAGTAAGTTCGGAATATTCAGTGGCACAGAGAGCCTATTTCAGTAGATTTCATCCACGCGCCGGCGGCGATTTGGCCGCAGGGCGCGACGCGGGGCGTGCCGCTGTGTGATTCACAGCAAACGGCACGCAACAAAGCCATGCGACCAAAGCGCCACCGGCCCGCAGGGTTGCTACCAGAATGGCGCGTGCGCGGCGTCATTCGTCGCTTATTTGGAATAACCAAACTGCTCTCCTCTTTCCTTGCTCACGCGCCATTCTGGTAGCAACGCGTGGATGAAATCTACTGAAATAGGCTCTTAGTGCAATCCCTGGTAAATTTTTTCCGCCAGCGTCTGGCTAATCCCCTCAACCTGGGCCAATTCATCCACGCTGGCGGCTTGCACGCCTTTCAAACCACCGAAACGAGCCAGCAATTTCTGCCGCCGTTTTGCCCCCACACCGCCGATATCCTCCAGCGACGAATGCAGGCGAGCCTTGCCGCGCCGCGCCCGGTGCCCCGTGATGGCGAAGCGGTGCGCCTCATCGCGGATTTGCTGGATCAGATGCAGCCCGATATGATCCGCAGGCAATTGTAGCGCCTTTTCCCCGCCCGGAAAAATCAGCTGCTCCAGACCGACCTTGCGTTCCGCCCCTTTCGCCACGCCGATCAGGCGGACATCGCTCAAGCCCACCTCGGCCATCACCTCTTCGGCCACCGCCAACTGCCCCTTGCCGCCGTCGATCAGGATCAGATCCGGCATGGCTCCCTCGCCCGCCGCGATCTTGCGGTAGCGGCGCGTCAGCGCGTCGCACATGGCGGCATAATCGTCCCCCGGCGTGATGCCGCTAATGTTGTAGCGCCGGTACTCGCCATTCTGCATGGCGTAGTTGTCATACACCACGCACGACGCCACCGTCGCCTCCCCCATGGTATGGCTGATATCGAAACACTCGATGCGCTTCGTTCCCTCCGGCAGGTCCAGCGCCTGGACCAGCGCTTGCAGCCGTGCCTCCTGGGTGGATTGCTGGCTGAGTCGCTGCGCGATCGCAATCCGCGCGTTTTCCAGCGCCATCCTCAGCCATACGCGACGTTCGCCGATGGGGTTGGCGCTGATTTGAACTTTTCGTTTTACTTGCTCGGTTAGCAGCGCCGCCAGCATAGCGTCATCCAGCCTTTCGCTGACGATGATCAATGGCGGCACGGAGCGACCGATATAGTGCTGCGCCAGAAAGGCCTCCAGCGCGGTGACCGCATCGCACCCGTCGGCATTTTTGGGAAAGAAGCTTTTATCGCCCAAATGCCTGCCCCCCCGGATCATCACCAGATTGACGCAAACCACGCCTTCCTCGACGGCGCAGGCCACCACGTCCGCATCCAGTCCGCTTTCGCCACTGACGAACTGCTTTTCCTGGATCGTGCGCAAGGCCATGACCTGATCGCGCAACACCGCCGCCACCTCGTAGCGTTGCGCCTCCGCCGCCGCCTGCATGGCCGCTTCCAGACGCTCCAGCACCTGCTGTTCCTTGCCTTCCAGGAACAGCCCCGCCTCCTTCACGTCTTGAAGATAGCCTTCATCCCCGATCAAGCCAACGCAGGGCGCGGTGCAGCGCTTGATCTGGTAGAGCAGGCAAGGACGGGTCCGGTGGTTGAAAACGCTGTCCTCGCAGGTGCGCAACCGGAACACTTTCTGAAGCAATTGCATGCTTTCCCGCACCGCGCCGGCATTGGGGAACGGCCCAAAATACCGGTTCTTCTTGTCGGGCGTGCCGCGAAAATACCCCAGCCGAGGGTAGCGGTGGCCGCTCAGCATAATGTAGGGATAGGATTTGTCGTCGCGGAACAGAACGTTGTAGCGCGGCGCCAGCGCCTTGATCAGGTTGTTTTCCAGCAACAGCGCCTCGCCTTCGGTGCGCGTGACGGTGGTCTCGATCTGGACGATCTGCGACACCATCAGCCCGGTGCGCGGCGCCAGCGTGGTTTTCTGGAAGTAGGAGGAAACCCGCTTCCTGAGATCGCGCGCCTTGCCGACGTAGATCACCTCGCCGCCCGCGTTAAACATGCGGTACACCCCCGGAAGATGGGGCAGATTAGCGAGGAAGGGTTTGGAGTCGAACAAGATTGTTGCGGATGTTGGCGAACACGGACTCGAACATTTCTGCGGTCAGGCGTTTGGTCTGGGTATTATAACGGCTGCAATGATAGCTGTCGTACAGGGTCATCCCCCTGGGAAGTCCATGCACCGCGCCATGGCCGAAGGAAAAATCCCTGAGTTTGAGCCCCAGCGCGCGCAGCACCGCCTGGTGCGCGATCGTGCCCAACGCCATGATCGCGGCGCCTTCTCCGAGAGCGGCGATTTCCCCGCCCAGGAAGCCGTTGCACTGCCTGATTTCGGCAGGCCCGGGCTTGTTTTGCGGCGGCAGGCACTTGACCGCATTGGTGATGCGGCAGCCGATCAATTCCAGCCCGTCCTCCGCGCTGACCGAATCCGGCGCGCTGGCAAAGCCAAACTTGTGCAACGTCCGGTACAGCAATATGCCCGCAAAATCTCCCGTAAACGGCCTGCCGGTACGGTTGGCCCCATGCATTCCCGGCGCCAGGCCGACGATCAGCAAATGTGGGTCATCAACGCCAAAAGGCGGCACCGGCCTGGCGTAGTAATCGGGATGATCGCACCGCACCTGGTCGAGGAAGCCCGCCAGTCTGGGACATTGCCTGCATTCACTCGAAAAATTTTCTGTTTTCATCTCACCGATGTTTCCAAAACAAGCACACGCAAGCGTAACCAAATGGTGAAAATCTTGGCAAGCCCGGCGTGTCTAATATACTTAATTTTTCCTGATATTTAGTTACATTCCTCAGCCAGCCCATCATTTGGGCATTTTGCTACCCTAAAAAAGGGCCGATCAAGATGGACAAGCTATCGTTTTTAGCTGGATTTCGCCTCAAAAGCTGGCCGGCTACACGTAGCTGAGGCACGTACCTAATCAGGTAATTTTTTTGGCTCTTTTCGCAAATCATGTTG